>SSMV01000174.1 GCA_004799435.1 Bradyrhizobium sp.
AGCCGCAGCACCGCAAGCGACGTCGCCGCCCCCGCCGCGCCACGGCTAAGGCCAAAGGCGGCCGCGGCGGCGAGGCCGGACGCCAGGAATTCCCGTCGCTGCACGTCGGACTCCGGAACTGTGCGAAGGGTGCGGGTGAGCTCTAGAGCGATCTAACATTTTAGCCCTTAATGCGCCGTTAACGACGTTCGTTAACGACAGGCGAGGATAGGCGCGGCCCGGTCGGGTGATCCATCGCTTGCCCCGCCGCGTATCGCCGCCGCACGGCGAAAAGAAATGGGAGGGCGCGATGGCGGTCTTTGCGGGATATGTGGCGACCCTAGTCGCGCTCGTGGCGGCGGACATGGTCTGGCTTGGTACGATGGCCGAACGCCTCTATCGGCCGACGCTTGGCGATATTCTGGCGTCAAACGTCAATCTGCCGGCGGCGATCGTCTTCTATCTGATCTTTCCTGTCGGCCTGATGATCTTCGCCGTGACGCCGGCGCTGCGCAGCGGTTCGCTCGCAACAGCTTCGCTCAATGGCGCGCTGCTGGGCTTTTTCGCTTACGCGACCTATGATCTCACCAATCAGGCGACCCTGCGCAACTGGACGACGCAATTGACGATCGTCGACATCGCCTGGGGCATTGTGTTGGGCGCGCTGGCCGCGAGCGCCGGCTATGGCGCCGCCAGCCGCGTCGGCGGCTAGAGCCGCAAGAACGGCTGCGCGAGCCGGCCGAGCCAGCCGCTCCAGCGCAAATCGCCCTGCATGGCGACCAGACAGACGCAGTCTTCGCCCTCTTCGACGCGCGGCTCGTGATTGACCGTGTCGTCGCCGAAGTCGAAATCGCCGGGACCGTAGCGTCCGCCTTCGTGACGGAACGCGCCGGTCAGCACGCAGGTCATTTCCGGCCCGGTATGATCGTGACGCAGCAGCCCGACGCCCGCCGGCGCTTTCAGCAGAAAGACGCGCGTCGCACTCGCTTCGGGCAAGACGATCGGCCGCAGACTGACCCGCGGCGCGACCCAGCGCCAACCACCGAAGCGGTAGGATTCGACGAAGCGCGGCAGTCCCGACGGCAGATCCTTGGCCGTGCGCGCCCGCGCGGCGACGGCGGGCGTAGGCTCGTCGAGCCGCGCCAGCGTGCGATCGAGCGCGTCGGACGCCAGCGCCGCCGGCGCCGCTTCGGCCAGCAGCGCGCCGCCGACCCGCTCCATCGCGCGAACCCAGTCGCGGCAATGCGCGCAGGCGGTCAGATGGGTGGCGACGGCGATGCGCTGGCCAAGATCGAGCGCACCCGCCGAGAAGGCGGCCAGCGTTTCGTCGTCGGGATGATGAACGACGCTCATAGGTCCTGATCCAAAATTCCGCGCAGCCGTTTCATCGCCAGTCGCAGGCGCGACTTCACTGTGCCGAGCGGGATCTGCAAAGTCCGGGCGATGTCGGAATGGGCGATCTCGTCGAAGAAGGACATCCGCACGACGCGCAACTGATCCTCGGACAGCTCGGCCAGCGCCTCGCGCACGCGCGCGTCCGCCTGTCCCGCCGCCAGCCGCGCCTCGGCGCCCGGCGTGGGATCGATTTCGAACTCCGCTTCGGCGTCTCCCACCCGAATGGCGCCGCCGCGCCTTTCGCGGCGAAAGGCGTCGATGCGCGAATTGCGCGCGATGGTGAAAATCCAGGTGGCGACGCCGGCGCTCGCGGCGTCGAACAGCGCCGCCTTTCGCCATACCGACAACATCGTTTCCTGCGCGACGTCTTCCGCCTGCGCTTCGCTCGCTCCGGTGCGTTGCAGATAGGATTTGATGCGCGGCGCGAAATGGCCGAACAGTTCGGCGAAGGCCTGCCGATCCTGCCGGGCGCCGATGGCGTGGATGAGCGCCACCCATCGGTCGTCGCGGGCGCTCGCGGTCCGATTATCCGGCACGGTCGTCAAATTGGGCGTAGAATTGGATGTGAAACGGCGCGCGGACGTGCGACGGAGAGCCGTCAGCGCGGCGCGAAACACGCCTGGCGGCGGCGGCAGGCCCAGATTGAGCGTTGATACATACATCGCTCTCAAAACGCGGGGCGCGGCGTTTTGGATCATCGCCGGGTGATCCAAAAACGCGCCGGGGCCGTAACCAATTTGCGCCGAGAGCCGAAAACCGGCGCGCCGGGGGTTCGGCGCGTGCGAGTTGGGCGGGGCGTCGGGGGATTAACGAAACCGCCATGACCTCACCGGCTCGCCTCAAGATTGCCGTCGTCGGCACAGGAATTTCCGGCCTCTCGGCCGCCTGGCTGCTGCATCGGCGCCATGACGTCGTCATCTTCGAAAAGGCGGATCGGATCGGCGGCCATAGCAATACAGTCCATGCGTCGGTTGGCGGCGACATCGTGCCGGTCGACACCGGGTTCATCGTCTATAATCCTGACACCTATCCCAATTTTGTCGAGCTTTTGCGAGTCCTCGACGTGGAAAGCGAGCTCTCCGACATGTCCTTCGGCGTCTCGCTCGAGGGCGGCGGAGTGGAATATTGCGGCGACAATCTCGCCGGACTGTTCGCGCAGCGCGCCAATCTGCTGCGACCGCGCTTCTGGAGCATGGTGGCCGACATCACCCGTTTCTATCGGCGGGCGGCCGACGACGCGCGGCGCCTCTGCGACGATTGCCTGAGCCTCGGCGACTATCTCGCCAAAGGGAAATACGGGGCGGCGTTCCGCGACCTCTACATTCTGCCGCTGGCGAGCGCGATCTGGTCGGCGCCGACGGCCGAAATCCTGTCCTATCCCGCCGCCGCCTTCCTGCGCTTTCAGGACAATCATGGGCTGCTGCGCGTGCGCGAACGTCCGGACTGGGTGACAATCAAGGGTGGCAGCGAGCGCTATGTGAAGCGATTGATCCAGGGCTTCGCCGCGCAGATCCGCACTGGCGCGAACATCGCGCAGATCGAACGCGTGGCAGGCAAGGCGATCGTTGTCCACGCGTCGGGCGAACGGGAAGCCTTCGACCATATCGTCATTGCGACCCATCCCGATCAGGCGCTGGCGCTGCTCGCCGACCCGACGCAAGACGAGCGTGCGGTGCTCGGCGCCTTTCGCTACAGCCGCAATGAAGCCGTACTGCACACCGATGAGACCATGATGCCGCGGCGGCGGGCTGTATGGTCGAGCTGGAACGCCACCGGCGGCGCGGGGCCAACGCAAGAATGCGCCAGCGTCACCTATTGGATGAACCGGCTGCAGAATCTGCCGACCAGGACAGACCTGTTCGTGACGCTCAATCCGATGCGCCCCTTGCGCGACGGCGCAGTGCTCAAATCCGAAACCTACGAACATCCGATTTTCGACGCGGCGGCGCTCGCCGCGCAAAAGCGACTGTGGGACATTCAGGGCGGCCGACACACCTGGTATTGCGGCGCCTATTTCGGCGCCGGCTTTCATGAGGATGGACTGCAGGCCGGGCTGGCGGTCGCCGAGCTTTTGGGCGACGTTCGCCGTCCCTGGCGCGTCGCCGACGAATCCGCGCGCATTCCGGCGCCCCCCGAGGCGCGGCCTGAGCCCGATTGGGAGGATGCGGCGTGAGCTTAAGCTCGGCGCTCTATGTCGGCTCGGTCTTTCATCGGCGCTTTTCGCCGAAGGCGCATTATTTTCGCTATCGTCTGTGCTGGCTCTACGTCGATCTCGATGAATTGCCGGCGCTCGATCGCGCGCTGCGCTTCTTCTCGCATAATCGCGCCAATCTCTTCGCCCTGAACGATCGCGATCATGGCGACGGCGGCGCGACGCCGCTGCGCCAGCAGATTGAGGCGCGCCTCGCCGAAAGCGGCATCGACATCGAGGGCGGCGCGGTGCGGCTGCTCTGCATGCCGAGAACGCTCGGCGTCGGCTTCAATCCGCTGAGCGTCTATTGGTGCTATCGGCGCGATGGATCGCTCGCCGCGCTGATCTATCAGGTTCACAACACATTCGGCGAACGCCATTCCTATGTGCTGGCCGCCGATCAGGGCCTGAACGAAGCGCGGCAGGCCTGCGACAAGGCCTTCTTTGTTTCGCCCTTCCTGCCGATGGGCCTGCGCTATGAGTTTCGCGTCAGCCCGCCCGGCGAAGCGTTGGTCGTGGCGATCCGCGCGCTCGGCGAGAATGGCGTCGCGCTCCAGGCGGCGATCGCCGGCAAGCGGCGTGAACTGACCGATCGCGCTCTGCTTTCAACAGGGTTTGTGATGCCGGCGGTGGCGATCAAGACGATCGTCGCCATTCACTGGGAGGCCGTGCGCCTCTGGCTCAAGGGCGTGCCCTTCCTCGGCCGGGGCGTGAAGATAGGAAAGAGCGTTCACCCCGCCGTTGCTGGCTCCAGCACGAAGAGGCCGACGTCGATCACGCCCTCGGCGAAACCCGCTTCGCAATAGCAGAGATAATAGTCCCACAAGCGGCGAAACCGCTGGTCGAAACCCTGCGCTTCGATCTCGGGCCAATGCGCATGAAAGCGCTTGCGCCATTCGGCGAGCGTCCTGGCGTAAGAGGCGCCGAAGGTCTCGCTATGGGCGAGGCGCAGTCCCGCAGCCGCGATCTGCGCCGCGAGCGCCGATTTCGAGGGCAGGAATCCGCCGGGAAAAATGTGCTTCTGAATGAAGTCGGGATTTCGCCGATAGTCGTCGAAAATGTTGTCGGCGATGGTGATCGCCTGAATGACGGCGCGCCCGCCGCTCTTCAGGCAACGCGCCAGCGCGCCGAAATAGGCCGGCCACCAGGCTTCGCCGACCGCCTCCAGCATTTCGATCGAAACGATGCGGTCGAAATTCGCGCTCACGTCGCGATAGTCTTGCAGGCGAAAATCGACACGCGCACCCTTGGCCCTCTCCGCCGCGCTGCGGCTTGCCCAAGCAAGTTGGCTCGGCGAAATGGTAATCGCGGTCACGTCAGCGCCGCGTTCGGCGAGCGACAGCGCGAGGCCGCCCCAGCCGCAGCCGATCTCGAGCACGCTTTCGCCGCCCGTCACCGCCAGAAGCTCGCCGATCCGTGCGAGTTTGCGCGCCTGAGCGGCTTCGAGATCGGGCGCATCGTCCCAGAGCGCCGAGGAATATTGCATATTGGCGTCGAGCCACAGCCGATAGAAGCCATTGCCGAGATCGTAATGGGCCTCAATGTTGCGCCGGCTGCCGCGCCGCGAATTGCCGCGCAGCACATGACGGAGCCGGTTCACCCATCGCACCAGCCGCGCGCCGCGCAAATTCTCCTTCCACGCATTTTCATTGCGCGAGGCAAGCCGCAGCGTCGCGACGAGATCGGGGGTCGTCCAGTCGCCTTCCAGATAGCCTTCGGCGAAGCCGACATCGCCGCCGGAGACCAGACGGCGCAGGCCACGCCCGCGATGGAAAATCACCGTCGCGTCGGGCCCCGGCTCGGCGCCCTTCCTGACGATCGCGCCGCCCGACGGCAGCACGACGCGCAGCCGGCCAAAACGCAGGGCCGGCAGGAAGCGGTTCAGCACCGCGGCAATTCCGCCCGCCGCCGCAGTCTGTGGGCGTTCCTCCGCCTCGCCCCAGGCGAAATTGGCGTCTTCGATATCGCTCATGGTTCGACGTCTTTCCCCGCGCGGCTCGCCCGTCTTGGACCTTCCCGAAGGCCTTTTTCGAAGGCTTGCGCCGCAATTGAAATACGTTGCCTGTCGGCCAATGGTTCACAGGCTAGCGCGATCCCCGGCGGGCTGGCGAATCCGCCCTCCCCGCGACTGGAGCCGATCCGCCATCCTTAACCGTCCGTTATCGGCTCTCGGCCAGACTCTGCGCCCATGTCGATTGCGCTTCTTCCCGCCGCCGCCCCGCCGGCCGGCGCCGCCGCGCGCCCCTATGAGGCGGCGCCGCTCATCGTCGGCTTGGCCGTCTTCGCGCTCGCCGCCTTCTCGCCTGCGGTGCTCAATGACGGCGACACCTGGACGCATGTGGCGACCGGCCAGTGGATCCTCGCCCATGGCGCCGTGCCGCGCATCGACCCGTTCTCCTACACATTCGCCGGCCAGCCCTGGACGGCGCATGAATGGCTCGCCGAAGTCCTCATGGCGATCGCTTTCCGTCTCGCCGGCTGGAGCGGCGTCGCGCTGCTGACCGGCGCCGCGGCCGGCGCGGCGGTCGCGATCATGGCGCGGCGCGCCGCGCGCGATCTTTCCGGCCCGGCGCTGCTCGTCGTCGCCGCGCTGAGCGCGCTGCTCATCGCCCCGAGCCTGCTGGCCCGGCCGCATATTCTGGCTTTGCCGCTCGTCGCGCTCTGGGGCTCGGCTCTATTGTCGGCGCGCGAGCGCGGCGAGGCGCCGCCAATCGCCAACGCCGCATTGATGGCGCTCTGGGCCAATCTACACGGCGGCTTCGCCTTCGGCCTGGCCCTGATCGCGCCTTTCGCGCTCGAAGCCTTGTTGGCTGCGCCCGCCGAGGAGCGGCTGAAGAGCGCGCGCGACTGGAGCCTGTTCGCCTTGGCAAGCGCGCTCGCCGCGACGGTGACGCCCTTCGGCGTCGAGGGCCTCCTCTTTCCCATTCGCCTGCTCGGCCTTTCGCATCTGGGCGAGATCGGCGAATGGCGGCCCGAGAATTTCGCCCATCCCGGCCCGATGGAAGTGGCGCTGCTGGCGCTGATCGGCTTCGCGCTTCTGCGCCCGACCTCGATGCCCTGGCTGCGCGCCGCGCTGCTTATCGGCCTCATTCACATGAGCCTGCAGCACGGGCGTCATCAAACGCTGCTCGCCATATTGGCGCCGATGCTGATCGCTCCCGCCATCGCTAAGGCGCTCAGTCTTGGCGAGCCGGTCAAGCCGAGACTGTCGCATGAGACGATCCTCGCCGTCGCCGCAGCGGCGCTGGCGCTGATCGGCGCGCGCATCGCGCTGCCGATTGCGCGCGTCGATGGCCCGACCGCGCCGATCTCGGCGCTGCGCGCGGCGCCGCAAGCCTTGCGAGACGCGCCGGTCCTCAACGGCTATCCGTTCGGCGGCTATCTGATCGCCTCGGGCGTCAAGCCCTTCATCGACGGCCGCGCCGACATGTATGGCGACGCCTTTCTCGATCTCTATGGCAAGATCGCCGCTGGCGACCGCGAGACGATCGAGGCGACGATCGCGCGCTATGGCGTCAGTTGGACGATCTTCGCGCCGAACGACCCGGCGAATGCCGCGATGGACCATGAGCCCGGCTGGCGGCGCCTCTACGCTGACCATTTCGCGGTCGTCCATGTCCGCGACGACGCAGGCGGCGCGGCGGAGTTGCGCGAGGGGAATTGAGGGGTGGCGCGACTGGTGTGGCCCGGAGATGGCCTTCGATTGTGACGCGCTTGCCC
>SSMV01000175.1 GCA_004799435.1 Bradyrhizobium sp.
GACCTATGGCCAGCCGCGATTCTCAGCGCTGCTGATGGGCGATCCGTCGCGCTGGACCGTCACCCGCTTCCTGCCTTGGTTCGCGGGCGGCAACGCCAAGACCCGCTACTGCGCGCTTTATGGCGTCGACGGCTCGAGCCGGGACGAGCGCGGCGCCTATATCGCCCGAGTGGAACGGACCATGCGCAGGCTGTGAATTCGTGACGGGGCTTCCGCCCTAAAGTCGGTTCGACTGACCGGCGGGAACTTTTGCCGGCGCCGCGCGTTCCGCAGTTCAGCGAGGCCGCGCCGCTTGTCGCGCGACGTGTCGACAGGGTGATGAGCGATGTATGACCGGTTGAACGGCGACCAGCGCGTCCAAGAGATTGCCTATTACATCTGGCTGCGAGAAGGCCAGCCGGAGGGCCAGGCCGAACGGCACTGGCGGATCGCGACGAGCCTTGTCGAGGAGGGCGACGCCGAGCGCAAGGAATTCGAAGGCGAACCGCCTGGCGAGGCTGGAATCGAAGATCCGGCCCCGAGCGTAAAGCTCGCCGAGAATCATATCCCCCGCCAGCATTGAGCGGCGGGACATCCGGTCCGGTCACGCGGCTTCATTCAATTCGCCGCCATTTGAGCGGCAACATTGAGCGAGTCGATTTTAACCAGATGTCGCCGCAACGCTTCGATGGCTGACGACGCGCGCGCCGCATCGATGTCCCCGCCGACCGCTGCAAGACGCGCCAGCAACAGCGGCGCCCAATCGCGATTCCACTCCGCGATGTAGAAATCGAGCATGGATTCAAAGGCGCGCTCCGCCGGCGCCGGAGCTTTCTGATACCTTTCCTCTTCGGACGTGATCCATCCCGACAGATTCCTCTGATGAATTCGATGCCGGATCAGCGGCGCCTCGATGAAGGCGCGCCGCCCGAGCGCCGTCGTCAGCAGCGCCACCCAGGCGTCATGTGTGATGCTCGAATCCTTTGGCGGCCAGCCGAAGATTTCGAAAAACGCGCTACGAACCGCCAGCGCGCAGCCCTTGCAGCAAATGTCGGGCGCCAGGGCCAGTTGGCGCAGATAGTCGAAATAGGATGGGATGTCGGGCCCGCGCCGTTGCGCGGCGGCGTAGTCGACATGGAGATCATGCGAATAGGCGAGAGCCTCCGTCATTCGCATCGCGTTTTCGACGATCTCGATTTTATCGTCGCGCCAGACGTCGTCCTGATCGCAGAACAGAATTGCGTCCGCCCGCGCCAATGCCAATCGCGCGGTTTCAAAGAAATTTTGACTGCATCCGAGGCGGCTCGGTCTTTCGACCAACTCGACATCAAACGGAGCGCTCGAAGCGAAAGCGCGGACAATCGCGAGCGTGTCGTCGTTTGAGGCGTCGTCGCCAACAATAAGAATGTCCGGCAGCCGCGTCTGGTGTGTCAGGCTCGACAATTGCTCGCCAACATATTGCGCGCCATTGCATGTGCACATGACGACCGCGATGCGCATCCGGGGATGTCGCTCGATCCAGTCCGGCTTGTCGGCGGCGCCGACGCTCCAGTCCGCCACCCCCGTCTTGCAGGGGTGATAGAGTCGATCCTTGAGCGGAAAGAGCGCCGGTTGATCAATGAAATATCCGGAGACTGTCGGGCGCCAGACAAAACTGCCGGGTGAGAATGTGTGGTTGCCCGGCGTCGCGGTATAGTTCTTTCCGCGCCGGCCGGGCGGACACAGGCGCCCCATGCCGCCCAGATCCTCGACCACGAAGCCGCCGTCGCCGGCGATGGTCGGCAGGGTGAACTCGTAATGACCTCGCCAATCCGGATCGCGCAGCGCGGCGACATAGGCGAGGGCGAATTTGCGCGACAGGCGCATCAGTGGATTGAACGAGCGAAGACGCCGCCGACGGCGAACGCGCGCCGGCATGCCCGTCATCGCCCACCAATGCCAGTCCGGCCATTCGACATAAGAGGCGATGCTGGCGGTGAGAAAATCCGCCCGGCTGTCGCCAAATTGGCAAAAGAAATCCGCCCAGCGCCCGGCGAAATCGACGTCATATTCCATGACCCAGACGAAGCTGGCGCCCGTCGCAAGAACCGCCGGAAGAATCATGACGTCGAGCAACCCGCCCTGAAGCCTGCCGCCGTTTTGCATGAGACTGGCGAAACGCCGCGGCATCAGCAGAGCGGGATGCTCGCAATTGAGATCCGTTTGCGGCCTGGCTTCCTCTTTCGGGTTGAACACGCGCCGCCACACGACGAGGCCCTGTGTCTCGGCGACCAGCCGCTCGAAATGGCGCTCCACCGCCGCGTTCTCCACATGATAGAGAAAGAGGCCATGGGCGGGAGCGGCAGAAGCCCCGGCGCGAAATGGCGACTTTAATGCAGCCCTTCGCGCGCGGGTCCGCAGTTCGGCGATGTTGAGAGAATCCCGGATGCGGCGCCGCCACGCATTTGCCGTCGCGGCGAGCCGAGCCAAACCGCCCTGCATGAATTTGGATCGCACCTCGAAACCGCGCTCCCCAAAGCGGCGAAGGAAGCGGCGATTTCTGACAGTTCACACGCGCCGGGACCAGCGAAATCTCTGACCCGATCAGTCGCCGCCGCTGTGACCGATCGCAAGTCGATCCTGTCATGAAAGGGCTGGCGGTGGGCTGAGGCGTTTGAGTTTGGTTGCGGGGGCAGGATTTGAACCTGCGGCCTTCAGGTTATGAGCCTGACGAGCTACCGGGCTGCTCCACCCCGCGTCAATTTCGTTTCGGCGTCGTTGGC
>SSMV01000176.1 GCA_004799435.1 Bradyrhizobium sp.
CGCCTGGCAATCGTCGAAGGCGCCCTCGATTGCGACGGCATGAACATTAGGACGATCGACCGTCGTCATCTGCCGGCGCTGCGCATCGGAGACCCGGCCATGGGGAAAGAGGATGAAGACGTCGGTCTGCGCCTGACCGCCGAAGGCTTCGATCGCCGCCGCGCCGGTGTCGCCCGAGGTCGCGCCGAGCACGGTCGCCCGCGTGCCCTTGCGAGCGAGCGCACTGTTCATCAGCCGCCCGAGCCATTGCATCGCGAAATCCTTGAAGGCGAGCGTCGGCCCGTGAAACAGTTCGAGCAGAAAGAGATTGTCGTCGATCTGCACGAGCGGCGCCCGCGCCGCATGATCGAAGCCGGCATAGGCGTCGCGCGCGATTGCCGCGAGTTCGCGGCCAGAAAAATCGCCGCCGATATAGGGCGCGACAAGACGCGTCGCCGCTTCGGCGTAGGAAAGGCCGGAAAGCGCCCGGATCGCGGCGGGATCGAGCCTTGTCGCCTGCTCAGGGACATAGAGGCCCCCGTCGCGGGCGAGGCCGGCCAACATCGCGTCGCAGAACCCGAGCAGCGGCGCTTCGCCGCGCGTGGAGAGATAACGCACGTTTCCAGAAATCCCTCGGCCAGAGCTTGCGTCGTCTAGCCCATCTCGCGCCAAAGGTGCAACGAACGCCGGGGCAATGAACGAAAAATTGCGGCCAAAGGAAGACGATGCCGCCCTTACGCCGCAGTTAGCCGCCGATCCGCGCCTCGAAGGCTTCGTACAAGGCGTTGCGGGCGTCGAAGACCTGTTCGAGCGCGACAACGCTGACCCGGACCGCGCCCTGGCCAAGCAGCCAGTCGGCGAGTTCAGCGGCCTTGGCGCGCGGGCAGTGCAGCGCGACGAAACCATGCGGATCGGGCTCGTCGCCGAGCGCCGGCGTCGCCTGGAAGAGCGTGCAGGCGCGCTCGACGATCAGATGAACCGGGGTCGGCAGCAGCGCGCGGACCTCGCGCGATTTGCGCGCTTCCTCGGCGGCGGCGATGCGGGTGAGGATGGCGCGCGCGGCGGCGCGCGCGCCCGGCGTCCAGCGCGCCCTGGGCGCAGCGACCAGCGTCGCCTGCGAGCGCAAGATGACGCCATCGTCGAGCACCTTGAGGGCATTGGCCGCCAGCGTCGCGCCGGTCGTGGTGATGTCAACGATCAGTTCGGCCGCGCCAGCCGCCGGCGCGCCTTCGGTCGCGCCGAGGCTTTCGACGATGCGATAATCGGCGACGCCATGTTCGGCGAAGAAGCGGCGGGTCAGGTTGACGTATTTGGTCGCCACCCGCATGCGCTCGCCGCGCCGCGCGCGATAGCTCGCCGCGACATCTTCGAGATCGGCCATCGAACGCACGTCGATCCAGGCCTGCGGCGCGGCGACGACGACATTGGCGCGGCCGAAGCCGAGCGGCGCGAGCAGAACGAGATTTTTATCGGCGTCGGCGATCTGTTCGCGCACCAGGTCCTCGCCGGTGACGCCGAAATGCGCCGCGCCGGCGGCGAGCTGGCCGACGATCTCGGAGGCCGACAGATAGGCGATCTCGACACCGGGCAGATCGGCGATGGCGCCGCGATAGTCGCGCGCGCCGCGACCTTGCGTCAGCTCCAGCCCCGCGCGGGCGAAAAAGGCGGCGGCGTTCTCCTGCAGCCGTCCCTTGGAGGGCACGGCGAGCACCAGCGGCGATTGCGCCTCCGTGTTGGTCACGGGCGCGCTCCCTTGGGCGGCAAGCGATCGATCCAGATGGCCGCGCCGATCGCCGGCACGTCGGCGGACGCGCCAAGGCGACGCGCCAGCCCGTCGTAACGGCCGCCGCCGACCGCCGGCCGCGCGCCCGGATCGGCGGCGTCGACCGCCTCGAAAACGAAGCCGGTGTAATAATCGAGGTCGCGCACGAAAGCGGCCGAATAGGCGAAGTCGTCGATCTTCAGCCCGCGCGCGGCGAGGAAGCCGACGCGCTGGTCGAAGGAATCGAGCGCCGGGCCGATGTTGAGGCTGGCGTCCTTGGCGAGCTGGCGCAAGTCGCGCGAAGCCGAGTCGGGATCGCCCGAGATCGCCAGGAAGCGACGGATCGCCTCCTGTTGTTCCGCGCCGACATGCGTCTGCGAGCGCTGGGCGGCCTGTTCGAGGAAGCGGTCGGCGATTTCGCCGACGCTGCGCCCGCCGACCGTCGCGATGCCGGCGATAGCAAGCAGATCTTCGACCAGCGCCTTGGCGCCGGCGTGATCGGCGCTTTCCAGCGCCGCCAGCACGCCCGACTGGGCAAGCGCGCCGGCGCCCCCGCCATTGGCGAGGATTGTTTCGAGAGATCGCCCGCGCGCCAACCCGCGGCGCAGCCGGCGCAGCCAGGATTGGGGCAGACGAAGCGCGGTCAGCGCGCTATCGAAAAGTCGAGCGTCGCCGATCCGGACTTTCAGCGCGCCGGCGCCAGCGCGATCGGCCGCTTCGAGCGCGATGCCAAGAATTTCCGCGTCGGCCGCCTCGATGTCGGTGCGGCCGTAGCTTTCGAGGCCGGTCTGGATCATTTCGCCGCTCTGGCCGGGGCGGGCGCGAAAGACCGGGCCAAAATAGGCGTATTGGGCGAGCCGTCCGGCCTCGGGCGAAGCGAGATAGGCGAGGCAGACCGGCACGGTGTAATCGGGCCTGAGGCAGAGTTCGGCGCCTTCGGCGTCGCTCGCGAGATAAAGCCGGCCGCGAATATCCTCGCCCGCCACGTCGAGAAAGACCGCGGCCGGCTGGAGGATCGGCGGCTCGAGCCGGGCAAAGCCGGCGGCCAGGCAATAGTCGAGCGCCCGCGCCCCCGCGTCGAGGGCGGCGGCGCCTTGCGCCGCCAAGCTTGCCGGCGGATCGGCAGGCGGGGTGGAATTCACGGGCTTTTTCCTCGTTTTCGCCGCTTGCTTTAACAAAACCGGGCGGTCGGCGCAGCCTTTTTCCCGCCCCAAGGTGAATGGTTTACAGACGGGCGCGGCCGCCGGTCACCCGCCGCCCCGTTGACCGACACGGCGGAATATGTATATACATAGTATCTACTCAAGTCAGGATACGAGGCTATGCGCACGACCATTGCCAAATGGGGCAACAGCCTCGCCCTGAGGATTCCCGCCGCCGTCGTCGAGCAAACGAAACTCGGCGAGGGCGCAACCGTCGAAATCGCCGCCGATGGCGTCGGCTTTCGCGTCACGCCCTCGCCTCCGCGATATACGCTTGCCGAGCTGATGGAGGGCTTCGAAAGCGACGAAGGCGTCGAGTGGGGGCCGCCGCGCGGAGCGGAAGTGTGGTGACAATCGAGAGCGGCAAGTCGAAGCTGCCGGCCTACACGCCGGCCCGCGGCGATCTGGTGTGGATCGACTTCGAGCCGAACGCCGGCGCCGAAATCGACAAGCGCCGCCCTGCACTCGTCCTGTCGCCCCAAGGTTTCAACGCCAGCGGTTTCGCCTTTGTTGCGCCCGTCACTTCGACAGAACGCGGGCGCCGGCGAACCGATGTTCATTTGCCGTCGGGCGGCAAGGTCGCCGGCGCGATCCTGCTGCATCAAACCCGGTCGCTGGATTGGCGAGCCAGGCGAGCGGAGAAGGCCGAGCAAGCCGCCCCGGCGGTCATGGCCGAAGCGCTCGCCAAGCTCAGCGCGATTCTTGGCTTCGATACGTGAGTCGCCTATCCGCCCTGCGCCTTGCTTTCGCGCTCGCCGCCCTGCTCTTGGCCGCCCCGGCTTTCGCAGCTGGCGCGGACACGACCCAGCAGGCGCTTGAAGCGGCGCGCTCGACGATCGCCGACATCGAGACCGGGCTGAAGGCGGACGATCTTTCCGACGCCGATCTGGCGCGGCTGCGCGCCGCCGCCGATCCGGTGGCGACCGATCTCCAGGCGCTGGTCGCCGATCTCGCGCCGCGCCTCGAGGCGTCCTCGAAGCGGCTCGCCGAATTGACGCCGAAAGCGAAGGACGCCGCAACGAAAGACGCCTCGACGCAAAACCCTTCGACCCAAAACGCTCCGGCCAAGGATTCGGCTAGCCCCGAACTTGCCGCCGAGACGCAGAGGCACGACGCGCTCGACGCCGATCTCCGCTCGGCCCGCGCGCTGCTGCTGCAGATCGACGACATCGGAACGCGCATCAGCGCGGCGCGGCGCAACCTCTTCGCCCGCCGGACTTTCGCCCAATCGGCGAGCGTGGCGAGCCCGCTGCTATGGTTGGCGGTGGCCCGCGAAGCGCCGGATGATGCGCATGCGCTCGCTCAGCGCGTCACCGACTGGTTCGACGCGCTGTCCACCCGCCTCAGCCTTTCGCAGGGCCTCGGCTTTCTCGCCATCCTGCTGGCGCTCATCGCGCTGGCGGCGCCGCTCAATTGGATGACGCAGCGGGTGCTCGCTCGCGACGCGAGCGCGCCGGCGCCCGATCGTTTTCCCCGCGCGCTGGCCGCCGCCTGGACCAGCGCCGCGCTCGCCGCCGCGCCGCTGGTGGCGCTCGGCGTCTTCGCCTATGCGCTCGACGTTTTCGATATTTCCGATCCGCATCTGCAGGGCGGCCTCGACGCGCTGCTCGACGGGCTGCGCCTGATCGCGATCGTCAATGCGCTGGCGCATGGGCTGTTGTCGCCCAGGGACGCCAATTGGCGGCTCGTCAATTTGAGCGACCGCGCCAGCGCGCTGCTGTTGCGACTCTGGGTCGGCGTCGCGATCATTCTTGCTTTCGAAAAGCTGCTGGAGCCGACGGCCGATCTTGTCGCCTCGCTCGATGTCGCGGTTGCCGCTCGCGCGCTCGGCTCTGCGCTCGCCGCGCTGATGCTGGCGCGGACGCTGCGGCGCATGGCGATCGGCGCCGAAGGCAAGGGGCGCGCCGACTGGGGCCCGGCCCGCGCCGCGCTCGGCTGGACGCTCGTCGCGCTGACCATCGGCGCGACGCTCGCCGGCTATGTCGCCTTCGCCGCCTATGTCGTCGACCAGACGATGGAAGCGGCGCTGGTGATCGCCACGCTCTATATCGTCGACGCCGTCATCCAGGAAGGCGCCGAAGCGCTGGTCAGGCCGGGCGCGGCCTTCGGCCGCGGCGTGATGACGGCGGTCGCGCTCAGGCGCGGCGCGCTCGAACAGATCGTCGTGCTCGTGCAGGGCTTCGCGCGCCTGACGATTGTCGTCGCCGGGGCGATGGTGATTCTGGCGCGCTGGAATCTGTCGCAGGATTTCGCCTCGACGCTGCGCAACGCCTATTTCGGCTTCCGCATCGGCGGGCTGACGCTGTCGGTGTCGTCGCTGCTGATCGCCGGCGCGGCGCTGGTGGTCGGCGTGGCGGCGACCCGCGCGCTGCAGAACTGGCTCTCGTCGCGCTATCTGCCGCGCACCCGGCTCGACGCCGGCGCCAGCAATTCGATCCGCACCATCGTCGGCTATGTCGGCGTGATCGTCGCGTTGCTCATCGGCGGCGCCCAGCTCGGCCTCGATTCGCAGAAACTGGCGATCGTCGCCGGCGCGCTCTCGGTCGGCATCGGCTTCGGCCTGCAGTCGATCGCCAATAATTTCGTCTCAGGCCTCATCCTCCTGTGGGAGCGCGGCATCAGGGTCGGCGACTGGGTGGTCGTCGGCAGCGAAACCGGCTTCGTGCGGCGCATCAACGCCCGCGCGACCGAGATCGAAACCCTCGATCGCGGCATGCTGATCGTGCCCAACGCGACGCTGGTCAGCGGCGCGGTCAAGAACTGGATGCATTCCGACCGCACAGGGCGCATCATCCTGCCGATCAATGTCGCCTATGACAGCGACGCCGAGACGATGCGGGAAATTCTCATCGCCGCCGCCAAGGCGCAGGATTCGGTGCTGGCCATTCCGGCCCCGCTGGCGCTGCTGAAAGAGTTCGGCGACTGGTCGATGAGGTTCGAACTCGTCTGTTTCGTCGACGATGTGGTGACGGCGGAGCGGGTGCGCAGCGAAATGAGCTTCGACATTCTGCGCCGCATGCGGGAAGCTGGCCTGAGAATCCCTTATCCGAAATAGGCCGCCGGCCGCATCCTCAGTTGTCCTTGAAAGCGCTTCCCTCCGTCGCCGCCCTGCTGGTCTCCGTGTTGCTGTTGATCGCCGGCAACGGCTTGATCGGCGTGCTGACGCCGCTGCAGGCGACTCTGACCGGCTTTTCCGACCTCACCATCGGTTTGCTGGGCTCGGCCTATTTCGCCGGCATGCTCGCGGGGACCTTCGCCGCGCCCAAGATCGTCGGGCGGGTCGGCCATCTCAGGGCTTTTTCCGTCTTCGTCGCGGTGGCGATCGTTGCGGCGATCCTGATGCCGGCCTGGCAGGCGCCGGCGCCCTGGATGATCTGTCGCGCCGCCTTCGGCTTTGTCTTCGCCGGCATTTACGCGGTGATCGAATCCTGGATCAACGCCAAGGCGGACAACGCCAGCCGTGGCGCGCTTTACGCCGTCTATCAGCTCGTCGGTTTCGTCGCCTCGGCGGGCGGACAATTGCTGCTGCGCGACATTCCGCCGGGTTCGTTTCTGCCCTTCAATGTCGTCGGCGTCCTGCTGGCGCTCGGCATCGTGCCGCTCACCATGACCAGCGTCGAGGCGCCGCTTCAGCCGCGCTCAATCCGGCTCAGGCCCATATGGCTCCTGCGTCTCGCGCCGGTTTCGGCGCTTGCCGCCCTGGTTGCCGGCTTCACCAATGGCGCGCTCTTCGCGCTGGGGCCGGTCTATGCTTTGCAGATCGGGCTTGCGCCCTCCTCGGTGCCGCTCTTCACCGCCGCAGTCGTCGCCGGCTCGGCGCTCGGCGTCTATCCCGCCGGCCATTTCTCCGATCGGATGGATCGTCGGCTGGTGATCGTCGCGGTTATGGGGGTGGGCGCGGCGGTCGAAATCGCCTTGGCGGCGACACGCTTTTCTGGCGCGACGCTGATCCTGATGGGCTTTCTCGTCGGGCTGACGACCTACACGCTCTACACGCTCGCCGTTTCGCACGCCAATGATCGCGGCAAGCCGCACGATCTGGTGCCGATCTCATCGGGCCTGTTGTTCACCTATTGCCTCGGCGCGATCGTGTCGCCGGCGCTCGCTTCGCTGCTGATGCGCGGCTTCGGGCCCGGCGCGCTGTTTGCGCAATCGGCGACGGCGCATGCGGCGATCGTCGCCTTCGCGCTGTGGCGGCTGTTCGTCGAACCGGCGCGGCCGCGTCCCGCCAGTCCTATTCCTTGACGATCGAAATATCGGGCGCGGCCGGGTTCTTCATGCCGACGACATGATAGCCGGCGTCGACATGCAGCACTTCGCCGGTGACGCCGCGCGACATCGGCGACAAGAGATAGACCGCCGTCTGACCGACTTCCTCGATGGTGACGCTGCGACGCAGCGGCGCGTTGAGTTCATTCCAGCGCAGGATGTAGCGGAAGTCGCCGATCCCGGACGCCGCCAGCGTCTTGATCGGGCCGGCGGAAATGGCGTTGACGCGAATCGCCTTCTCGCCGAGGTCGGCGGCGAGATATTGCACGCTCGCCTCGAGCGCCGCCTTGGCGACGCCCATGACATTGTAATGGGGCATCCATTTCTCGGCGCCGTAATAGGTCAGCGTCAGCAGCGAGCCGCCATTGGGCATCATTTTTTCGGCGCGCTGGGCGAGCGCGGTGAAGGAATAGCAGGAGATCGCCAGCGACTTGGTGAAATTGCCCTCGCTCGTGTCGACATAACGGCCGGTCAATTCGTCCTTGTCGGCGAAGGCGATGCAATGGACGACGAAATCGATCCCGCCCCACAGGCGCTTGGCTTCGGCGAAGACGGCGTCGATCGAGGCCCCGTCGGTGACGTCGCAATGGCCGAGCACCGGCGCGCCGAGTTCCTTGGCGAGCGGGCGCACGCGCTTCTCCAGCGCTTCGCCCTGATAGGTGAGCCCGACCTCGGCGCCGGCGGCCTGCGCCGCCTTGGCGATTCCCCAGCCGATCGACCGACTATTGGCGACGCCGAAGACGATGCCTCGCATTCCGCCCATGACGCCGCCGCCGGAACCGATCGAACCCTGTTGATCCGCCATCGAGACCTCGCCCTTCAACGCTTCCTCGCCCGCCTCTTAGGGACGCTCGGGCCTTCCCTTAACCTCGGGGACGACGCCTGGGAAGGGCCGGCCCAATCGCGGGAAAACTGAAAATTATGTGCGCCTGGCGCCCCGGACCCTTGGAAGCCCCTCACGTTCGGAATAGGATCGTTAATATTAACCGTTAATTACGGGTGGCGCGGGTGCCTCCGAGCCGAGACTGGTCAGACGATGTCGGCGCCCTGCGGCGCTTCGGTCTCGCGGTCGTCCGCGACGATCGATTCGTCTTTGACGACGTCGCCGCGGCGGCGCTGGTCGATAAATTGCTCCGCCAGGCGTCGCTGACGCTGATTGACGACCCCAATGAGACGCGCCGGGCGGCCCGGCTGCGCGCCTTCGCCCAATTCGTTCGCCTCTACCGCCGCCATGCCCGCCGCATGGTCGCCGAGGACGAAGGCGCGTGGAACGAGGCCCCGCCCTCGGGACGGCCCTGCGGCTCGACGGCGGCGGCGGTGCGCGGCCTGCCGGTCGAATTGCGCGAGACCCTGCTTCTGGTTGTGCTGGCCGGCTTCACCCATTGCGAGGCGGCGGCCGCGCTCGACGTGCCGCTCGCCGCGGTGGTTGAAAGGCTCGCCCGCGCCCGCTGCCGCATCGGGCAAAGCGGCGGGGCGCGCGATCCGGCCGCCGCCTGGCCGCAAACCGCTCATCTGCGCGTCGTCAAATGACCGGCCGCGCCGACCCGGCCGAATCGCTCGCGGCCAGTTTCGCCTATGTCGACAATTGCCTCGACGCGCCGGCGCGCCGCGCCTTTGAGGCGCGTTTGGCCGGCGACATGGAGCTGCGTCGGCAAGTCGCGCAATGGCAGGCGCAGAATCGCGAGATCCGCTGCGCCTTCGGCGCGCCAGCGCTCGAGCCGCTCGATCTTGGCCGCGTCTCGAACGAAAACGTCTCGCGGCGCGGCAAGGAACTCGCGGCGCGGCTCGAAGAGGCGCCGCGCCCCTTCGACCAGATGCGGCTCAGACGGCCGCCGGCCCGCAAAGCCGCCGACAGGGGTTTAAGCGCGCCTAGCGCCGTCGGGCGCAGCGTCATCGCGCTTCTGGCGCTGACGACCGCCTTGCTGGCCGCCGCGCCGCCCAGCTTGGGACGGCGCGCCCCGGCGGGATTGCTCGACGCCGGTCTCGCCGCCGCGAGCGCGCTTGGCAAACTGCCAGTCGAATTCGCCCCCAATGACCCCGCACTGGCGCGGCGGTTTGGCCCGCGCTTCGCGATTGCCCCGCCGCAGGCGCGCGGACTGCGCCTGATCGGTCTCAGACTGGCGCCGGGCGAACACACGGCCGCCGCGCTCTATGTCTATGAGGATGCGCGCGGCGAAAGAGCGGCCTTGATGGTCGAGCCTTTCGATGAGATCGCGCCGGCCCCGGCGCGGCGCGGGGCGCGCGGCGCGCTCAGCGCGGTGGCCTGGACCGGCGCGGGTTACGGTTTCGTCGCCGTCGCCGCCGCGCCCGACGACCTCGCCGCGCTGAGCGAAGCGGTCGCGCTCGAGCGTTGAAGCTTCATCGCCGGTAGCGCGCTTCGAGCAACGCGAATATGGCGCGCGCCGCCTGCACCTCGCCGCCCTGCGGCCCATGCGCGCGCGCTTTGGGGTTCCAGTCATAAATGTCGAAATGCGCCCAGGCCCTGCCGGGGTCGACAAAGCGCGAGAGGAACAGCGCCGCGGTGATCGAGCCGGCAAAGCCGCCGCCACTACCGGCGTTGTCGATGTCGGCGATCGGGCTTTCGATCATCGCTTCATAGGGCCGCCAAAGCGGCAGGCGCCAGAGCGGATCGGCGGCCCGCGCCGCAGCCGCCGCCACTTCGCCGGCCAGCGCCTCGTCGTCGGCGTAGAAGGCCGGGAGATCGGGGCCAAGCGCGACGCGCGCGGCGCCGGTCAGCGTAGCGAAATCGAACAGCAGTTCCGGCGCTTCTTCTTCCGCGAGCGCCAGCGCGTCGGCGAGGATCAGGCGGCCTTCGGCGTCGGTGTTGCCGATCTCGACCGTGAGGCCCTTGCGGCTTTTGATCACGTCGCTCGGGCGCATCGCGGAGGCGGAGATCGCGTTTTCGACGATCGGGATCAGCGTGCGCAACCGGACGTCGAGCTTGGTTTCCATCACCATGCGCGACAGAGCGAGCGCCGTTGCGGCGCCGCCCATGTCCTTCTTCATCAGCACCATGTTGGCGGAGGGCTTGATGTCGAGGCCGCCGGTGTCGAAGACGACGCCCTTGCCAACCAGCGTCACTTTCGGCGCGTCGGCGCGTCCCCAGCGAAATTCAGCGAGCCGCGGCGCTTCCGCGGCGGCGCGTCCAACGGCATGGATCAGCGGCAGATTGCGCTTGATCAGATCGTCGCCGCGCACGACTTCGAAGGCGGCGCCGAACTCGAGGGCAAGCTGCGAGACTTCAAGCTCAAGCGCCGCCGGCCCGAGATCATTGGCGGGCGTGTTGACGAGATCGCGGCCGAAGCCGACGGCGCGCGCGATCGCCTCGATCCGCGCCGCATCGACGCCTTGCGGCGCGACAAGTTGCGGGCGCGCGCCTGCGTCAGTGCGGTAACGGTCGAAACGATAGAGGCCGAGCAGAAAGCCGAGCGCGGCGAGTTCGAGGTCGTGCGGAGCATTGGCGAAGCGATAATTGCCGGCGGGCAGCGCGGTGGCGAGGCGGCCGGCGGCGAAAGGATCGCGACCCTTGGCCTCGCGCTGCGCGAGGCCGAACAAGACGCCGGCGAGGGCGCCCTGCGCGTCGGGCAGGAGCTGAAGCCGTCCGGGCTTGGGTTCAAAACCGCTGGCGGCGGCAAAACGCGTCGCCGACGGTCCGATGCCCGCCTCGATCGCCGTCTGAATGCCCGGCCAGGTCTCCGGCGTGACGAACCAGATCGGCGTTGAGGCGGCGTCGGCGGGCGCGAAACGACAGGGCAAGCGCATATCCAATCTTGAGGGCGGAGGGCCGATCATAGCGTCGGCCGCCGGACAAGCCGAGTCCTCGCGCTGGCCCTGTTAACCCTGCGTTAGGGTTAACGATTTATTGCTCGAAGTGCCGTCAGTCTGGGCCCGCCATGCCGCTTTTCAGGGATTTTCCGCGTCTCTCGCCGCGTCTGGGCGCCGTCGCCCTCGCCGCTTTGACCCTCTGCGCCGCGCCATTGTCGGGCTGTCGCGATCTCGGCGACCCCTCGGCCTCCATCGCTTCGATTTCCCAGCCGCTGCCGACCGACGAGGCGGGTTTGCGCGCCTATGCCGACGATTGGGGCAAGCGCTACGACGCCAACCCCGGCGCGAAAGTCGCCTCGATCAATTACGCCCGCGCCCTGCGCGCATTGACCCGCTATGGCGAGGCCGCCGCGGTGATGCAGGCCGCCGCGGTCAAGTCGCCGCAGGATTTCGAAGTGCTGGGCGCCTATGGCAAGGCGCTCGCCGATTCGGGCCAGTTCGAACAGGCCAAGGAAGTGCTCGGGCGCTCCTATACGGCGGAGCGGCCGGACTGGACGATCATGTCGGTGCAGGGTTCGGTCGCCGACCGGCTCGGCGATCATCAGGCGGCGCAGAAATTCTATAATGACGCGCTGAAAATCGCCCCGGGCGAACCTTCGGTGCTGTCCAATCTCGGCCTCTCCTACGCCCTGACCAAGGATCTCCCCGACGCCGAGGCGTCGCTTCGGCAAGCTTCCGCCAGTCCGCGCGCCGATGCGCGCATGCGCCAGAATCTTGCGCTCATCCTTGCGCTGGAAGGCAAGTTCGCCGAGGCCCAGACCATCAGCCGCCAGGACATGTCCGAGCAGGCGGCGAGCGCCAATGTCGAGGCGATCAAACAGATGATCGCGCAAAGCGATTCCTGGCGCGATCTGCAAACCGGCGCCATCAAGCCCCGACACGCCAAACTCGCCGCGCCCGGCCCCGCGCCGACGAATTCAGCCGCGGCCGCAGCCCCGGCCGCCGCCGCCGGCGCGCCGCTTGCGCTGAGTCTGCCGCCCAGCTAGCAGGGACGAAGGGCCGCCCTCACCAAAGGCGTCGCCCGATACGGCTGGCGCCTTGACCCTTTCGACGCTCGGTTTACTCGCGCTGGCCGGACTCGTCTCCGGCTTTGTCGATGCGATCGCCGGCGGCGGCGGCCTCATCACCCTGCCCGCTCTGGCGCTTTCCGGGCTCGATCCCGTAGCGGCGGTGGCGACCAATAAGCTTGGCGCGGTCTTCGGCTCCGGCTCGGCGACGCTTGCCTTTTACCGGGCGGGCAAGATCGAGCTTGAGACAATGGCCGCCCCGGCGCTGGCCGCGCTCGCCGGTTCGGCGCTCGGCGCGCTGGCGCTGCCCTATGCGCCGCGCGAAATGCTGGCCGACGCCTTGCCGCTCGTGTTGATCGCCGTGGCGATCTATTTCGCTTTCGCGCCGCCGCTTAGAGAGGAGAGCCGCCCGGCGCGGCTGAGCCCCCGTCTCTATACGCTCACGGTCGCTCCGGCGATCGGCTTTTACGACGGCGTTTTCGGCCCGGGCGCCGGATCGTTTTATATGATCGGCCTGCTGGGTCTCGCCGGCTTCGGCCTGATCGCGGCGATCGCCGGAGCGAAAATCGCCAATTTCGGCTCCAATTTCGGTTCGCTCGCCGTCTATGCTTTCGCCGGCCATATCGCGCTCGCCCCCGGTCTGGCGGTTGGCCTCGGCGCCTTTCTCGGCGCGCGGCTGGGCGCCGGTTCGGCGCTACGAGCGGGCGCGCGGCTCGTCAGACCGCTGATCGTGGTCGTAAGCTGCGCGATGGCGCTCAAGCTCGCCGCCTCGCCCGGCGCGCCGCTGCGCGAATGGCTCGCGGGGTTCTTCGCCGGTTGACGACGCGCGGGGCTAACGCTTATAAGCGCCGCTCAAGTGGCTGGGCGGCGCCCGGCCCTATCTGTTTTTGCGGCTGCGCACTGGGTTTTCGGACGCGCCCGCTCCCGAAGGAACTGGATTTATGGCCAACACCAAGTCGGCGCAAAAGGCCGTCCGCAAGATCGCCCGCCGCACCGCAGTCAACAAGATGCGCCGTAGCGAAATGCGCACCTATGTCCGCAAGGTCGAAGAGGCGCTCGAGGCCAAGGATCAGAAGGGCGCCGCCGCCGCCCTGCGCGACGCCGAGCCGCTGCTCGCGCGCGCCGCTCAGAACGGCATCGTTCACCGCAACGCCGCCCAGCGCAAGATTTCGCGTCTGACCAAACAGATCAAGACGCTGGCTGGCTGAGCCGCGCCGTCGCGGAGCGTCGCTCGTGACCGACCAACCGCCCGACCGTCTCTGCGTCGATCCCGACAGTCCCTTCTATAACGAAGCGGCGCTGGCGCGCGGCGTCGGCATTCGCTTCAAGGGCCGCGAACGCACCGATGTCGAGGAATATTGCGTCAGCGAGGGCTGGATTCGCGCCCCCGTCGGCAAGACGCTCGATCGCCACGGCAATCCGCTGACGATCAAATTCACCGGACCGGTCGAACCCTATTTCCTCGGACCCGCGCCGAGCGAGACCTGAGCGCGCCTTTTCGCTGCTGACAGAATCTGACGCGTCACGGCGCTATCTCCTTCGCGGTCAACCGAAGGAGACGCCGCTATGGCCGATATCAATTTCATCCTGCTCTATGTCGAGGACGTCGCCGCGAGCGAAGCCTTTTATGCCGCGATCCTCGGCCGCAAGGCGCTCGAATCCTCGCCGACTTTCTCAATGCTCGCCGCCGCATCCGGCCTGAAATTGGGCCTGTGGAAGCGCGACGGGGTTGAACCGGCAGCGACGGCCACGGTGGGCGGCGGCGAGATCGCCTTCGCCGTCGAAGGCGCCGCGGCGGTCGATTCACTCTGCGCCGAATGGCGCGGCAAGGGCGCGCGCGTCGCGCAATCGCCGACGCGCATGGATTTTGGCTATACCTGCGTGATCCTCGATCCCGACGGGCATCGGCTGCGCATTTTCGCGCCCGGCGCGTGAGTAGCGGCGCTCAGCGCCGCCCAAACAGGCGTTCGATATCGGCGAGCTTGAGTTCGACATAGGTCGGCCGGCCGTGATTGCATTGGCCGGCCCCCGGCGTCGCCTCCATTTCGCGCAAGAGCGCATTCATCTCGTCGGGCTTGAGCTGACGCCCGGCGCGCACCGAATTGTGACAGGCGATCGTCGCCAGTCGATGGTCGAGCCTGCGCTCCAGCGACAAGGCGCCGTCCTCGGCGGCGAGATCTTCGGCGAGATCGCGCACGAGGGCGATGAGATCCGCCCCCTCGATCAGCGCCGGCGCCTCGCGCAGCAACGCGGCGCCGGGGCCGAAGCTTTCGATCGTCAGGCCCAGCGCCTCCAGCTCGCTCGCCTTCTCGGCGAGCGCCGCGGCGGCGCGCGGCTCAAGTTCCACGACCAGCGGCGACAGCAGGATCTGCCGGGTTATGCCATTGCGTTCGCGCTGACGCTTGAGCTTTTCATAGACGATGCGCTCGTGCGCGGCGTGCTGATCGACGATCACCACGCCGTCGCGCGTCTGGGCGAGGATATAGGTGTCGTGGACCTGCGCCCGCGCCGCGCCGAGCGGGGCGGCGAGATCGCCGTTGGCGGATGGCGCAGTCCCGGCGCGCGCATCGGCCGAGGGCGCGAATTCGGCGAAGGCCGCTTGCGCCGGCTCGGCGAAGCGGCCGGGCGCAAAGGACTGAGGGGCCGAAGGCGAAGCGCGCCAATCCCAGTTCTGCGCGCTTGGCGCATTTGGCGCGCTCGACGCGCCCGGCCGCAGCGCCGCCAGCGTCGCCGCGCCGCCACCGGCGCTGGCGCGATGCAGCGCCGCCGCGAATGTCTGGCGCAGCGCGCCAATAATCAGCCCGCGAACAAGACCGCTATCGCGAAACCGCACTTCGGCCTTGGCCGGATGGACATTGACGTCGACTTCGCGTGGATCGCAATCGATGAACAGCGCGGCGGCGGCGTGGCGGTCGCGCGGGATATAGTCGAGCGCAGCCGCGCGCAACGCACCCGCGAGCTGGCGATCGCGCACCGCGCGGCCATTGACGAAAAAATATTGCGACAGCGAATTGGGCTTGTTCAGCGTCGGCAAGCCGACCCAGCCCGACAGCCGCACGCCCTCGCGCACGGCGTCGACGCGCAGCGCGTCGGCGACGAATTCGCGCCCCAGCGCCTGGCGCAGCCGCTCGCGCGCGCCCGCTTCGTCGTCGCTAGCGGCCGGCCAATCGAAGGACGCGCCGAGATCGCTTGAGAAGACGAAACCAACGCCCGGATTGGCGAGCGCCAGGCGGCGCACCACTTCGGCGCAGGCCTGCGCCTCGGCGCGATCGGATTTGAGAAATTTCAGCCGCGCCGGCGTGGCGGCGAAGAGATCGCGCGCCTCCACCCGCGTTCCGGCCGGATGCGAGACGGGCTTTAGCGGACTTTTGACGCCGTCCTCGACCCGCAATTGATAGGCGAGCTCCGCGCCGCGCAAGCGGGAGCGAATCTCCAGCCGCGACACCGAGGCGATCGACGGCAGGGCCTCGCCGCGAAAACCGAGCGTGGCGATTGCGGCGAGATCGCCGTCGGGAATTTTCGAGGTCGCGTGGCGCTCGACGGCAAGCGCCAGATCCTCCACGCCCATGCCGGCGCCGTCGTCGCTGACGCGGATCAGCGCCCGTCCGCCGGCCTCGATCGCCGTCTCGATGCGGCGCGCGCCGGCGTCGAGCGCGTTCTCGACGAGTTCCTTGACCGCCGCCGCCGGCCGCTCGACCACCTCGCCCGCGGCGATGCGGTCGATGAGCAGCGGGTCGAGGCGGCGGATCGGCATCGCGGATCGAACCCTAGCTTTTCTCCGGACGGCCGACCATCGTCACCGACAGCGCGCCGTCGCCGAACACGCGGTCGGCGACCCGGCGCGCGTCGCCGATCGAAGCCGCGGCGATGCGGGCATTGCGTTCGATCAGCCAGCTCGGCTCGCGGCCGTCGAGCTGAAGCTGAACGAGCTGGCCGGCGATCTTGGCTGAGGTGTCGAAGCGCAGCGGATAGGAGCCGATCAGGAACTGCTTGCCCTTTTCGAGCTCGTCTTCGGTAAGGCCGGCATGGGCGAGATCGAGGATCTCGTTACGAATGACGTCAAGCGATTCGAAGGCGCGCTCGTTCTTGGTCGTCGTGCCGCCGTAGAGATAGCTGGCGTGGTCGTAGGTCGCGATCGAAGCGGAGACCGAATAGGCAAGGCCGCGCTTCTCGCGCACCTCGCGAAACAGTCGCGACGACAGGCCCGTGCCGCCGCCCAGCACATGGGCCAGCGTCACGCAGGTCATATAGTCTTCGTCGTCGCGCGCCAGCGCCGGACGGCCAAAGCGAATGGTCGATTGCGGCACGTCGAGATCGACGATCTCCTTTTCGCCGAGCCCGGCGAAAGGCGCCGCCGCGACTATGCGCCGGCCGTCGACCGGAGAAAGATCGGCAAAGGCGCGATCGACGAATTCAGCCGCGCGCTTCTCGTCGATTGCGCCGACGACCGCGATCGCCAGCGAAGCGCGGGTGATGAGCTTGGCGGCGAGCGAAGGGAGATCCTCGCGCGTCACCGCGGCCAGCGTCTCCATCGCGCCGTGGGTCGACTGGGCGTAGGGATGTCCGGCGAAGACGCGGGCGCGCCAGGCGCGGCTCGACAGCGAACCCGGTTCATTGGCTTCGTGGCGGATTTGCGCGTTGAGCTGCTCGCGCACGCGCTCGAAGGGCGCGGCGTCGAAACGCGGCGCATTGACGGCGAGCCGAAGCAAGTCATTGGCGCGATCAAGATGACGCGCCAGTGTGCGCAGCCGGCCACCGATGGCGTCGCGCTCGCAATTGAAGGAAAGTTCGATCGCCTTTTCATCGAGCGCTTCATGGAAGGCGCGGTCGTCAAGATCGCCAGCGCCTTCGTCGAGCGCGCCGGTCATCAAGGCGAGCGCGCCGGTCTTGCCGGCCGGGTCCTGCGAGGCGCCGCCGCGAAAGGCGAATTCGAGCGACACGATCGGCACCGCATAATCCTCGACCAGCCAGAAGCGCAGGCCGCGCGGGCTGACGAGGTCGCGCACATTGACCGCGCTTTGTGCGGTCGGATTGGCGTGAAGCTTGTTCATCGGCGTTTCCTAAAGCGTTTCCTGACGCATTTTCTCAAGGCGCGCCGGCGTTCCGGCGGCGGCGGCGATTGGCGGCGGTTCAGGCCGCTTCGGGTTGATCGGGCGGCAGCAGATAACCAGTGACGGCGCGGCGACGGTCGAGCCATTTGCGCGCCGCCGCGACCACGTCGTCGGCGCTCACCGCTTCAATCCGCTCGGGCCAGCACTGAACGTCTTCGATCGTCTGGCCGGTCGCCAGCGAGGCGCCATACCAGCGCGCCAGCGCGAACTGGCTGTCCTGCGCATAGATCGCCTCAGCGACGAGGCGCGTCTTGGCGCGTTCGAGCTCGGCGGGCGCGACCCCGGTCTCGACAAAGGCGCCAAGCACGCGATCGACGGCGGCGTCGAGCTCCGGCAGCGAAGCGCCGGGGACCGGAATTGCATAGAGATAGAAACGCGTGTCGTCGAAAGCGTCGCCCATATAATAGGCCCCGGCGGCGACCGCCTTGTGTTCTTCGAGCACCAGCTTGCGATAGAGCAGCGAGGTCTGGCCGCCGCCCAGCAAATGCGCCAGCACGTCGAGCGCCGGGGACTCGCCCGGCGCCGCCGTGCGATGCGACGGCGCGACATAACAGCGCTGCCAGCTCGGCTGCTCGACCTTCTCGTCATTGACGACGACCAGGCGGCGCGCCGCGGCCAGCGGCTCCTTGGGACGGCGGCGCTCCGGCGCGTCGCCGCGCGGGCGGACTGGGCCATAGTGACGTTCGGCCAGCGCCCGCACCTCCTGCGGATCGATGTCGCCGGCGACGACCAGGATGGCGTTTTCCGGCGTGTAGAAGCGCCCATAATAGGCAAGCGCGTCGGCCCGATCGAGCGTCTCGATCTCGTGCGCCCAGCCGATGATCGGCGTGCCGTAAGGGTGATGGGCGAATAGCGTCGCCTGCACGGCTTCATTGAGCTGGGCGCTGGGATCGGCGTCGCAATGCATGCGCCGCTCCTCCAGCACGACATCGCGCTCGGGCGTGACGACCTCGTCGGTCAATTTGAGGCCGGTCATGCGATCGGCCTCGAAGGCCATCAACTCGCCCAGATGCTCCTTGGCGACGCGCTGGAAATAGGCGGTGTAGTCATTGCCGGTGAAGGCGTTTTCCTGGCCGCCGATCTCGGCGATGCGTTTGGAGAATTCGCCTTGCGGATGGGTCGCGGTGCCCTTGAACATCAGGTGTTCAAGAAAATGTGCGATGCCCGACTTGCCCGGCGGATCGTCGGCCGAGCCGTTGCGATACCAGACCATATGGGTGACGACCGGAGCGCGGCGATCGGGGATCGCCACCACCGTTAAGCCATTGGCGAGTCGAAAACCCTCAACGACGCCGGCGGCCGGCCGCGCCGGCGCCGGCTGGACAGGATCGAGGCCGGGCTCGTTTTTCGCAGGAGACATCGCAACCCGTCGCGGCTTGAGGTTCGGTCGGCGGCTCGAAGTCAAAGCGGCCGTTTCCGTCAGGAAATCGACATATAGGATGCATTTTTTGCCGCCGCCAGTCGCCCGGCCCGGCCGAGACGGCCGCTCAACCAATTTAGAGCGGATCGGGCGGCACGCGCTGTTCGACCCGCCAGGCGGCGATCAAGGCGGCGCGCCGGCGCGGATAGCGTTCCGGCCTCGCCTCAACCGCGGCGATGCGGTCGATACGGAAATGGCGGAAGGCGACGCGCGTCTCGCACCAGGCGACGAGGACCAGCGCCGCGTCGAAATAGGAGATCGCCATCGGCCAGACGATGCGGCTGGTCGGCGCGCCCTTGGCGTCCGTGTAGTTGAAGGCGAGCTTGCGTTCGCCGCGAATGGCGGTGCGGATCGTCGTGAGATCGGCGCCCGCCGCATCGCGCCGCGCGCTCGGCCCAACGAAAGACGAGGGTTGCGCGATGAGTTCAGCGCGGTCGGCGGGCGTCACCGCCGCGAGCTTCGCCAGCGCGCCGCCGGCGGCGGCGACCAGTGTAGGGTCGGCGCGTTCGGCGACCCAGAGCGCGCCGAGCGCCAGCGCCTCGACCTCGTCGATCGTCAAGGTCAGCGGCGGCAGGGTGAAGCCCGGCCGCAGCACATAGCCGAGCCCCGCTTCGCCTTCGACATCGGCGCCCTGCGCCTGAAGCGCCGTGATGTCGCGATAGAGCGTGCGCAGACTGACGCCGAGCTCGGCGGCGAGCGTCGCGCCGGAAACCGGCCGGCGACGACGGCGCAGGCGCTCCATCAAATCGAGCAGGCGGCCGGCCCGCGACATGGCTTCACCCCGTTCGTGGCGCGGCGAAGATCGCGATCCGCGTATCGCCATAGGTCCGCGCATCGATCGCCTCAAGCCCCGGCGGCGCGGCGAGTTCGGCGTCGGCGGCTTCCTCGACCAGAGCCAGCGCGCCCGGCGCCAGCCAGCCCCCAGTTGTGAGCGAGGCCAGCGCCGGCCCCGCAAGGCCCTGGCCATAGGGCGGATCGAGAAACGCGAGATCGAACGGCCCGCCGGCCGGCGCCTTGCCGAGCTTCGTGGCGTCGGCGCGCCAGATGCGGGTGACGCCGCCGAGCGCCAGGGCTTCGACATTGGCGCGCAGCAAAGCGCGGGCTTCCGAACCACTGTCGACGAACAGCGCGAAAGCGGCGCCGCGCGACAAAGCCTCAATTCCGAGCGCGCCGGAGCCGGCGAAAAGATCGACGACCCGCGCGCCGTGCAAGGCCTCGGGATGACGATGAACGAGAATGTCGAAGATCGACTCGCGCAGGCGCTCCGAGGTCGGACGGATGGCGCGCGATTCGGGGGCGCGCAACACGCGTCCTTTCAGCCGGCCGGCGACGATTCGCATCGGCTCACGGACGTCGCGGCGGCCGGCCGCCGCCGGGCTTGCCGCCAGATTTGCCGCCGAATTTTCCGTCCGGCCTGCCGCCGCGCGAAGGCGGCCCGCGCCGCGGCGGACGATCGCCGCCCGATTTGCTGTCGCGCGGTGGTCGCGCGGCGCCGCGCGCAGATCCGCTCTTCTCGTAATGCGCGCTCTTGTCGAAGCGCGGGCTCTTGCCGAAAGGCGGCCTTTTATCGAAGGACTTGCCCTCGTCGCGGCGCGGCGCGGATTCCTCGCTGGAGCCTCGGCGATCGCGCCGCGCCTCCACCTTGCGCGCCGCCTCGTCGCGCCGGCGCTGTTCCTCGCGGCTCGGCAGGATCCGTTCGACCGCGACGACGCGGCCTTTGCGATCGGCGGTGGCGGAACGTTCGATGCGCTTGCGCGAACCCTCGGCCTCAGCCGCGATCTCGGCTCTGAGCCGGCCGACGTGCTTGCGTTTGCGCTGCGGATGGGAGGGCTCGGGCGCGCGGGCGCGCGGATCGTCGCTTTTGCGATCTCCGCGTGGCGAAGCGCGGTCGTCGCGCGCGCGCGGCGCATAATCCTTGCCGCCTTCGCGCGACGCGGGGCGGCTTGCGCGGCGTGGGTCGCGCCCATCCCGGCTGGGCGGCGGCGCGTCGCGGGAATCGGGGCGTCTCCGATCTTCTCGCGGCGGCGAGCGATCGCCGCGCGGCGAAGGCCGGTCGTCGCGCGAGCGCGGCGCATGATCCCTACCGCCTTCGCGGGAAGAAGGGCGCGTTTCGCGGCGCGCCTCGCGCGTCTCGGGGGCGGGCGGTGGCGCGGCGACTGGCGTGCGCGCGACAATCGGCGCGTCGAAATCGACCTGCGCCTCGCGCGCCAGCTTCGGCCCGAGCTGATCGCGCAGCACGCGGGTCGGCGTCTCGGTCAGATCGCCCTCTTCGAGATCGCCAAGTTCGAACGGCCCGAAGGAAACGCGAATCAGCCGATTGACCGCGAGGCCGAGATGATCGAGCACCCGCTTGATCTCGCGATTCTTGCCTTCGCGCAGACCCATCGACAGCCAGACATTGGCGCCCTGCTGGCGCTCTAACCGCGCCTCGATCCCCGCGTAATGGACGCCTTCGATCGAAACGCCTTCGCTGAGCGCGTCGAGCGCGCTTTGCTCGACCTCGCCATGGGCGCGCACACGATAGCGCCTCAGCCAGCCGGTCGCCGGCAATTCGAGAATGCGCGCCAACCCGCCGTCATTGGTCAGCAGGATCAGCCCCTCGGTGTTGGTATCGAGACGGCCGACCGCGACGACGCGCGGCAGATCGGGCGGCAGCGCGTCGAAAATCGTCGGCCGCCCCTCGGGATCGCGCGCCGTCGTCACCAGACCGCGCGGCTTGTGGAAGAGGAAGAGCCGAGTGCGTTCGCGCGCCCTCAGCGGTTGTCCGTCGACGCGCACCTCGTCGCTGTCGCCGACATTATAGGCCGGGCTCGCCAGAATCTGACCATTGACGCTGACGCGGCCGGCCAGCACCCAGGCTTCGGCGTCGCGGCGCGAGCAAAGGCCGGCGCGCGCCATCACCTTGGCGATGCGTTGACCGTCGCGACGTTCGGCATGGGCGGAGACTGGGGACATGGACTCGTCTTGCGTTGCGCTGCGGGCTGTCCTAGCAGCTTGCAACCCGGCTGTCGCGCGGCCGCACGGCCGAGAGGAAAGCGTCTTTGCAAGAAGACCCGATGAGCATCGCCTTCGCCGAAGCGCGTGAGGCCGAGCGACGCGGCGAAGCGCCGATCGGCGCCGCGCTGGCGCGCGAGGGCGCGATCATCGCCCGCGCGGGAAATCGCACGCGGGGCGACAATGACCCGACAGCGCATGCCGAAATGATTGTGTTGCGCGAGGCGGCGGGGAAGCTCGGCGAGCATCGGCTGACCAGCTGCGATCTCTATGTTACGCTTGAGCCCTGCGCGATGTGCGCTGGCGCGATCAGCCATGCGCGGCTGCGCCGGCTCTATTTCGCTGCACCCGACCCGAAGGGCGGCGCAGTGGAGCACGGGCCGCGCCTCTTCGCGCAGCCGACCTGCATGCATGCGCCGGAAGTCTATGGCGGCATCCGCGAGAGCGAGGCGGCGGCGATGCTGCGGGCCTTTTTCGCTTCGCGCCGCTAGGCCGGCCGGCGCGTCAGCGACAGCCAGATCCCGCCGCCGATCAGGGCGCAACCCGAAAGACGGGCGAGCAAGCGCGCTCGCGCCGGGTGCATGAACCAGGCGCGCCCGAGGCCGGCGGCGACCGCCCAGGCGGTGTCGGTGGTCGCCGCCATCAGCGTCGAGGCGACGCACATGATCGCGAGCTGGCGCCCGGCCGACAGCGACGGATCGACAAACTGCGGCAGGAAGGCGGTGAAGAAGACGGTGGTCTTCGGATTGGTCAGCGCCACGACGAGCCCGCGCGCGAAATGAACGCGATCATGTACGGGCAGCGGATCGCTGGCTTTTGCCGCGCCGCGCCACGCCTGAACGCCGAGATAGATGAGGTAGGCTGCGCCCACCCAGCGCATGATCTCGAACAGGATCAGCGCATGGAGCAGCGCCCAGGAGAGGCCGAGCGCGATTGCGGTGAGCAAAAGCGCGTTGCCGAGCGTCGTGCCGACGACCGTCGCCAGCGCCGGGCGCAAGCCGCGCGTCGCGCCCGTCGACACCACCAGCGTGACGATCGGCCCCGGCGCGAGAACAAGAACCAGCGTGATGAGCAGAAAGGCGGTGAAGAGCTGCGGGTTCATCTCAATCCTCCAGCCGCCGCGCTTCCTCGGGCAGCATGATCGGCACGCCGTCGCGAATCGGATAGGCGAGCTTGGCGGCGCGGGAGATCAGCTCCTGCTTTTCCGCATCATAGGAAAGCGTGCCGCGGGTCAGCGGGCAAACGAGAATCTCCAGCATCTTGGGTTCGGCGCGCGCCGGCGCGCGACGCTCGGCCCCTTCGCTTGTAACGGGAACGCTGGGGTTGGACTCGTTCGTCATCGTCGTCTCAGGCCTTTAACGCCTGATCATTGGGCTTTTTCGCCGCTTTGTCGAGCGCGCCCTGCATCGCCTTCATGCCGGCGTTCATGGCGGCGCTCAATTGCGGCTCGAGCGCATCGGGCAGGAAATCGACGGTCCAAATGATGCGCGCTCCGCCCGCCGGCTCGGGCAGCGCCTGCACGGCGGCGTTGTAATGGGTGGCGCGACCGCCTTCGCTCGTCCAGACGAGACGACGCGCCACCGCGTCGGACGCGACAATCGGCTCGCGCGCGATCATGCCATTGGCGAAAGTGACGATGCGGGCATCGCCCTCGAGCTTCGTCGCGACAACAAAGCCAGGCACGAGCCGCGTGTGCAGCGCGCCAACATCGGCGATCGCCTCCCACGCCTCGTCGGCCGAGGCGCGCACGGTAATTTCGTGACGAAGCGAGCCCACGGCTCAAGCTCCTCTGCCGCGCGCGGCGGCTTGGCGAAGGCAGGTTGGGACAAAGTCGAACATCGGGATTCTCCTGTCGGAAAGCTCGCCGGCCGGCCGTAAGGCCGTCGCCGAGAAAGGCGCGACATTGCCAGCCGCGCCGTTCCCCCGCTTGGGGAAAATTGCTATTCTTGCGCCATGTCGGCAAGCGTCTCCCAAGCCGCTCTCGCGATGAGCGCGTTACAGAAGCGGACGCTCGTCGCCGGATCAGGCTGGAGCGTCAGCGAAATCACTTGCGACGCCGGACCGGGAGACCGCCCGTTCGAGGAGCGCCACGAGGGCTATTCGATCGCCGCCGTCGTCGCTGGCGCGTTCACCTATCGCGGCGAGCGCGGCGAGGCGGCGATGTTTCCCGGCGCCCTGCTGCTCGGCAATCATGACCGCTGCTTTTCCTGCGGCCATGCGCACAGCCGCGGCGACCGCTGCATCGCTTTTTCGCTTGCGCCGGAGACCTTCGCCGAGATCGCCGCCTCAGCCGCGGGGACCAGCCGCTATTCATTTTCCGTCAATGTCGCCCCGCCCGGCCACGCGCTGACGCCCGCGCTCGTCGGCCTCGAGCGGCTGGCGCGCGAATCCTGCGAACCGCGGCGCGAAGAAAGGGCTCTCGGGCTGGCCGAACGGCTGATCGGGCTCGTCTCCGGCCATTCGGCCGCCCCACCGCGCGCCTCCGCAAGAGAGTTGCGGCGGATCGTCGAGGCGGTGCGCGCAATCGACGCGCGACCCGAGGCGGCGCTTGACCTTGCGGCGCTGGCGGCGACCGCGGGCTTTAGCAAGTATCACTTCCTGCGCGTCTTTCGCCGCGTCGTCGGCATGACCCCGCACCAGTATCTGATCGCGACGCGACTGCGCCGCGCGTCGGCTCGCCTCAGCGACACGAAGGATAGCGTGACGCGAATCGCTTTCGACAGCGGCTTTGGCGACCTGTCGACGTTCAACGCGCGCTTCCGCGCCGTCTTCGGCGTCGCGCCAAGCGCCTGGCGCCGAAAAGGCGGCGCCTGAGCGACGCCGCCTTATTCAAAATCCGTAGCGCTTCAGAACCTCAGCGCCTTGGCCTGTTTCACGCCCGGCAGCTTCTCGATTTTTGCCAGCACGCCCTCGGGCGGCGCGCCGTCGATCGACACCAGCGCGATCGCCGAACCGCCCTGCTTGTCGCGCCCGAGCGCGAACGTGGCGATGTTGGCGCCCGCCTCGCCGAGCAGACCGGCGAAACGGCCGATGAAGCCGGGCTTGTCCTCATTGGTGACATAGATCATCGACGGCGTGAATTCCGCGTCGACCTTGATGCCCTTGATCGACAGGATGCGCGGCTTGCCGTCCTGAAACACCGTGCCGCCAACCGCGCGCTCGTGCTTGGCGGTGGTCACGGAGAGCGAGATAAAGCTCTCGTAATCGCCGGCGGCGGCGCGCGTCGCCTCTTCGATGATGATGCCGCGCTGCGCCGCGATCGCCGGCGCAGAGACGACATTGATGTCGGGCAGCGACGGCCTGAGCAGCCCGGCGATCGCCGCCGACGTCAGCGCTTTCACCTTCAGCGCGGCCACCTGGCCCTCATAGGTGATGGTGACCTTGGCGATCGCATCGTCGGTGAGCTGGCCAGCGAAGGAGCCGAGCCCCTCGGCGAGCGCGATAAAGGGCTTGAGCTTCGGCGCCTCTTCGGCGGTGATCGAGGGGAAGTTGACCGCATTGGTGATCGCGCCGCGCGTCAGATAATCCGACATCTGTTCGGCGACCTGCAGGGCGACGTTCTCCTGCGCCTCCGCAGTCGAGGCGCCCAGATGCGGCGTCGCGATCACATTGGGATGGCCAAACAGCGGATTCTCGGTCGCTGGCTCGGTGACGAACACATCGAAGGCCGCGCCCGCGACCTGGCCGGAATCGAGGGCGGCGCGCAGCGCGACCTCGTCGACCAGCCCGCCGCGCGCGCAATTGATGATGCGCACGCCCTTCTTGGTCTTGGCGAGCGCCTCGGCCGAGATGATGTTCTTCGTCTGCGCCGTCATCGGCGTATGCAGCGTGATGACGTCGGCGCGCTTCAAGAGTTCGTCGAGCTCGACTTTCTCGACGCCGAGTTCGGCGGCGCGCTCGGCGCTGAGGAACGGGTCGAAGGCGACAACATGCATCTTCAACCCGATGCCGCGCGTCGCGACATTTGCGCCGATATTGCCGCAGCCGATGACGCCCAGCGTCTTGGCGGTCAGCTCGACGCCCATGAAGCGGTTCTTCTCCCATTTGCCGGCCTGGGTGGAGGCGTCGGCGGCGGGGAGCTGGCGGGCAACCGCGAGCATGAGTGCGATGGCGTGCTCGGCGGTCGTGATCGAGTTGCCGAAGGGCGTGTTCATCACGATGATGCCGCGCTGGGTGGCGACCGGCACGTCGACATTATCGACGCCGATGCCGGCGCGGCCGATCACGCGCAGCTTTTTCGCCGCAGCGATGAGCTTCTCGCTCACCTTGGTCGCGGAGCGGACGGCGAGGCCGTCATAGTCGCCGATCACAGCGAGGAGCTTCTCCTTGTCCTTGCCGAGATCGGGCTGGTAGTCGACCGCGACGCCGCGATCCTTGAAGATCTGGACG
>SSMV01000177.1 GCA_004799435.1 Bradyrhizobium sp.
GAGCAGCAATCAATCGCTAAGCGCTGAGAAAAAAAGATCATGAGACACGCTGCGAGACACAAAGACGCCTTCCAATGATAGTCCTAGGAGCGAAGAAGGGGGCGGGTCAAGATTCCGCCGTAAACAATCAGAACGGCCGCCAAGTCGCCCTGACGGCCGGAAAAATGCAAATTTGCATGAATTGTCGCGCGCCCTGATTTCCGCGAGCGGCGCGACGCGGGTGCCTCTCAAACGCAAAAAGACCCCAGCGTCCGATCGGGAACGGCGGGACCTTGGCTGGTTCGGATTTTGGCGCGAGGCGTTGGGCTGACGGCCCCTAATGAGGGTTTCAGCCGGGATCGATCGAATGCTCTGGCCGTCCTTCACGACCTGAATCCTGGCGCGGTCAACGCCGTTCGCCTTCATCCACTGCCCGCCTCACTCCATCGCAAGGTTGCCCGCTTCGATGTCGCCGTTGGCATCGTCAACGAGGATTGATCCCAAATCCTCGCCGGCGGGGTTAAGGATCACTGTGTTTCGGCTCTGTGTTTGACCAACCAAATCGGCGTCCAACACGGACCCACCTCTCGCTTTTTGAGCTCATAGGTTCGTTCCTGATTTCGACGCCTGACTGGGTCAACGTTGGACGCCGAAACGGGTCAATATTGCGAGCCGATTCACACCCGTCCGCGATCGGCCAGACTTTCGCATTCGCGTTCGGCCGCTTCGCGGCCATATTGATCGCTCGGCCGAAAGGTCCGCCTTCTTGAAAGCAGACATTGCGTTGGTGAAGGCAATCGACCACAGGGCACAAAGTGCCAATTGCCAGACGCTGAGGTGTGGGTCGAAAAGCCCCCATTCGCAGCTGTTGCCAGGCTGTCGTGGTCGCGCTTATTGTCGTCGTGCAGGCGCGTCGGCATGTTGGTGGGATCTGAGGCGCTAAATTGCCTTCCCTACAAGTGCGCCGATACCCGCCGTGACCGCTATCGCTAGCGCGCCCCAGAATGCAACGCGCAATGTCGGCTTGAAGATCGAGGCCCCGCCGGTATAAGCGCCGATCGCGCCGAGCACGGCCAAAAACACCAAGGACGCCGCAGATACCGCGAGCACCAGTTTCGACTCCGGCGCAAAAAACGCGGCGAGCGTCGGCATCGCGGCCCCCATCGAAAAGGTGAGCGCAGACGCCAGGGCGGCGACGACCGGCTGCGCGGTCGTTGTATCCGAAATACCCAATTCGTCGCGCGCATGCGCGCCTAGCGCGTCCTTCGCCATGAGCTGCTGTGCGACGGCCCGCGCTAGCGACGGCTCGACGCCGCGCTTCTCGTAAATTTCGGCCAGCTCCTTCGTTTCATCGTCCGGCGAAGCCGATAGTGCGCGTCGCTCCCGTTCGAGATCGGCTGCCTCCGAATCCGCTTGCGAGCTGACGGAGACAAACTCTCCCGCCGCCATCGCCATCGCGCCGGCCGCTAGGCCCGCGATCGCGGCCGTCAATATCTCGCTTCGCGGGCCTCCGGATGACGCGACGCCGACAATCAAGCTCGCGGTCGAAATGATCCCGTCGTTGGCGCCTAGAACCGCGGCGCGCAGCCACCCGATCCGAGTGACATAATGTACTTCCTCGCGCCTTTGCGCATTGGACATCTAGCTGCTCCCCGACCTCTGAGCCCGCGATCCTTAGCACGACGCGGTGACAATCGATCCATACGGTGGGAGCGATTCACGCTCTGGCGGCCTCATTCGGCAGATGATTACCCGCCGGCGTCCGGCCGCGGCAGGTCGCCGCGCGTAAGATTACGAAAAGGTGTAGTTGCCGCGTTTTGCGGTCATCAGGTCCGGGCAACATCCCTTTCGCGTGCAACATGCTGGAGCGAATCGTGAAGCCCTTAGCCTTAACATTCGTCGCCGTCGCCCTTTCGGGCATCGCCGGCGGAGCCGCCGCTGCACCGCGATTGAAGGCGATCATGGGCAACTGGAAGGCCAAAGCGGCAAGCGCAGAGCAGTTGCTCGCCAACCGAGGCGACTACGGCTCCGCCGAAATGGGCCGGATCTTGCGGACTTTCATTTCCCGCTCTCAGGGCCTCGCGGCCCGCGCCAGCGGCGCCGAAGCTCAGGCGTAGGATGTCAAAGCGAGGTTCGGGAGCTGCGAAGTGAACGCCACGGCCGCGCTCGACGCGGTCGGCTCAGAAGAGCAGGCGCGCAAACGTTTTGCACAAACGCGCGGGGAATGCCGCTCCTGCCTCGATGTCTATGCCAATTAGGCCGCCAGGCGCCGTTACCAAAATCGCAGCGACTTTTGCCCATGGGAACCCACTGTTCCGGAGCTAATTGCATGTCGTCCACCCGCTCGTACGCAACCCGCGCGCTTCATCTCAGCCTTCTCCTCGTTATCATCAGCCAGCTCCTCAGCAGTCAGGTGATGGAGCGGCCGTTTCCGGGCGATGAGCCGGGGTGGCCTTTCTTCCTACACGAATGGATCGGGCTAGCGGGCGTCGGCGTGATCACGTTGTTCTGGCTCTGGTCGCTCGTCCGCAATTCGGCGGAGACGCCGCTTTCGCGCCTGTTTCCCCGGTTTTCGCCTAAAGGGCTTTCCGACGTCGCCTACGAAATGGTCGGCTTCTTGCGGGACGTCTTTGCTTTGCGGATGCCCTCGTTCGAACTGGATGCGATCGCCAGCGCGGTACATGGTCTTGGTCTCATGCTAGCCTCGTTCCTCGCCCTCAGCGGGGCCGCCTGGTACTTCGTCTTCTCGGGTGCCCCCTTCGGGAAGACGGTGACGGGGCTACATTCCCTCGCCGGCAGTCTGATGTGGGTCTATCTGATTGGGCACGCTTCGACGGCGATCCTGCATCAGCTCGCGGGCGACGACGTCCTCTCGGGCATGTTCTGGTTCCGCCGCCGTACCCGCCGAGTCCCGGCGCCCGCCGAATGAGGCTGCTTGTTGTCGAGGACGATAACGATACGGCAGGCTTCGTGCTGGAGGGGCTGCGGTCGCGCGGTCATGAGGCTGATCTCGCCGAGAACGGCCGTCAGGGGCTCGCGTTGGCCATCGTGGGCGCCTATGAGGTCATCATGCTCGACCGGATGCTGCCCGAGCTCGACGGCCTCGCGGTCGCCAAGGCGCCTCGCCTTGCCGGGGTCTCCACACCGGTCCTGTTTCTGACCAACCTCTCCGGCATCGATGACCGCGTCGAAGGACTGGAGGCGGGCGGAGACGATTATCTCGTAAAGCCATTCGCGATGGACGAATTGATGGCGAGGTTAGGCGCCCTCGGAAGACGCCCGACGCTCGGCGCTGAGCCGACGCTGCTCAAAGTGCTCGATCTCGAAATGGATCTGATCAAGCGCACGGTCCGGCGCAACGGCGAGGCGATCGAGCTGCAGCCACGCGAATTCCAGTTGCTGGAGTTCCTCATCCGCAGCGAGGGCCGCATCGTCACGCGCAAGATGCTGCTGGAGCTCGTCTGGGGCTTCCATTTCGATCCGAGAACCAACATCGTCGAGACCCATATCAGCCGCCTGCGCAGGAAAGTCGACCGCGATCGCAATCCTCCGCTGATCCTGACTGTGCGCGGCGCGGGATACTCGCTGCGTGCCCCAAACTAGTCTGATCCGCTCGACCAGTTTTCGCCTCGCGGCGAACTATCTTTTGTTGTTCACGCTGTCGGTTCTGCTGCTGGGCCTGTTCCTCTATGCCTCGGTGCGCAACGAAATCGGACACGATTTCGACGCGCGCATTGTCGAGGAGAGCGAGTCGCTTCAAAGCGATTTCGCTAAGCACGGCCTTGAATGGCTGCAGGATGCAATCGTCGCGCACGGGGTCGGCGGCGGCGGGCTCACCTACGGCCTGAAAGACGCGCATGGCAAGCCGTTCGCGGGCGATCTCACCGACGGAGGCTATTCGGATGAGGATGTCCGCGCGGGCTGGATCGAAATGCGCGAGGACCAGAGCGAGGAACGCGGCGACGGCCCGCCAGAAATTGTGCGCGCGCTGTTCACGCGGCTCGCCGACGGCTCGATCCTTGTCGTCGGCGACGAACAGCGCCGCTCGACGGGCGTGATGCGCGCGATTTTTTGGGTTTTCGTTTGGGCGCTGGCGGCAACTCTTGGTCTGGGCACGCTTGGGGGGCTTTACTCAAGCTCGTTGTTCCTGCGCCGCATCGAAGCGATGAGCCAAACCGCGCGCGGGATCATGGCCGGCGATTGGCGCCGACGAATCCCCGAGAGTAAGGCGAACGACGAACTTTCCGCGGTCGCACGCACGTTCAATCGCATGTTTGACCGCATCGAGAAGCTGCTGGAAGCCAACAAGCACGTCAGCGCCGATATTGCGCACGATTTGCGCAAGCCGCTAGCGCGAACCCTTCGCCGCCTCGAAGCGGCGCGCGGCGACGACGCTGCACCCGAGATCGCAAAGGCGGCGATCGAAACCGGCATCGCCGACATTCAGGGCGTGCTGGAGACCTTCAATGCGCTGCTGCGCATCGGACAGATCGAGGCGGGCGCCCGCCGCGCGGCGTTCAAGCCGCTCGACCTCACGGAGATCGCGGGCGAGGTGGCGGACGCTTTCCGCCCAGCCGCGGAAGAGGAGGGAAAGACGCTTGTCGCCCGGCTTGAGACCCCCCTGCCGATGTCCGGCGACCGCGAGTTGCGCACGCAGATGATCGCCAATCTCGTAGACAACGCGCTGCGCCATACGCCGAAGGGCATTGTCATTGAAGTCGCGAGCGAGCGCGGAGCGGGCGGTACGCAATTCATTGTCGCGGACAATGGCACAGGCGGCGCAGTCGCGGAGCGAGAGCGGATTTTCGAGCGTTTCTATCGCGTCGACGCGGCGCGCGCGACGCCCGGCAGCGGCCTCGGCCTCAGTCTCGTCGCCGCCATCGCCGAACTGCACGGGCTTAACTGCAAGGCTTCGGACAATGGTCCGGGACTTCGCGTCACGATAGACTTGGTTTGACCTCGCTCGCGACCAATTGAGGCCGGCGAATTCCAGTTCGTGGCGCAACAGATCGCTTCGCGCAACTGTTCGAACACCGTTACGATTGCGATCTTTGCTACATTCCGCTAGAGCCACCCAAGCTTCTGCGATTACGAGAACAGATTCATGATTGAGCGATTAACAGGGATGCCGCGCGGCGTGAACGCCGGCCTTCGTTTGTTTTTTTCGCTTATGATTCTCAGCTTCACGCCATTCGCGCATTCCCAGGAGCGCCCATCGGTGTTTCTGGACGATCTCACATGGACGGAACTGCGGGATGAGATCGCAGCTGGGAAGACCACGGTCATTATCCCCATTGGCGGAACCGAGCAGAGCGGTCCCGCCATGGCGCTTGGAAAGCATAATCGGCGGGTGAAATTGCTTTCAGAGAGGATAGCGGCTTCGCTAGGGAATGCGATCGTCGCTCCCGTCATCGCTTATGTGCCCGAAGGCAGTTTAAGCCCCCCGTCCGGCCACATGCGGTTCCCCGGCACGATCAGCGTACCCGACGCTGCGTTCGACCAGATCCTCGAATATGCAGCCCGCAGCCTTAAATTGCATGGATTCACGGACATCGTGTTCTTGGGTGATCATGGCGGTTACCAAGCCAATGAACGGAACGTTGCCAGCAAACTTAACCGCGAGTGGGCGGCCTCGAAGGTGCGTGCGCATGCAATTACGCAATACTATGACGCGACGCAGGTCGAATTTGTTCAGATTCTGAAGTCCCAGGGCTTCAGTCCAGCGGAAATCGGATCTCATGCTGGTCTAAACGATACCTCGCTGATGCTTGCGCTCGATCCCAAGCTTGTCAGGGAAGATCGGCTTTCGGCGGGGTTCAAATTCGGGAGCGCGGACGGCGTCTATGGAGATCCAACCAGGTCAAGCGCCATATTGGGAATGCTCGGCGTGGACGCCATCGTGTCTCAAACCGTCGCCGCGATAAAGACCGCCGTAGCGCAACGCTAAGACGGCGACAAGTCGCGCAAGGGTAGTCACTTCCTAAGACTCTACGCGACGTCCTCCGCCTCCGGAGCGCGCTTATCGCCCGTGAACATCGCCCGAGGTAAGTTTTCTCGGTGTCGCACGCTTGCGACAGAGACGCCCACAAGGTGAAGGAGGACGAGCAGCAAAAGACCGTGAGCGACAACGGAATGCAGACGCTGCGCCCAGGTAACGCCCCAGAGCGCGTCTGTCGTCAGCATCCACCCCGTCAGGACCGCGGCGGCCATCGCGATTATCAACGCGACGATCATCGCGGCGCCCGCCGGGTTGTGGCCGATGAAGCGCGCCTCTGAGCCCGACGCGATCGATTTCAAATACGCGATGACGACGCGCGGCGACCGCACGAACTGCGAAAACCGCGCGTAACGCCCGCCAACTAGTCCCCACACCACGCGGACGATCACGAGCGAGCCGGCGGTATAGCCTGCCCAGTCATGCAGTGATTCCCAAGCTTGCGCGCTGAACCACGCCACGACAAAGCAGAGAACCAGCGTCCAATGGAAAACACGCACCAAAGGGTCCCAGACGCGGATCACGCGGGCGCCCTCAAGGTTCGCCGGCACCGGAAATTGATCAGTTTTCGCCGGCTTCCGCATTGTCGAGCTTCTCGAGCGTCTCGGCGTTGAACGCCATGTTCGCGCGCTTGCCGTCCTTGTCGCTGGCATAGACTTCGTAGCAGCCGCCTTCGACCTTGATCTGACGCACCATGTAGCCGTCCGCCTGCAACTGCGCCTCAAGCGCCGCCTTCGGCTTCCATTGGGCTTTCGGCGCTGTCGTGCATTTTCCCGAGGCGAGTGCCGGGCCGGCGGAAACAATCAAAAGCGCAGCGAGCGTGAGTAGAGACTTCATCATTTGGCTCCTCAACGGGATTCAACGCGCGAGAATGCCGCAGCGAGATCTCCGCTTCTGCGCGCAAGCGGGCTGAAGTGCGGCTGCGAGATTACAAATCGCCAAGGGAATGCAACTGCGTTCGGCTCAACGCCGCCCCTACCCCTTGCGCTCGACCATTTGAACCTGGTGCGACGTCAGAAATGCGCTGACACTTGCTGTTCCGCCGATCGGGGCAGCGGTACTAAGACCGGCACTGAGGCCACGGACTCGATGCGGGTCGGAAAACCAATGTATTCATGGCCGGCGGCGAGCGGGTCCAATTGCCGACAGGCCGGCGTTGAGGCTCTGTGAGTAGATTCCGAATCTCGCGCGCCATTGCCTCCGGCGCTACCAAACACTCATTGCTGCAACGAGACAAAGCGGAGGGAATCTTCCCTCGGACGATTCGGAGCCTAGAATAAATCGTCGACCTCGAGTGTTGTCGTTGCAGGCCCGATAGATGGTCGGACCTCATTCACTCCGGAGTCACGACGATGAAACTCATTGCATTTGGATTTGCGGCCTTGGTTCTGTCTTCAGGCGCGGCCCTCGCGGCGGAACCTTGGAAGACCATGGATACGTCGGCAGGCAAGGTCTTCGCTGACGCGAAGGGCATGACCCTCTACACGTTCGACAAGGACGCCGCGAACGCGTCTAATTGCTACGACGCCTGCGCGGCAATGTGGCCGCCCTTCGTCGCAGAGAGAATGGCAAAGGCTTCGGGCGACTGGGCGGTCGTCGGCCGCAAAGGCGGCGCCCAGATGTGGGCGTACGAGGGCAAGCCTCTGTACACGTACAGCCTGGACAGAAAGCCCGGCGACGCGACTGGCGATGGCGTCGGCAATGTGTGGCACATCGCGAAATAGCGGCGCGACATTCATCCGGCGGCGGATAGCGCGTCACCGCCACCGCGCGACCCGCACTTTCATATCCTTGGCGGTTCGGCATATCCCGTCCGGCCGGTCAGATACCAAACTGCGGTCGTGAGAGGGCCGCGAGAGGTTGGCTACGGGCGATCGCAGCCTTAGATTGCCATTTGAGCAAAGCGTTCATCCGAGAGCCGTGGACGGACCGGTTGGACAGTGTCCGCCGCCACGAGCACATCGAGAATTCGAGTGTCGTGCAGCCATCCAGGAGATTCGATGCCCCAGTCGGTCAAGCTCATGTCCGTCGCGACTGCAGTTCCGCCCCATGTCATTGAGCAGTCCGACGCCGCCGCCGCCGCCGCGCGAGGGTTTTCCGGGCGCTACGGCGACTTCGAACGCTTGGCGTCTGTTTTCACCGGCTCAGGGATTCGCCGGCGCTATGCGGTGCGGCCGATCGAATGGTATTTCGAGCCGCTTGGTTGGCCGCAGCGAACGAGCGCATATCTTGACGGAGCCACCCAGCTCTTCGTCGATGCGGCGACCAAAGCCCTCGAAGCCGCCGGCGTCGGCGCGGCCGAGGTCGACACAGTCGTCACGGTCTCCTCTACGGGCATCGCGACGCCGAGCCTCGAAGCAAGGGCCGCGGGGCGCGTTGGTTTTCGCTCGGACGTCGAGCGCGTGCCCGTCTTCGGTCTCGGCTGCGCTGGCGGCGTCTCCGGTCTGTCGATCGCGTCTCGCCTGGCGCAATCGCGCCCAGGCGGGATTGTGTTGCTGGTCGTGGTCGAAGTTTGCACGCTCGCCTTCCGCCTCGATCAATTGACAAAGGCGAATATCGTTGCGACGGCCTTGTTCGGCGACGGATCCGCCGCCTGCGTCCTGCGGAGCGGCGAGGCGGGTCTCGCCGCAGTTGAAATGAGCGGCCAGCACAATTGGCCCGACACGCTCGACATCATGGGTTGGAGCGTCGACCCGGAAGGGTTCGGCGTGATTTTCGATCGATCGATTCCGCCATTTGCCGAGCAAAACATCGCCCCGGCGATCGCCGGCATCCTCGAGCGGGCGGGTTTGGCGCTGGCCGATGTTGACCGCTTTGCCTGCCATCCCGGCGGCGCCAAGGTCATCACGGCATTGGAGCGGGCTCTGTCTTTGCAGCAGGGCGCGCTTGATCACGAACGCACGGTGCTGGCCGACTTCGGCAATATGTCGGCCCCCACGGCGCTCTTCGTTCTCGACCGCCTCGTTCAGGCGGGGCTTCCGTCACGCACGCTTCTTTCCGCGATGGGGCCGGGGTTCACCGTCAGCAGCGTCTCTCTGCGGAGCGCCGCGTGACGCCAGCCGTCTTCCT
>SSMV01000178.1 GCA_004799435.1 Bradyrhizobium sp.
TCGAAATATTTCGCTGTCAGCTCGCCAAGCAAGCGCGCGAAGTTCGGCGCGAGTTCGGACGGCTTGATGAGAACGCGGTTTCCCGCCGCCAGGGCGCCGACCAGCGGGGTGAGCGACAGCAGAAGTGGATAGTTCCAGGGCGCTATGATTCCGATGACGCCGAGCGGCTGCGGCGCGAGCCGGTTGTGGGCGGGCAGAAATTGCAATTGCGTCGGCACGCGACGCGCCCGCATCCAGCCGGCCACGCGTCGACGCGCATTGGCGACGCCGAAGCGCGTCACGAGGAGCTCGGCGAAGCGCGTTTCCTGCGCGGCGCGCCCGCCGAAGTCGGCGTCGATGGCGGCGACGAAGGCGTCCTCATTGTCGACGATCAGCGCGTGCAGCCGACCGAGACGTTCGCGTCTGACGGCAAGCGAAGGATTGCGATCGGCGGCGAAGGCGCCCCTTTGCGCGGCGAAGCGCGCGGCGAGCTCGGGAAAGGCGGGCGGGGCGACGGTCATAGCGGTCCTGCGTTTCGTGCGACGACGAATTGGCCCCGACCGCGCCAATGACGCGCCGGCTCATGGGCCAAGCGTCTTGGCGCAAGCATAGCGAATTGGGGTTGGGCTGTCTTGCCGCATCGCCGATCAAGCGCCATTGACGCACAGCCCTTTGGCGTCGCGCAGGCCGCAACTCAGAAGCGGTAGTTGACGCCGCCCTTCACGAGATTCTCGGCGTTGCGGATTCTCGATGAATAGTCGTCGAAGGGCCGCGCCGGATTGCCGATGAACACGGATCGCGCGTAGTCGATGTTTTCGTATTCCGCCTTGACGCTCCAATGGGCGTCCAACGCATATTCGACGCCGACGCCGAGCAGCAGGCCCGCATAGGTCGCGCGGCCAGTATCGGATAGGAATCCCGGACCTGTGTCCTGGAATGCGTAGCTCGCTTCCGCGACACCCAGCTTGCCGTAGAGCAACGTCCGCCCGAACGCATAGCCGGCGCGCAACGCCGCGTCGCCGCCCAAATGGCTTTGAAACGCGTAGCGATCGCCGTCGTTGGCGGCCACCACTGTCGCGCCCGAGAGGCTGGAGCCCCAGATTTCGCCTTCGGCGCCGAGCAGGAAGCTCTCCATCTGATAATTGCAGCCGGCCTGGCCGCCGCCGATGGCGCCGCTCGCGTCGATCGTGAATGGGTTGATCAACATCCCATTGCCGCTGCGGCCCCAGGACGATCGGTCAAAATCGCCGCCCGCCTGAACGCCGACATAGCAACCCGTCCACGTAAAGGCCGGCGCGGGCGTCGACCTGTCAGCCGGCAACTCGGCTGCGCGCGCCCCCGCCGTCAGCGTCGCCAGCACGATGATCGACGTCACAAGCGGCTTCACCCCGCAGGATTTCGGCGCAACACTCTTGAACAAAATTTGCCCCTGTCCTTCACGACGCATTGCGTCCGTGGCCTAGAAACGCAGGTTCAGCCCGGCGCGCGCCAGATTGACGTTCTGGTTGACGTGAAAGCTCCACGGCTCGGTTCCTTCATAGAGCCACCAGACGTCGTGCTTGCCGAAGCCCAGATAGTCGTAGCTGAGGTTGAGCGAGATGTTCTTCGTCAGCGCATATTCGGCGCCGAGCCCGATGTCGAAGCCGGTGCGGGTGATCGTGTCGGAATAGTTTTCGCCGCTGAGCGCCATCATATAGGCGCCGCGATCCCAGGCGACGCCGCCGTCGACATAGAGAAGCGCCGGGCCGATGGCGTAGCCGGCGCGTCCCGTCGCTGTCGCGATCCAGTCGAGCTTGGTGCTCTGACCATAGCCGTCGTGATTATGCGAGCCGGTCATGTCGGCTGCGTCGAGGTCGGCTTTGGCGCCGACGACCCACATGCCCATCTGATAGTCGCAGCCGACCTGGCCGCCGATGACGCCGCCCGATGTGGTGTGGGCGCCATAATTCTCGTTATAGTCGGTCCCGGCATAATAGCCGTAGAGCCAGCTTTCCGGCGCCCAACCAAAGCCGGCGTTGGCGCCGACGTAGCAGCCGGTCCAGTTCACGACGGAAGCGGGTGGGGCGACGCCGCTCGAAGGGCCGGCGGCCAAAGCCGGCGCGACCGATAAAATCGCGGAGGCCGCCAGGGCGGCAAACAAACGACTGGTCACCTGGCGCTCCTCATGCGGCGTCGCGAGCCTATGTCTCTAGCGAATCATGGTTTCCTGTCGCCGCAGCCCGCGCGCTGTCGACTATCGTTCCGTGCGGATCCCGCTATGACGCAGCGCGCCTAGAGGCGCTTCGACTGCGCGGAGCGGAACTCGGTGGCGGTCATCGCAAAGGCGGTTTTGAAGGCGCGGTAGAAGGTCGCCAGGCTCTCAAATCCGCAGCGATAGGCGACATCGGTGACCGGCAGATCGGGAAGACCGATCAGCAGGCGTTTTGCGGCGGCGAGACGCTGCGCGAGAATGCGCCGCGCTGCGCTGATCCCGGTCGGCTCGAACAGCGCGTGCAGGCGTCGAACCGGCATTTCGAGCTTCGCCGCGACGAGCGCGGGCGACAAATCGGCGCGGTGAAGATTCTGGGTGATGAAACGCTCGGCCGCGGCGCGCCGGGCGACCGCGACGGCCTCGCGCGAGCGGTCCTCGCGGGGTTCGCCCGATCCATGCGCCAGCGCGGCAAGTTGAGCGAGGCTCAGCGCCGCAAGGTCGAAGGCCTCGGCGTCGAGCGCCGCGGCGGCACGGCTCCAGGCTTCGAGCTGGGCGATCAGCAAAGCCCCGAGGCCCGCGTCACTCGCGATTGCGCGCGGCGCCCTTTGGCCGGCGCGCGCGCGAGGAAGGCCCGCCAGCGCCGCCGGGAGGGTGGCGAGGATGCAGCGATAGTCGACGCCGTTGAGCGGCGCCTGCGAAAGGGGTGCGTCGGCATAGCCGACGACGATTGAGCCGGGCGGGGCGACGAACGCCTCGCCATCGTGAGGCGAGATCCAGGTCGCGACCGCCGGGGCACAATAGACGAGCAGATTGTCGTTCGGGAATTGCTCGATCTCACGGGCGCCCCGATGGACCGTAACGCCGCTGCGTTCGAATTGAAGCAGGGCGGCGCCGCCTTGGCTAACGCCATCAAGCCGCGCGAAAAACCGGTCGCGCTCGGGCTCGGCGCATTCCACCGATGTGAACGTGAGCCGTTCCGAGACCGCCTCGCGCCAATAGGCGAAGCGGTCGCGCTTCGCGACGCGATCGGTCGAGACTGAAAAGACGGTCGGCAATCTTGTCCCCGTTGCGACCCGACGCGTCGTTGCGCGCCGGCTCCATTTCGGGGATTACGGGACGATCGGGAGACCCTTCTTCGTTGAAGAGCGCTCGGCCGCCCACAGCCCGGCGAGCAACGCCGTGCCGAGCGCCGTCGCCGCCGCCGCCAGATAGACGCCCGCGTCATAGCCGCCGAATGACGCCGCCGCCGCGCCCGTAAGCGCCGGCGCGATGACCTGCGCGGCGCCATAAGACAGGGTCATTCTTCCCATCATCTTGGCTGGGCCGGTCGGATAGAAACGGCCGGCCATCGTCAGGACGAGGCTCACCAGTCCAACCACCGTCGCGCCGAACACCAGCGCCCCAATCAGCGACACAACGAGATTATGGGCAAGGAGCGGCAGCAGGATGCCTATGATTTGCAGCGCGCCAGCCACAGTCATTGCGGGCAGTTCGCCGATGCGCCTGGCGACCACATCCCACAGCGCGGAGGCGGGCGTCGCGCCGAGACCGATCGCCAGGAAGACCAGCGTGCCGCTTCCCGCGAATCCCGGCAGATGGTCGACGATGGCGACGATGAAGGTTGCGGTGACGACATAGCCGACGCCGGCGCAGAAATAGGCCGCCATGAAGACAATGAGGAAGAGACGCCCCGGCGGGTTGTCCGGCATCGGCTGGCCGGATCGCGTCACCGGACTGCGATCGGAACGCGGCATCCACGCCAGAGAGGGAACGCTGAGAGCGAGCGCGATGGCGGTGAACACCCACCATTGCGCGCTCCAGCCGAGACCCGCGACATTCATCGCCATCACCGCGGCGGCGGCGCCGACGACGCCAAGACCGAGGCCGCTGAAGGCGATCCCGAGTTCGCCGCGATAGTCGTTACGAATAAGCCAATTGAGGATCAGCCCGGTGCCAAACAGCATGCCTGCCGAAGCGCTGAGCCCGGCGAAGAAGCGCGAGATAGCCCAGATCCAGAAGTTCTCAGTCGCGCCCATCATCGCGGTGGTGACGACGGCAACGATGACGCCAAGGCGGAAGAGCCGATCCTTCATTGCGGGATCGCCGATCGACGAGGCGATGAGCGCGCCGCAGAGATAGCCGACGTAATTGATCGAGGCGAGCCAACCCGCCTCATTGACGCCGAGTCCCGCCTGTTGCTGCATCAGCGGCAGCAACGGAGTGTAGGCGAAGCGCGCCACGCCCAGCGTCAGCACGATGCTGAGTACGCCCGCGGCAAGAACCTTCAGGCGTTCGTTCGCGCGCGTCATTCTTGAGGCTCCGATTGTCAGTCGCACGGCGACGCGCGCCTGCGCTCGCCAGCTTTAATTTCGGAAAAGGGCTGCGGCGCCCGACTCGCGCCTTCAATAGCGCGATGTCGCCGCGGCGCGCAAAGGCGCGCGCCTTACTCGTCTTCCTCGAAGGGCGCGCGATCGACGCCGTTGCCGACCAGAATCTCGCGCTTTCCTGCGTGATTGGCCGCGCTGACGACGCCTTCCTGCTCCATGCGCTCAACCAGCGAGGCGGCTTTGTTATAGCCGACCGACAGACGCCGCTGGATGTAGCTCGTCGAACATTTGCGGTCGCGCAGCACGATGTTGACCGCGCGGTCGTAGTAATCGCCGGCTTCCTCGGCGTCCATGGTCGAGAGCGTGCCGGCCGGCGCCGCCTCGACATCCTCGTCGGGATCTTCTTCCGTGATGGAGGAGAGATATTCCGGCTGTCCCTGCGCCTTGAGGTGGGTGACGATCTTTTCGACTTCCGCATCG
>SSMV01000179.1 GCA_004799435.1 Bradyrhizobium sp.
AATATCTTCCGCGATAGGCCTCGCAGCTTCGTTCGACAGGGCGACATGGTCGTGATGGTTCCGGGCGACTAGCTCGTTCGACGCGAAGCCTTCATGAAAGCGAGAAATCCAATGGTTGATCGCGCATAGCCGGAGGATTTCGCGCCATGTCGTCAAACCTATTCGAGGTCATGAAGCTCCTCGAATCCAAGCGCGTCTCTTTCACGATCAAACGGTCGGGCATCTTCCTGATGCTGATGGCCACACTGCCCGGCAAGCGGGTGGAAATCACCGTCGACGAAGACGACACGGTCGACGTCGCCGTCTTTGTCGGCGACGAGATGGTCGAAATCGGCATGGACGCCGTCGCGAAGGCGTTCGAAGACGAATAGATCGTCGTCGCCTTTCGACCTGAGACGCAGTCCGTCGACCTCATAATCGAATCGCCAATATCGAAATGTCGCCGAACGCTGTGCGCCCCCGGCGCGCGCCCGGCCGCTTTGTCTCGCCCATTTACAAGGACCATTCATGTCCGACGCCGCGCGCGAGACCCCGCTGCCGCCGAGCCTGATCGCGCGCCTCGCTGTTGCGGCGCGCTATGCGATCAGCGGCGTGTCGCCCGATGCGTGGTTCGGGCCGCAGCAGCCGCTGACGCCCCAAGCGCCGCCCGAGGTGAAGGGGCGCCAATTCGATTATCCGTTCGGCGTCAACCTTTCCTATATCCCGCGCACGACCGGCGGCGTCAGCTTCGCCGAGCTGCGGGCACTGGCCGACGCCCTGCCGCTGCTGCGCACGATCATCGAGACGCGCAAGGATCAGGTCGCGGCGCTGAGCCACACCGTGCGGCCGTGCGATCCCTCCGCCGACGCCGACGCCGCGGCGCGCGCCAAGGTGGCCGCGGGCTTTCTCGCCTGCCCCGACCGGCGACATTCTTTCTCGGCCTGGTTGCGCATGTTGCTCGAGGACATGCTGGTCATCGACGCGGCGACGCTCTATCCGCGCGTCGATCGCGCCGGGCGTCTCTATTCGCTCGACGTCATCGACGGCGCGACGATCACGCCACTGATCGGCGAGGACGGGCGCGCGCCCGAACCGCCCGACCCGGCCTATCAGCAGGTGCTGCATGGCGTGCCGGCGGCCGATTTCTCCGCCGACGAGCTGCTCTATCTGCCGCGCAACATCCGCGCCCATAAGCTCTACGGATTTTCGCCGGTCGAACAGATCGCGCTCACCGTCAATATCGCGCTGAGGCGCGAGGCGGCGACGCTCGACTATTATCGTTCGGGCTCGACGCCCGACGCTTTCGCGACGCTGCCGAAGGAATGGACGGTCGATCAGATCCGCCAGTTCCAGGATTATTTCGACGCGCTGATGAGCGGCAATTCCGCGCGGCGGCGGATGACCAAATTCATGCCGGCCGACTTCCGGCTGATCGAAGCGCGCCAGCCGCCGCTCAAGGATCAATATGACGAATGGCTGGCGCGCGCGATTTGCTACGCCTTCTCGGTCCCCGCCTCGGCTTTTGTTTCGCAGGTCAATCGCGCGACCGGCGAGACCTTGCGTCTGCAGGCGGCGCAGGAAGGGCTGGTGCCGCTGAAAGCCTGGATCAAGGCGGCGCTCGACCATGTCATTCAGATCTGTCTCGACGAGCCCGATCTCGAATTCGTCTGGGTCGGCGACGACGCGGTCGATCCGCTGCAGCAGGCGCAGACGCTCAACATTCTGGTCGGCGCCGGGATCAAGACGATCGCCGAAGCGCGCGCCGAGCTTGGCTTGGCGACGCAACCCAAACCTGAGCCGAAAATCGCGCCGGGCGGGCAGCCCGAGCCGGCAGGCTTTGGCAAGTTCAATCCCTATCACGACGAGCGCGGACGCTTTACGACCGCCGACGATGCGGTCGAGCCGGGCGCGGCGCAGCCCAGGAGCGCGACGCGGCCGAAGGGCGTGCAGGTCGCAACCGAGAGTGAGCCGCCCGAGGAAGAGCCAAAGCCTGAAGGCGCCGAAGAAGGAAAGCTCGAGACCTATTTCAATCCGGACACTGGCCGGACCGCCACGGTCCACGCCGGCTCAGGGGTTGAGCTGAAATCGCCGTGGATCAACCTGCGCGACCTCCAGTCGCCGACCTATCTTTCAGCCCCGGAGGCCGCGAGCGAGCCCGGAACAATCGCGGAAGCCGTGGCGCCAAATGGCGTGCTGCCCGGAGAACCCCGCGCCGAGCTGGGGTCGCCGCGCACAATGCCCGCTTCCGACGATCCTGACGCGGCTGCTGCGGTTTATATACTGCGTGCTTACAATGGACAGCAGCCAATTTCGGTGCGAGGAGGCTGGCCGGATATGTTCATTGCTGAGATGCCGAATGGCGCCTTCATCACATTTCGCCCCGCCGGCCAAGCGAGCGCTCAAACGCTCTCGACGACGGCAACGGTCGAAATCAATGATCCGGTAGTCAATGCGCTAAACGGTGACCGGCAACTCAAACTAAAATTCCCTCGCAATTGAGGCCACAAATGTCGCAACCGAACACAGTCGAGAGCTGGTTGCAATTTAACCTGCAACTTCTAATCGACGACAACGAGTCGCCCGTTGGCTTCATGTCCGGGCGCGTCGACGGCATGCCTGATCGCACCCCGCAGCGATGGCAGCTCGCCGTAGACATGATTTATCGATGTATCGTCAGCGGATTGATTCAGATCGCGACACCGCAATATCGCGACGATCGCGACGCCTTCTTTCACGTGCTGCGAACATTTGATCCCTATGTTGACGACGACGGGATATTGCTCTGGCACGGTGGACAGCTGAGCCCAACAGAGGCGCTTATCGCAATGGTCGGCAAATATTTCCCGACGACGGGCCATTACGAACGAACCGTCAACCCCGCCTTCATTCAGGAGTTGAAAGACATTTTCGCGGCGCATGGCGTCCCGTGGTCCGACGCGCCGCTATTGCCGATCGTGACTGGCGAAGATTCCGCAAGGGCCTGACGCCCGCGCCCAGTCCCTTGCGAAGCTGTCGCAAGAATACGCCGTCAATCCAACCCGCCAGTTTGATGACGGCGGCGCGCTGACGCGCCGCAATCGTGCGCTTCTCTGCGCCGCGCTCACACCCATGTCCGACCTCTGATCTTCGTATCGCGCGCCGCACCGGACGACGACGCGAGCGCGCCCTTCGCAGACCTCACGCCTTCCCCTTCCGCAAGGAGACTTTCTCATGTTCGTATTCGGATCGGGCGTGCTGATCGGCACGCCCCAAGGCGGCACGCCGATCAATTTCGGCCTCGCCCAGGAAGTGTCGCTCAACATCGCGACTTCGACCAAGGCGCTGTTTGGCCAATATAACTTTCCCGTGGCGATCGGCTCCGGCACGCGCAAGATGACCGGCAAGGCGAAGCTTGCCCGCGTCTCCGGCCAGGCGCTCGGCACGCTGTTCTTCGGCGTCACGCCGAGCGCCGGCACGACGCTGACCCAGTTCGGCGAGACGACGACGATTCCGGCCTCATCGCCCTATAATTACACCCCGACCTTTCATTCGACCTTCCTCGCCGATCAGGGCGTCGTCTATGCGGCGACGGCCCTGCCGCTGAAACAGGTCGCCGCTTCGCCTACCGCTGGGCAATATTCGCTCTCGGCCGGCGTCTACACTTTCGCCGCCGCCGACGCCGGCGCGGCGGTGCTCATCTCCTATAGCTACACATCGGCCTCCAGCGGCGAGAACGTCGCCGTCAATTCGCAATTGATCGGCCCGACGGTGACCTTCTCGGCCAATCTCTTCGCCGCCGATCCGACCACCGGCAAGCAATTCTCGGTGCTGCTCTATAATTGCGTCGCCGACAAACTCGCGATCAGCTCGAAGCTCGAGGATTTCATGATCCCCGAACTCGACTTCGCCTGTTTCGCCAACTCCGCCGGCCAGGTCTGCCAATTCAACTTCGGAGACGCCGCGTGAGCGAGGAGACATTCGAGCTCACGCTCGCCGGGCGGCGCTGGGCGCTGCCGCATCTGCCCTTTCGCGCCATCAAATCGATCCAGCCGGCGCTGTTTGCGGTCTATGCCGAGGCCGGCGGCGCCGAGATGACGAGCGCCAGCGTCGCCCAGCTTGGCGAAGCGCAATTCGATCGGCTCGCCGAAGCGACCTGGCGCGCCATCGCCTGCCTCGAACCGGGCCTCTCCTATGCCGACTTCCTCGACCTGCCCTTTTCGGTCGGCGAGCTGATCGAGGCCTTTCCTGCGCTCGCCAGAGCGGCGGGCCTGCGCGCCGGCGCGCCCGGCCAGGCGACGCGGGAGGCGTCGCCTGAAGCGGGAAAATCGATTTCGATCGCCTGATCGCCGAGGTCGTCGCCAATACCGGCTGGACCTGGGACGAGGCGCTCGACGGCCTCACCACGCCCCGCTATCTCGCGCTGGTCGCCGAATGGCGCCAATGCCCGCCGACGCACTGGCTGGTCGCCGCCGCGCTGCGCTACCGACCGCCCGAAGCCCAGACCGCCAAAGACGCCAACGCGCCGACCGTCGCCGCATTGAGCGCGGCGCTGCCCGGCGGCAGGCTTTAGACATTCACGATCTATTCGAGGACGCCCGCCATGGCCGATACGACGGTCGCCGTCCGCTTTTCCGCCGACATCGCCGATCTCGTCGCCGGCATCGGCGGCGCGCGCGACGCGCTGTCGACGCTCGGGCCGTCCGTCACGCAGTTGAACGGGCAATCCGCAGCGCTTTCGACGTCGCTCGCCGCCACTTTCGATCCCGCCCGCCTGCAGCCTTACGACAGCGCGCTGACGACTTCGGCGGCGATGGAGCGCGCGCTCGCCGCGGCGCATCAAGAAGCGGCGCAGGCGATCATGACCGCCAATGCGGAAGGCTCGCAGGACTCCATTCGCGCCGCGCAAACCGCTGTGAACACAGAGGTCGCGCTGGTCACTCAGGGCGCGCGCGAGTCGATCGCGCAATATGGCGACGAGGCGCGCGAACATCAGATCACCATTCAGCAGCGGCTGGCGCTGACGACACAGGCGCTGAGCGCGGAATACGCGGCCAAGGTCGCCGCCCTGCAGCAGGAAGCCGCGCTGGGCGACCAATCCCTCAATCAAAAGGCGCGCATCAACGGCGAGATGCTCAAGGACTACGTCAGCACCCAGAATCAGATCACCGCCGCGACCCAAAAGGCGGTCCAGGATCAGGCGAAGCAATATGAGACGCTCGCCGGAACGGTGACGCAGGCTTTCAATTCGCAATTGCATGGTCTGCTTTCGGGAACGGAGAGCTGGCGCACCGCCTTCAAGAACGTGCTCGAGGACTTGCTGATCAAGTTCATCGAATGGTGCGAAACCACGGTGGTTCACTATGTGGCTACCGAAGCGGCAAAGACCGCCATCACGACGTCCGGCTCGGCCGCGCAAGCCCTGGCTTCCAAACCGGGCCTGTTGGCGCAGATCACCGCCGACGCCAGCGAGGCCTATGCCGGCTTCGTCGCTTTCCTCGCGCCCGACATGGGGCCTGCCGCACTCGGCGCCGCCGCGGGGCTTGCCGCTGAGATGGAAGGCACGGCGGTCGGCATGACCTCAGCCGACATCGGCATGTGGAGCGTGCCCGAGGACATGGTCAGTCTTGTTCATCGCAACGAGTTGATTATGCCCGCCACCCAGGCCGGCGCCTTTCGCGACATGCTGAGCGACGGCTCCTCAAACAGCCGCCGCTCGTCGCCTCCTGGCGTGTCGGTGGGCGCGCCGCAGTTTCATCTCCACTCGCTCGATCCCGCCGGCGTCGCCGCAGCGCTCGACCGCAATTCCGGCGCGGTGATGAAAACGATCCAGCGGGCGATTCGCGACGGCGCCCATCTCGGCGTGCGACGCGGAGCGCGCTTCGCATGAGCGGCATCCCGCCCACCCTGCCGTCGCTCGCCGGCCTCGGCTGGTCGGCGACGAAGATCCCGCGCTGGTCGACGCGAGTCGCCAAACATGTTTCAGGCCGCGAGTCGCGGGTCCAGAATTTCGCTTACCCGCTTTATGAGTTTGAGCTCGTCTACGACGGGCTCGATTCGTCGGGCTCACATTATCCTGGTCTCGGCGCCTATAGTCTGCAGGCGTTGATGGGTTTCTTTCAGAGTCTGGGCGGTCAGTTCGCGCCCTTCCTCTATGTCGATCCAACCGACAATTACGCGGCCAATCAATTCGTCGCCTTGGGCGACGGCGCGACGTCCGCCTTTGCGCTGCAACGGCCGCTGAGCTCGGCCTTTCTCGAGCCGGTCGGCTGGGTCACCGGCATCTCGGGGGTTAGCGTCGGCGGCGTCACGTCGACCGGCTGGAGCTTGCAGACGCCCAATACGCTCGCCTTCGCGGTGCCGCCGGCGGTGAACGCGCCGATTCTCGCCACCTTCGCCTATGCCTTCTACTGCCGGATGAGCGAGGACGCGCTCGAATTCGAGCAATTCATGAAGCACCTTCATGCGGTGAAGTCGTTCAAATTCTCGACCATCCGGACATCGTGACTTGCGCAATCTTTCGCCGGCGCTCGCCGCATTCCTGAACGACGCCCGTTCGGCGGACGCGACGATCTTCAAAGCCGACGCCTATGCGCTGACGCTCAAGAGCGGAGCGACCGCCTATTGGTCGAGCCTCGATGTTCCCTTCGCCTATAATGGGGCGACCTTCCTCGCCAATGGCCCGATGGTGCAGGGCCTCAAAATGAAATGCGCGGTCGGCCTCGAAGTCGATCGCCAGCAGGTCGTGCTGATGGCGCGTCGCAGCCGCGGCGCGCGGGATCGGCCCTGTCGCACCGGCGCAACCGGACGCCTCGCCCGAGGACGGCGGCTATCCCGCTTCGGCAAGCGACGCTCGCGCCCGCGGACGGTGACGCCCGCGCAAGCGGCGGTTCACTTCAATTTGCATCTCGTGAGATCGACGCCGATGTCCGCTTCGCCACCGGAAGGGGCCGCCTGGGGGATCGCCGAATGGGCGATTACAGGGCTGACGACCCTTCTCGCCAGCGTCGGTGCCTTCTTGTGGAGACTGAGTGTGCGCCTAGAATCGATCGAATCTTCGGTGACGCGCCAGCGTCTGGATTTGGATCAGACTCGCCAGTCGAGCGACACAGCCGTCGCCCGGCTGGCGGAGCGCTATGAAAGCGTGAACGCCGACCACTACAGACTGTTGGGGATTGTCGGATCGCTGCCGACGCGTGCGGACGTGCGCAGCCTTGAAGAGCGCATAGCCGAGCGTCTTGACGCACTCGGCGCCCGCCTGGATCGCTTGATGGACGCTTAAGCGCCCGCGCCGCGTCCCCCGCCCTTTCGAGCATGAGGCGTCGTCTCGAACATCGCCCTCAACGCCGGCGGAATGCGGACCGGGCGACCGTTGCGCAAAGCCGCCACGCGAACTCTGGCGCTCGCCAGCGTCTCGTCACCGCGCAGAACGCTCTGGAAAAAGTCGATCGTCGCGCCGCGCAATCCAGCGAGCCGCGTGTCGACATTCAACAGATCGTCGATGACCGCCGGAGCGAAATAGTCGATCTCCAGCCGGCGCACCGCGAACACCGTTCCCTCCGCACCGGCGAGCGCTCCATGCTCGAAGCCGAGCGCGCGAAGCCATTCCGTCCTGCCGCGCTCCATGAAGCGCAGAAAGGACGCGTGATAGACGCGGCCCGAAAAATCGGTGTCCTCATAATAGACCCGCAGCGCCAACTGGTGGGACGGCGATAGTGTCGTCATGTCTCTTGGCGCTCCACAGGCGATAGGCCGCAAACTAGCGCCCGCCGGGGTTGAGGAAAAGCGACGGGCGGCTTTTGACCGTCCCTTCGCGCGATGCTATGCGCGCGCGATGCGGGTCATCTTCATGGGGACGCCGGAATTCGCGACGCCCGCGCTCAGCGCCCTCGTCGAGCAGGGCCACGAGGTTGCCGCCGTCTACACGCGCGCGCCGCGGCCAGCCGGACCGCGCGGCCTCGAGCCAATGAAGAGCCCCGTCCACCGGCTGGCGGACTCTCTGGGATTGCCGGTCGTCACGACTACGACGCTGCGCACGCCCGAGGCGCAGGAGGCGTTTCGCGCCTACGAGGCCGATGTCGCGCTGGTCGCCGCCTATGGTCTCATTTTGCCGCCGCCCGTGCTCGCAGCGCCGAGGCTCGGCTGCCTCAATATTCACGCCTCCCTGCTGCCGCGCTGGCGCGGCGCCGCGCCGATCCAACGCGCGATCATGGCTGGCGACGCGGAGACCGGCGTCGACCTCATGCGCATGGAGGCGGGTCTCGACACCGGACCCGTGGCGCTCGAACTCCGCACGGGGATCACTGCTCACGATACCACTGGCGACCTCTCCGAGCGGCTCGCCGGACTGGGAGCGCGATTGATCGCCGACGGCCTGCCCACGCTCGCCGCCGGCCAGCTGGTCTTTCGGCCGCAGAACGAAGATGGCGCGGTCTATGCCCGCAAGATCGACAAGAGCGAGGCGGCGATCGACTGGACCGCTACGGCCAAGGCCGTGCGCAATCAAATTCACGGGCTTTCGCCCTCGCCCGGCGCGTTTGGCGAAATCTCGATCGGCGAACGCGTCGAACGCATCAAGATCTTCCGCGCCGAAGTCGTCGAAGGCGGCGGCGCGCCGGGCGTGTTAATCGACGCCGCGATGACCATCGCCTGCGGCGGCGGGGCCATCCGGGTCACTGCCGGGCAGCGCGCCGGACGAAACGCGATGAGCGGAGCGGAATTGGCGCGCGGCGCCAAGCTTGCCGCCGGCGCGCGCTTCAATCTCGCAGCGCCGCCTCGAACTGCGCAGTGATCGCGCGTTTGAGTTCGTCCCTCGCCGGTTCAGCCGCGCGCAGAATCTGACCGACCCGCCGAAAATCGAGAATGCCGAATTGATCGACGCCCGGCCGCACCAAAATGTCGGGCGGCCGCGTCTTCACTTTCTGCGTGGTGATCGCGGCCTGCATGATCTGCGCGGCGCCGATCATCGACTGAAACGGGCTCGGCGGGACAGGCGTCCCACCGCGCGGGCCCGCAGTGACATCGATCGCAACGACGATGTCGGCGCGATCGAACAAAACGTCGTAAGGCAAGGGATTGACGGCGCCGCCGTCGATCAGGAAGCGGTCTTCATAGGCGACGGGTCGAATCCAGCCGGGAATCGCCATCGAGCCGGCGACCGCCGGTCCCAGCGGGCCGCGCGACATGACGAATTCGCATCGCCGGTGAAAATCGGTGGCGATCACCAATAGCGGCGTGCTCAGCTCTTCGAAGAAATCCGGCACTTCCGTGGGCCAGAAGAGATCGAGACAAATCTCGCCGTCGAGGAGCACCGGATTGCCGCGACCGCGAAACACCAGGTCGGAAAACCGCCCAACCCGCGCGCGCATCAATTTGCGCATCAGTTCGGAACGATTGCGCAGCGCCGAGAGCGCATAGGCGCGCAGATCCTTGCCGCTCATGCCGGCGGCGTAGCCGGCGCCGATCACCGCGCCAATCGACGTTCCGGCGATCACCGTCGGCCTCACCCCGAGTTCGTCGAGCGCCTCGAGCGCCGCGATATGGCAGAGGCCGCGCGCGCCGCCGCCGCCCAAGGCGATCGCCACGGTCGGCGTCGACCCCGAACGGCGCCGGAGCATGATCGCGTCGGCGCCCATTCACTTAGCCCTATGCGCGCCAATCGCGCGCCAGCCGATGTCGCGCCGGCAGAAGCCGCCGGGCCAATCGATGCAGTCGACGGCTGCATAGGCGCGCGCCTGCGCTTCGGCGACATCATGGCCGAGCGCGGTGACGGCGAGAACGCGTCCGCCATCGGCCACCAGCGCATCGCCATCCCGGCGTGTGCCCGCATGCAGCACGGTGACATCTGGCGTGCGGGACGCGGCGTCGAGACCGCCGATCGGCGTTCCCTTTGCGTAGGGCCCGGGATAACCGCGCGCCGCCATGATCACCGTCAGCGCGCTCCGTTCGGAGAAGCGCGGCGGACGCGCGGGTAAGGCGCCTCCGGCGCAGCCGAGCAGAAACTCAAGCAGATCGTCGTCGAGCCGCGCCAGGATCGCCTCAGCCTCAGGATCGCCGAAGCGGACGTTGAATTCGATCAGCTTCGGTCCCTCGGCGCCGATCATCAACCCGACGAACAACACGCCGCGAAACGGCGAGCCGCGCTTGGCCATGCCGGCGACCGTCGGTTCGACGATTTCGCGCATCACGCGCGCGCTCAAAGCCGGCATCATCAGGGGCGGCGGCGAATAGGCGCCCATGCCGCCGGTATTGGGGCCAGTGTCACCGTCGCCGACCCGTTTATGGTCCTGCGCGCTGGCGAAAGGGACGGCTCGGGCGCCGTCGCAGAGCGCGAAGAACGAGACCTCCTCCCCTTCGAGATAGTCTTCGATCACCACTTCCGCGCCGGCCGCGCCGAACTCGCCGGCAAACATCGCCTCGACCGCTCTCTCGGCTTCATCGACCGCCATCGCGACGACGACGCCTTTGCCCGCCGCCAGGCCATCGGCCTTGACGACGATCGGCGCGCCCTTGGCGCGGATATAGCAGAGCGCCGAGGCCGCGTCGGTGAAACGACGATAGTCGCCGGTCGGAATGCCGAACTCGCGGCAGAAATCCTTGGTGAAGCCCTTGGAGCCTTCAAGCTGCGCGGCCGCCTTGCTCGGCCCGAAGCAAAGCACCCCGGCCGCCATGAGATCATCGGCGAGGCCCGCGACCAGCGGCGCTTCGGGCCCGACGACGACAAGACCGATCTCGCGCGCCCGGCAGAACTCCACGACGGCGCGATGATCGGCGACCGCGAGCGGAACGACCTCGGCGACCGCCGCGGCGCCGGGGTTGCCAGGCGCAATGAAGAGTCGCGTCAGCAAGGGGGATTTCGCCAGCGCAAGCGCCAGGGCGTGCTCCCGCCCGCCCCCGCCGATGATCAGAACATTCATCGCAAACCCTGGCCGTCCTTTGCCGCTCGCGCAGAGCCGCCTTTCCGCACGCGGGCGGTTTGAGCAATTTCGCGCGTCACGGTCAAACCCTCGTCTCGGCAAGGCGCGCGAGCCAGGCTTCGATCCGCCCGCCCCCATCCGCCGGCAGCGCCGCCCGCTGCCGCCGCAGATAGCCGCGCAAACGATCGCGGCAATCGGCGAGCAAGGCCGCGCCTAGCGCGGTCGCCTCCGCCCGGCGGATGCGGCCGTGTCGCTCATGGGCGCGCCGCGTCACGGCGCCTTTGCGCTCGAGATTGACGATCACCAGGCTCGTGGTTTGCGGCGTCAGCTGTTCCAGCCGGGCGATATCGGCGTTGCTGAGCCCAGGCGTTTCGACGATCGATTTCAGCACGGCGTGTTGCGTCGGCGTGACCGCCAGATCGGCGAGCGCCCGCTCGACCGCCAGGCGCTGGTGAGCAGCGGCGCGGCGCAAAAGGTCGTCGAGCAAAGCCTCGTTCATTTCGGCCCCTTTTTTTGCCGCCTATATACGAATTCGAATATCATTGCGATGGTTTTCCTTGGAGAGCGCTTTGGTCGGCCCTATCTAGGCGTCGCTGGCGCCTGCCCGCCGGCGGCTCGGAGCGCGACATGAAATCGATCTGGCAAAGCGGCCTCGCAATGGCGTTTTTCGTTATTTTCGCTGGCGCAGCGCAGGCTCAGTCGGCCGATCCGGACCTGATCTTCCGCAAATCGACGACGTTCAAGCTGCTGACGCCAAACGACAAGCTGGCGGTCTATGGCATCGACGATCCCGACGTCGAAGGGGTCGCCTGCCACTATACAGCGCCCGAAAAGGGCGGACTTGCCGGCGCTTTCGGCCTCGCCGAACAGACCTCCGACATTTCGCTCGCCTGCCGCCAATATGGGCCGATCAAGTTCAAGAGCAAATTCGAACAGGGCGAAGTCGTTTTCAGCGAGCGTCGATCGCTGATTTTCAAGAAAATGCAGATCGTCCGCGGCTGCGACGTTAAGCGCAACATCCTGGTCTACATGACCTATTCGGATAAGCTGATCGACGGCTCGCCGAAGAATTCGACCTCGACCGTGCCGATCGAGCCCTGGGGCGGCAGCGGCGACATTCCAAAATGCGCCGACTACCTGCGCTGAGTGGGATGAGGCTTAATCGCTGGAGGCTTAGTCGCCGCAGGTGACGACGTAACCGGCCGGCTGCGTCGGCGTCAGGGTCTCGGACTTGCCGAAGGACAGGGCCGCGCCGCGACCCTCGGCCGCGCACCAGGCGTCGGCGACCGCCTGCCCGCATTCGCCGCTTTCGCCCAGACATTCCTGCAGGCCGTAACCGTCATTGGCGGCGACGACGATGGCGTGGCCCTGCGCGGCCTGGCTCGGCTGCGAGGCGGCGAGACCCAGCGCGAGAGCAGCGAGAAGGATGAAGGAAGGGGAATGGAGGGATGAGTTACGCATGCACAAGCCTTACGGTCTGCCGGCGGACACGGATCACGAGAGGCGATGAAATTGTGAGCGAACTCGATAAGATTGCGTTAAGGGGGCGGTGGCGCAGACCCTCGGTCGGCGCTTGACTTCATTTGGCGGCTGCGAGATGGATGCCGGCATGACGCGCACAACCTGCATTTGCCGGTTCATTATCATTAGCCGCTAGCTTAGGGCTGGCTGGTTCGCGTCTCCTTTCGTCTTTTGTCCCGAGAAGCGATCAACCGGCCAGACCGGCGCTGACGCGCGCCTATGGTTTTGCTCCGACGCCTTGGAACTTCGATGACGACCTCGTTACGATTATACAACACGCTGACGCATACGAAGGTTGCGTTCGCGCCGATCGACCCAAAGGCCGTGCGCATCTATGTCTGCGGCCCGACGGTCTATGACTTCGCCCACATCGGCAATGCACGGCCGGTCATCGTCTTCGACGTTTTGTTCCGGCTGCTGCGCAGGCTCTATGGCGAGAGCGGGGTCGTCTACGCCCGCAACGTCACCGACGTCGATGACAAGATCAACGCCCGCGCGGCGCGCGACTTTCCCGACCTCCCGCTCAACGAGGCGATCGCCAAAGTCACGGCGGCGACCGAGGCGCAATTCCAAGCCGATGTCGCCGCGCTCGGCTGCCTCGCGCCGACGCATCAGCCGCGCGCCACCGCGCATATTGAGGAGATGCGGGCGCTGATCGAGCGCCTGGCGGCGCGCGGCGTCGCCTATGTCGCCGAGGATCACGTGCTGTTCTCGCCCGCGGCGATGGACGCTCTGCCGGGCGTGCCGCGCTATGGCGCTTTTGCCCGCCGCTCGCTGGACGAGATGATGGCCGGCGCGCGGGTCGAGGTGGCGCCCTATAAGCGCGATCCGATGGATTTCGTCCTGTGGAAGCCCTCGAAGCCGAACGAGCCCGGCTGGCCGAGCCCCTGCGGCATTGCAACGCCGGGCCGGCCCGGCTGGCACATCGAATGTTCGGCCATGTCGATGGCGAAGCTGCTCCAGCCATACGGCGGCGGTCTTGCCTGCGACGATCCAGACCGCAATGTTTTCGACATTCACGGCGGCGGAATCGATCTCGTCTTTCCCCATCACGAGAATGAAATCGCCCAGTCCTGCTGCGCCTTCGGCGCGCCGCGCATGGCCAATGTCTGGATGCACAATGGCTTCCTGCAGGTCGAAGGCGAGAAAATGTCGAAGAGCCTCGGCAATTTCGTCACGATCAACGATCTGCTGCGCTCGGATGTCTTCGGCGGACGCAAATGGTCGGGCGAGGCGCTGCGTCTGGCTATGCTTCGCACGCATTATCGGCAACCGATCGACTGGACCGCGAAGGCGCTCGAAGAGGCCGAAAGCGCGCTCGATCGCTGGTACGATGAAATCAGCGATGTCGAGCCGGGCGAGGTCGCGCCCGGCGTCGCCGATGCGCTGAACGACGATCTCAATACGCCGCTGGCGCTCACCGAGCTGCACCGACTGGCGAGTGGGTCGCCACAGAAGCTGAAGGCGAGCGCCAATCTCCTCGGGCTGCTGACCCAGACACGCGGCGAGCGTCAGGCGGCGGGTCTCGCGGCGCAGGCCATCGATCGCGATGCGGTGGAACGGCTCATCGCCGCGCGCACGTCGGCGCGCGCCGCCAAAAACTGGGCGGAGTCGGACCGCTTGCGCGACGCACTGGTCGCCATGGGCGTCGCGCTGAAGGATTCGAAGGACGGCACGAGCTGGGAGGTCCAGCGATGAGCCGCGTCTCGCTTCGCCCCTATCTGCCATCCGACGCCGCCCGCTGCGCCACGATCTTCCGCGCCAGCATCGAGGAACTGGCGAGCGAGGATTATAGCGCCGATCAATGCGCCGCCTGGGCGGCGAGCGCCGATGACGAGATCGCGTTCGCCAAGCGCCTTTCCGGCGCGCTAACCCTCGTCGCGCTCTTCGAGGGAGACGTCGCAGGCTTCGCCAGTCTGAAAGCCGCCAACGCCATCGACATGCTCTATGTCGATCCGGCTTGTGCGCGGCGCGGCGTCGCGACCTCGCTGCTCGACGCCCTCGTCAAGCTCGCCACGGCGCGCGGCGCGAAGGACGTCACGAGCGACGTCAGCGACACGGCCCGACCGTTGTTCGAACGCCTCGGCTTTCGCGCCGATCGGCGCAATCTTGTCGAGCTCGGCCACGAATGGCTGGCCAACACCACAATGACCAAGCGCCTCGCCGCGCCGTCGAACCCAAGCGCGCATTGAGGACGCAGCCATGACCCGCGAACGCCTCTATCTCTTCGACACCACGCTGCGCGACGGCGCGCTGACGACCGGCGTCGACTTCTCGCTCGAGGACAAACGGCAGATCGCCGCCATGCTCGACGCGCTCGGCGTCGACTATGTCGAGGGCGGCTATCCCGGCGCGAACCCGATCGACACAGCCTTCTTTGAGCGCAAGCCGACCAAGCGCGCGCGCTTTTGCGCCTTTGGCATGACCAAGCGCCCCGGCCGGTCGGCCGCCAACGATCCCGGCCTCGCCGGCCTCATCGCCGCCGACGCCGACGCCATCGTGTTCGTCGCCAAGACCTGGGACTATCATGTCCATGTCGCGCTCGGCTGCACGCTGGAGGAAAACGTCGCCTGCATCGTCGACAGCGTGAAGGCGGCGATCGCCGCCGGGCGAGAGGCGATGGTCGATTGCGAGCATTTCTTCGACGGCTATAAGGCCAATCCGACCTATGCGCTGGACTGCGCGCGCGCCGCCTTCAACGCCGGCGCACGTTGGGTGGTGCTCTGCGACACCAATGGCGGCACGCTGCCCGACGAGGTCGAGCGTATCGTCGCCGACGTCGCCCGCGTCATTCCCGGCGACCGGCTCGGCATCCATGCCCATAATGACACCGGCAACGCGGTGGCCAATTCGCTCGCTGCGGTTCGCGCCGGCGTCCGCCAGGTGCAAGGCACGCTGAACGGGCTGGGTGAGCGTTGCGGCAACGCCGATCTGGTGACGCTGATCCCGTCGCTCGCCTTGAAAGACAGTCTCGCCTCGCGATTCGAGATCGGCGTGTCGGAAGACTCGCTGCGCGGGCTCGCCAAAGTCTCGCGCGCCTTCGACGCCCTGCTCAATCGCGCGCCCGACCGCCATGCGCCCTATGTCGGCGCTTCCGCCTTCGCCACCAAGGCCGGCATTCATGCTTCCGCTTTGGCGAAGGACCCGCGCACCTATGAGCATGTCCCGCCCGCCAGCGTCGGCAATGAGCGCGCCATTCTCGTTTCCGATCAGGCGGGCCGGTCGAACCTCATCGCCCAACTGACGCGCATGGGGATCGCGGTCGGCGCCGACGATCCGCGTCTGTCGCGGCTCTTGGGCGAGGTCAAGGATCGCGAAGCGCAGGGCTTCGCCTATGAGGCCGCCGACGCCTCTTTTGAGCTTCTGGCGCGCCGTACGCTCGGCGAGACGCCGACCTATTTCGATGTCGAGAGCTTCCATGTCAGCGTCGAGCGCAAGTTCAATGCGACGGGCTCGCTCTATTCCGCCTCGCAGGCCATGGTGAAAATCCGCATCGGCGCGGAGACGATCATCTCGGCAGCCGAGGGCAACGGCCCCGTCAATGCGCTTGATCTTGCCTTGCGCAAGGATCTCGGCGGCTACCAGAAATATATCGACGATCTCGAACTGCTCGACTACCGGGTGCGCGTTTTCCAGGGCGGCACGGACGCGGTGACGCGGGTGCTGATCGAGTTTGGCGACGCCGCCGGCGCACGCTGGTCGACGGTCGGGGTTTCGTCCAACGTCATCGACGCCTCATTCCAGGCCTTGGTCGACGCGATCGAATATCAATTGGTTAAGAGCGGCGCCCAGCCGGTGTGATTTTTCTTTTCCGCCGCCGGGAATAAACCCCGCGCAGACTGAGTCTGTCCTCATGAGCGGCCATGCCGCGCGATTGAGGAGGACCCGCATGAGCGACGCAGAAAGCCCCGAGGTCGACCGCCGTTTTGCCCTGAAATGCATGGTTTGGGCGGGAACCGGCGTGGTGTGGACGGTCGCCGGCGGGGTTCCCTCCTCGCGCCTGATCGGCTCGGCGGCGGCCGAGGAAGGCGGCTTCTCCTTCGTCCAGATTTCCGACAGCCATATTGGCTTCGACAAGCCGGCCAATCCGGACGCGCGGGCGACGCTCGAGGCCGCGATCGATCAGGTGATCGCCCTCCCCGGCTCGCCGGCCTTCATGATCCATACCGGCGACATCACCCATGCCGCCGCGGCTGCACAATTCGACGACGCCGCGCAAATGATCTCCCGCGCCAAGCTCGACGTCCATTACGCGCCGGGCGAACATGACATCGTCGACGCTGTGACCCGCGCCGCCTATCTCGATCGCTTCGGCAAAGGCGCAACGGGCAACGGCTGGTACGCCTTCGACCATGGCGGCGTCCATTTCATCAGCCTGGTTAATGTCGTCGATCTCAAGGCCAACGGGCTCGGCTCGCTCGGCGGCGAACAGCTCGCCTGGCTCGCCGACGATCTTTCCGGCAAGACCAGTTCGACGCCGATCGTCGTCTTCGCCCATATCCCGCTATGGACGATCGCGCCCGAATGGGGCTGGGGCACCGAGGATTCGGCCGAGGCGTTGAAGCTGCTGGCGCGTTTCGGATCGGTGACCGTGCTTAACGGCCACATCCACCAATTGATGCAGAAGGTCGAGGGTTCGGTGACCTTCCACACTGCCCGCTCGACCGCCTTCCCGCAACCGGCGCCCGGAACGGCGCCAGCGCCGGGGCCGCTGCGCGTGCCGCCGGGCGACTTGCGCAAGCTGCTCGGCGTGACCGACGTCGCCTTCTCGGCCATCGCGTCGCCGCTGGCGATCACCGACCGCTCGCTCGCCTGAGGGACGCAACGATGATCGCCAGATTGCTCCTTCTCGCCGCTCTCGCTCTTGCGGCGGCGGGTCCTGCCCGCGCCGCCGGCGACGCTGACCGCGGCGAGAAGCTTTATGAAGGCTGCCAGGACTGCCATTCGCTCGACAAGAACGAGATCGGCCCCCGTCATCGCGGCGTCTTTGGTCGCAAGGCCGGGTCGCTGCCCGACTTTGCCTATTCCGACGGGTTGAAGAATGCGAATTTCGTCTGGGACGAGCAGACGCTCGATCGCTGGCTCACCAATCCGCAGGCGTTCGTGCCCGGCGCAAGAATGTTCTACCATCTCGACGCCGCGCAGGATCGCGCGGACGTGATCGCCTATCTCAAAGAGCGAGCGCGGTGAGGGTCGGGACGGAGCCTTTATGATCAGCGAGGCGGCGCGGCGGCGCTATCAAACGATCGTGCCGCCGTATGTTGACGACGCCTATGCGCTCGCCCGCTGGCTGTCAGGATCGTCGGTCGACGCCGAGGACATTGTGCAGGAGGCGGCGTTGCGCGCCTTGAACGCGCTGGAGACGGCGATTGTCGAGCGGCCGCGCGCCTGGTTTCTGCGCATCGTGCGCAACGCCGCGCTCACCTGGATGGCGAAGAACCGGCCGAAGGCGGTCGTCATGGTCGGCGGCGTCGATGATCTGGCGGCGATCGAAACCTTTGATCCCGCCGCCGGCGAACGCTCGCCAGAGGCGCTGCTCATCGCCGCCGAGGACGGAGACCGCGTGCGCCGCGCGATCGCCGCCCTTCCCACGCCTCTACGCGAGGCGCTGGTGCTGCGCGAGGTTAACGATCTTTCCTATCGCGAGATCGCCGAGGCGACGGCGACGCCGATCGGCACAGTGATGTCGCGGCTGGCGCGAGCGCGGGTGGCGCTCGCTAAGACTCTGGAAGACAAGTCATGAGCCAATTCGATCCGCGCGCCGACAAACTGCTGCGCCTCAACGCCGCGCTCGACGATGAACTCGACGCGGCGCATCGCCTCGATCTGGATCGCGAGATCGCGCAAGACCCACACGCGGCCGCCGCCTTGCAGCGCCTGTCGGTCGTTAGCGACGCCGTGCGCCGTCATGCGCCACGCGAAGCCGCGCCGGCCTCCCTGCGCGCGTCCGTCGCTGCGCTCGGCAGCCCGAGACCGGCGGCGCGCCGCGCCTATTTTCCGATCGGGGCGGCGCTGGCGGCCGGCCTCGCAATTGGCGTTACGGGACCGCTGGTGCTCGGCCCATCGCGCGGCGGCGACCCGGTCATGGCGTCGCTGACCGGCGACTTCGCGCGCGCCGAGCTCTCCGGCCACACTTACGATATCGCCTCCTCCGATCGTCACGTCGTCAAACCCTGGCTGGCGACACGCGCCCCGCTCGGCGTCGAAGCCGTCGATCTTGCCGACAAGGGCTACCCGCTGGCGGGCGGACGCGTCGCCGTCGTCGGCGCAACGCCCCTGCCGACGCTCGTCTATCAGCGGCGCGAACATTGGATCGCGGTGACCGAATTGCCGCTATCGCTGGAGAAAGCCGAAGCCACGCCGCAAGCGGGAACGCTCGACGGCTTCCGCTCGCTCCGCTGGAGGGACCGCGAGCGTGGCTATGTCGCGGTCTCCGACATCGACAGCGAAGAATTGTCGGCTTTTGTCGCCGTCTTTCGCGCCGCAATTGGGGTTAACGGCAGCGAGACGCACTGAAAACCCCGCCTTCGCCCTTCCCTTGCCTCTTTCCGAAGCCTATATTCGTTGCGCCGTCGCAAGACGGCTATGGCGATAAATGGACATCGAAATAGGTCTTTCGGACCCGGGGGCAGTACCCGGCGCCTCCACCCAAGCCCGCTGTGTCAGGCGGGTTTCGGCGGGGGCGAAATAGGTTCGACGGGGGACTGAAGGGGTGCTCTTTTGCCCGGCATGATACCGCCGTTATCGGGTCAAAACTATAGTTGCCAACGACAACTATGCTCCGGTGGCCCTCGCTGCGTAATGCAGCGCTGGTACTGGGATTCAAGTCCTAGGGGTTTGCACTTCTAGGCGGGGCCCGGAGGCGCCTGGCAACAGAAGCCTCCACTTTTCACCGCCCGATTTTTACCGTCTTCGCCGCCGTCCTCGACACGTTCCGTGACGCGGAGCGATTTGCCATGGCGAAAGCTCTCGGTTAGCCTTTGCGGCAAGCCTTCCATGCGCGGATTTCCATGCCGATCGACTACATCCGCTATGATTTGCTCGTGCAGGACGCATTGCGTTCGGTCGTGAGAAAAGTGCTGACCGACGCGGCGCGCAATGGGCTGCCGGGCGAGCATCATTTCAACATTGCCTTCAAGACCCACGCGCCGGGCGTGATCGTTCCGCCGGCGGTGCTGCAGCGATATCCGGATGAAATGGCGATCATCCTGCAACATGAATTCTGGGATCTTGCCGTGACTAACGACGGCTTCGAGGTCAGTCTGAATTTTTCTCGCAAGCCGGAGCGCCTCTCGATCCCGTTCGATTCCATCACCGGCTTCAGCGACCCTTCGGTGCCATTCGGTTTCAAGCTTGAGCCGCGCGGCGCCGCCGAACCGGCCAAACCGGCCCCTGCCCCTGCCCCCGCGGCGCGGGAAACGGCGCGCAAACCCCAGGCGGCAGGCGCGCCCGCGCAGTCCCAGGCGAAGCCGGCCGCGCCCGCGACGAAAAGCGCCGAAGCCGCGGCGAAGAAGGCCGAGCGCGCGCGGGAGGCCGAGCCGGCGAAAGTCGTGTCGATCGACGCTTTTCGCAAGAAGTGAAGGCCGGTTTCGCGATGGCCGAAATTGTCAATCTCCGCCGCGCGCGCAAACGGCGCGTCCGCGAGCGCGAGGAAGCCTCGGCCGCCGCCAATCGCCTCGCTCACGGAATTTCCAAGACGGCCAGGCGAGACGCTGAAGCCGAGCGCGAACGCGCCGAGCGCTCGATTGAAGGCCATCGCCGCGAACAGGACCCATCCGACGCATGAGCGCCGCCGCGCCACGCGCGCGCTCAGCGGTCGTCAAGCGCTCGCTGACGATCGCCGGCCATCGCACGAGCGTGTCGATCGAGGAGGCGTTCTGGCGCCGGCTTAGGGCGCTGGCGGCCAAACGCGGTCGCTCGCTGGGCGCGATGATCGCCGAAATCGACGCCGCGCGCGACGGCGCCAATCTCTCGTCGGCGATCCGGATCTTCATCCTCGAAAACGCCTCTCAGTAGAAACCGCCCAAGGTCGGATCGATCATCTCGGGTTTGGGCCGTCGCGCCGGCATTGGCGGCGGCGCCAAGAGCGGCGACGTCGCCGGCGGCACGAAAGGCGGATCCGTAACGGCTGGGGGCGTGGGCGCCGCCGTCAGCGCCTGCGCGGCCTTGGACGCATCGTCCGCCGCATGCTTGCGGTCTTCGTCCGCCTTCTGGCGCGCCTGATCGGCGGCGTAAGCGGCGAGATCGATCTCGCGCTGGCGCAGAAATTTCTCTGCTTTGAGGCGGCGATTGAAATAGGCGCGTTCGCGAATGTCGGCTTCGAGCGCTGAGATGCGCTCGGTCTCGTTGGCGATCGCCTGCGCCGCGAGACCCGCCGCCACGGGGGCCGCGTCGATGCGTCGCGCCGGCGTGTCCGGGCCGCCGGTTATCGAAACAGCGACGGTCTGAGGCGAGCCGTTCGAGGCTTTGCCGCGCGCGGGCGCGGCGAATTCGACGTCCACCGCGAGGGTCTGCGCGCGCAGATCATAGGCGGCGCTGGCCTTCGCCCCCGCGCTCGTCAACGGGCCGACATGCAGGACGCCGGCGCTCAAACTCGCGGGGAAGTCGCCGTCCGGCAGCGGCAAAGCGGCGCGGTCGAGTTCCTGCCCCAGCGCATAAGCGACATTGGTCTGGTCGATCGGCGCCTCCGGCGCCTGCGAGCGCGTCAACACGCGAGCGAGCGCACCGGGATCGAGGCGCGGAATTGCCGCGCCGCGCAACGCGATGCGTCCCTCCCCCGCCAGCCCACCGATCAAGGCCGCCAGAGTCGGGCCCGAACCGGCGAAGGAAAACTCGCCGCCGAGCTTGCCGCGAATGGCGGCGCGATCGACCGACGTTGGGTCGAGCGCGCCCTGGCCGGTCATGGCGAGGGCGGCGCCGTCGCGTCGCAGCGTCAATCGGCCGCTCGCGCCCGCTCCGGCGAGTGTCATCGCCAGATCGTCGATGTCGAGCCGGCCGCGATTCCAGTGCAGGCGCGCGTCGGTCAAGCGCGCCGGCGCGCCGGCGCCGATATCGAGCGCGCCGACATGCAGCTTGAGATCGAGCGGCGGCGGATCGAGTGACGGCGGCGCAAAGCTCGCAGCCACAATCCCCGTCTGGTCGCCCGGCTTGCTCTGCGGCGTCCCGAGCAGGGCTCCGAACAGCGCGAGAAGATTGGCGCGGTCGAGCGTCAATTCGCCTTCGATCTGCGCCGCATCGGCCGGGGCCTCGCCGGCAATCGATTGGGCCAGCGCGACGTCAGGATCGACCGCCGCGGCCGCTTCGGGACGCCAGCTCAGGGCGCCGTCGACTTTGGCGCCGGCGACATTGCCGGTCACATGCGGAATGGCGAGCCGGTCGCCGCGCAGCGCCATATCGATCTTGAGGTCGACGGGCGCTGCGACTACGGCGTTCTTGGCGATGCCAAGCGCCGTCAGCAGCCCGGCGGCGTTGTCGGCCTTCAGCGTACCCGATCCGAAAAGCGAGGCCTCTTCGGCGCTCGCCGTCGGCTTGACGCGGCCGGTCCACACAACATTTGCGCCCGCCAGCGCGCCGCTTGCCTGCACATCGAAGCCGAGATCCCAGCGACCCTTGGCGGAGGCCTGCAGATGGGTCTGGCCGGCGCCGGCGACGGTCGCCAGACCGAATTGGCGCATCAGCGCCGAACCGTCGGCCGCGTCGAGCGTCAGACTGACGTCGGCGGAATCGCCCGAACGTTTGGCGGAAAGATTGAACTGGGTCTGCCCAGCCGATCCTTGAGCTGAGACAGAGTCGAGGCCGGGAACGCTCGGATCGGCCGACCATGCGTCGAGCGTCGCCTTGGTCGGCGACAGAGCCGCAGCACGCGCAACCAGCAGACGGCTCGGCTCGCCGGGTGCAACGCGCGCCACCAGCGCGGCGAAATCGGCGAGCTTCTCGGCGTCGACGCGCAAATGCACCTCGCGCTTCGACGCGCCCATGACGCCGCTCGCCTCGACCGCGGCGCCGCCGAGCCCAGAGAGCGAGAATTTCTGCAGATCGAGCGCGCTGCCGCTTTTGACCAATTTGAGCGCCAGCGAGCCGCCGTCGATGCCTTCGTCGCCGGGGGCGCCAATGCGAAGCTTGGCCGCCTGCAGCGACAGCGACAGATCGTCGTCGCCGAGCACGCCGGCCGATAGACTGAGATCGGGGAGCGCATCGACGTCGAGCGCGTCGCTCTGCAGATCGATGAACAATCGCCCCGGCTCTTTGCCGATCGCCGAGGTGAAGGCGAGTGCGCCAGTCAAAATGGAGCGATCGAGCGTCATATCGAGATCACGCGCCGAGAATCCGACCGCCGAAATCTCGATCTGACCGGTGGCGCTGGCGCTTCGGTAAGGCAGAGCCTGACTGACCCCGGCCCAACGGCGGCTCCAGTTGGCGTCACCCTGGGTCGCCCAATCGCGCAATTGCGCGAGGTCGCCGAATTGCGCCGCCAACAGGCCCTTGAACCCCAGAGCCGATCCTCGCTCGAGCTTGCCCGAAAGGCGAAGCGCGGAATCGCCGGGCAGCTTGAGCGTGAGATCGCCGGCGAGCGGCGTTCCAGCCGCGCCGGCGACCTTGAACGCGATGTCGGACAGCGTTTGCGCGCCGACGATCGCCGTCGCGGCCGAGAACTCCAGATCGACTGCGACTGGTGGTCCGCCTGCGTCGGCGGCCTGCTTCGTCAATTCGGCAAGCCCCGCATAGACGCGCGCCGGCGACGCCGAATCCTCGCCCTTGCCGCGCAGCAATGCGTCGAGATCGACCTGCTTGGCGGCAAGCGTCAAGGAAAGACGCGCCGACTTTCCGCCGTCCAGTCGCGCCGCGCCGCGCGCCTCGAGCGCGCGCTGCTCGGGGCCGACGCGTAAGATAAGATCGCGGGCGTTCGCCGCATCGAGATCGCCGTTCACCGTTCCCGACACGCGCCACGGCGTCGGCTGTCCGGCGTCGCCCAGCAGCGCCGAACCGCTGGCCGTCGCCGAACCGGCGTAAGCCACGGCGACGCCCGCGCCGGTGGTCGGCGCGCGCAGCGTCACGACGCCCTCGAAGACGCCTTGTGGGCCGGTCTGGCGAAGGACTTCCAGCTTCAGTGGCAGCGTCCCGTTTTCGAAAGCGCCGCTGGAGAATTGAAGATCGCTCGCAGCCAGACCCTGGCCCTCGACATGCGCGGAGCCGCGATACGGTCCGGCCAGCGATTCGGCTGACGCATCGAGATCGACATCGGCGGCGAAGGGGCCCCGCGGATCGCCCGACACATTCAACCTGCCGTGCTCGACAACCAGGCGGTCGAGCGCAATCCTGCCGCCGGCGACCCGCGCGCTCCAATGCGGAAAGGCGAGGCCGCCATCTTTGCCGCGCGCCAGCGACAGCGTCGGCTGATCCAGCCGCGCCAGCGTGAAACGCAGACGGCCGGTCGGCAGGCTGGCGAGCGCCGCTTCGAGCTCAATCGTCTTGCACAACAGCGCCGGTGGGCCGCCGGGCTCGCCGGCGATCGTCACGTCCTTGATCACGACATAGGGGGTCGGCAGGAAGCCGATGTCGATCGGCCCGGCGATCGTAACCGGCGCGCCGATAATGTCGGAAAGCTGCGCCTCGACTTCAGCGCGGTGAAGCGACCAATCGACAAACAGCGGCGCGACCAGCGCGGCCGTCAGCGCGAGAACCAGCAGAACGGCGACTAACGTTAGAAATTGGCGCACTTCTGCCAGGTCATCAAAGAGAAAAGAGTGAGGCTAGACTCCACCCCCGGAGCCAGCCGCCGCCCCTATCGCGACAAGATGGCGCGAGCGTGGCGTCCTAACAAGCGCCCGGCCTAGGCCGCCGCCACAAAGCGGTCGGGGCGCGCCATCTCCCACCACGAACGCCAGACCGCATCGCCAGCGCCGGCGATCAACTGGCCGGCCTCAAGCGCCGGATAAAGTTCGGCGAAGGTCCTGGTCTCATAGGCGCCGACCCGACGCGAAAAATGGACGGGGCGAAAATTGCGCGGATGTTCGAGGCCGGAAGCGGCGGTCAGTTCGGCCAACGCATGCAGCATCGAGCGATGGAAGTTGCGCACCCGCTCGGTCTTGTCCTCGACCACCAAAGCGCGCGAGCGCGTCTTGTCCTGCGTCGCGACGCCGGTCGGGCAACGATCGGTGTGGCAGCTCAGCGACTGAATGCAGCCGAGCGAGAACATGAAGCCGCGCGCCGAATTGCACCAGTCGGCGCCAAGCGCCATGGCGCAGGCCATGTCGAAGGCATTGACGATCTTGCCCGACACGCCGAGGCGAATGTCGCCCCAAAGCCCCGTCCCCACCAGCGCATTGCGCGCGAACACAAGGCCCTCGCGCATCGGCATGCCAAGGTGATCGGCGAATTCGAGCGGCGCCGCGCCGGTGCCGCCTTCCTTGCCGTCGACGACGATAAAGTCAGGGCGAATTCCGGTGTCGACCATGGCTTTGCAAATCGCTAGGAATTCCCAGGGATGGCCGAGACAGAGCTTGAAGCCGACCGGCTTGCCGCCCGAAAGTCGCCGCAGCTCGGCGATGAAACCCATCATTTCCAGCGGCGTCGAGAAGGCGCTGTGGCGCGACGGCGAAAGACAGTCGACGCCGGCCGTAACCCCGCGAATGGCGGCGATCTCCTGCGTGACCTTGGCGCCCGGCAACACGCCGCCATGGCCGGGCTTGGCGCCCTGGCTTAACTTGATCTCGATCATCTTGATCTGATCGTTGGCGGCGACCGCGGCGAAGCGTTCCGGATCGAACCCGCCGTCGGGACGACGACAGCCGAAATAGCCCGAACCGATTTCCCAGATGATGTCGCCGCCCCCTTCGCGATGATAGGGGCTGTAACCGCCCTCGCCTGTGTCATGGGCGAAGCCGCCGAGCGCCGCGCCGCGATTGAGCGCGCGAATGGCGTTGGCGCTGAGTGCGCCGAAACTCATCGCCGAAATGTTGAAGACCGAAATCGAATAGCGCCTGGCGCATTCGGCGCCGCCGACGACGGTGCGAAACGGCTCCTTGGCGAGCGGCGCCGGAGCGATCGAATGGCGCAGCCATTCGTAGCCCTGCGCATAGACATCGAGCTGCGTGCCGAATGGCCGCTTGTCGAGCGCCAGCTTGGCGCGCTGATAGACGATGGCGCGCTGGCTGCGCGAAAACGGCAGGCCGTCGGTCTCGCTCTCGAAGAAATATTGCCGCATTTCCGGCCGCAGTTCTTCGAGCAGGAACCGCAGATGCGCGGAGATGGGATAGTTGCGCAGCACCGCATGGCGTTTCTGCACGAGATCGCGAAAGCCAAGCAGCGAGAGCGCGCCGAAAATCAAGAAGCCGATCGTCAGCACAACGCTCCATCGCGAGCTCGCAACGAGCGCCGCCGCGCCGCAGACGACCGTGAGCAACGTGCAGAGGGTCAGCACGATGAAACGATGAGTGAACGGCAGGCTGAGAATCCGCATGGGCGCTTCCTCGAGTGCGCAGGCGGCTTCGTTCGTCGAATCACGCTTGCCGGCCGACGCCGCGGGACGCTGACATAGTTTTGCGTCGGCGCGAAGACATGGCTCCGCCCCGGTCAGGCGAATCAGGGCGCGCCGGAATAGCCCTTGGCGCCCACGGCGATGGCGAGCGGGCTGCGAAAGTCCCTGCCCTCGGCCAGGCAATCCAGGGCATGGCGGAAATCGTAACGCGGCTTCCAGCCGAGCGCGGTTCTCGCGGCGCGATTGTCATAGACGCGATCGATGTGCCCAAAGAGCCGCCAGCCGCGCGCGGCGTAGATCGCCTGACAATCGGCGAACAGACGCCGCGTCGCGGCGGCTGCGTCGCCTCGCAACATTGGCGCGTCGGCCAGCGTGAAGGGCGTTGTCGCCGAGACGATGTAGCGTCCAAAGCCGATGCTCGACGCCCGATCGAGCGCCAGCAGATGCGCGGAGACGACGTCTTCGAGATCGACGCGACGATTGAGCAGCTCATTGACCTGCACATTGGCGAGTTCATAGGCGGCGCTGACCGCCTCATTGTCGTCGGCTTCGGGGAAGAAGCGCGACGTACGCAGCACGACGGTCGGAAGACGATGCTTTCGGGCGAAGAGCTCGCAGAGCGTCTCCGCCGCCTGTTTGGTCGCGCCATAGATGTTCTTCGGCACGGGGGTCACGGCCTCGTCGATCCAGGCCGCCGGCGCGTCGGCGGGTGGCGTCAAAGCCGAACCGAAGACGCTGGTGGTGCTGGTGAAGACGAAGGCCTCAACGCTGGCGGCGAGCGCCGACTCAAGCAGGACCAGCGTTCCCATGACATTGGCGTTCAGAAAATCCTGATTGGAGCGGCTCGCGACATGGGGCTTGTGAAGAGTGGCGCAATGGATGATGGCGCGCGCGCCGCGCAGGCTCTCGGCGACAAAGGCGCGATCGCAAATCGACCCGACGCGATCGGTGAAGCGCGACGCTTTGAGATCGAGGCCAAGCGCCTCGCGTCCATCGGCGCGCAAGGTCCGTATCAGCGCGTCGCCGAGATGGCCGGCGCTGCCGGTCACGACAATCGTCATCGCCGTTTCGTCCGCTCAGGCGCCGCGCGTCTTGCCGGCCACGCCGTCGAAGGCGCCGGGCTGCAATTCGCAATAGAGCAGCCGCTCCGGATCGACGGGACCGGGAAAAACAATGCTGCCGGGAGGCGCGCGCTTGAAACCGACGCGCGCGTAATAAGGTTCGTCACCGACCAGGATGACCAATCTGGCGCCAGCCGCCCGCGCCGCCTCGATCGAAGCGTTGATCAAGGCCTCGCCGATGCCCTGACTGCGAAAGACCGGCTCGACGATCAACGGCCCGAGCAACAGCGCCGGCGACTGGCCAATGAGGATCGGCGTCATCGCATTGGCGCCGACCAGCAAAGTCCCCACCCGGGCGACGAAACTTAAGCTCAGATCGGCCGGCGTCGTTTCGCGCAGCCGATAGGCGGTGCGGGCAAAGCGCCCGGGACCGAAGACGCGCTCGTTCAGCCTGAGGATCGCCTCGGCGTCAGCCGGGCTCTCCGGTTCAATGACTAGCGTGACATCGGCCATTTTCGCCCTGATTGCGGAGGGATTGCGGGCGGCGGTTTAGCATGCAGACGCCGGAAGGCGAAAGGCGAAAGGCGGCCGGGGCCGGCTTCACCACAGCGTCGAGACCGCCGCGCCCTCAAGCGCCTCGGCCAGCCGCGCCCGCGTCCCGCGCGTCGTGTCGGCCGGCAGGGCGTCGGGCGCGAAGAATTGCGCCGCGACGATCTCGCGATCGGGGGCACGCTCGCCGGTCACCCGGAAGCGCCTAACCACATAGACCGCGACATGATCGCGGCGCGAGACGTGACGATTGAGGAAGAGGCCGAGCAGCGCCACCGGGCCTTCGAGCGCGACATTGGCCTCCTCGGCGAGTTCGCGCGCCAGCGCGGCTTCGCAGGTTTCGCCGGCCTCGACGCCGCCGCCGGGCAGATGCCAGCCCGCCACGTAACTATGCTTAACCAGCAGCGCGCGGCCTTCGGCGTCGATGGCGATTGCGCGCACGCCAAGCGTCATCGGCCGGGTGAGCAGAAAGAAAAAATGGGCGAGCCGCATCGCCAGTTGCGCCGCGCGCCCGCCCGCAGCGCGGAGGCTTTGCTCTTGCATCGCCGGAAGCGTCTCCCTAAGGGTCTCGTCGCGGGATCGCCGCGGCGTCCCCGCTTTTGCAGACTAGTTGAGTCGCCGCCGAGCCGCCAACATCCAAGACCTTCGCGCCCCAGACCTCCCCAAGACCACCCCATGAGCTTCACGATCGCGCATCTGACCGACGCCCATCTCGCGCCCGCGCCGTGGCCGCGCCTGCGCGAGATGCGCCTCAAACGCTTCATGGGCTACGTCAACTGGAAGCGCTCGCGCGAAGGCCTAAGCGATATGGCGGCGCTGGAGCGTCTGGTCGCCGACATGCGCGCCCAGTCGCCCGATCACGTCGCCATGACCGGCGATCTGGTCAATATCGCGCTTCCCGCCGAATTCCGCCGCGCGGCGGAATGGATGCGCACGCTTGGCGATCCACGCGACGTGTCATTCACGCCGGGCAATCACGACGCCTATGTGCGCGATGCGATGAAGGGGCTTGCGGAAACCTTCGTCCCGTGGACGACGGGCGACGGGGCCGATCGTCGCACTGACATCTTTCCCTTCCTGCGCATTCGCGGTGAGATCGCGCTGATCGGTCTCAGTTCGGCGACGCCGACCGCGCCGCTGATGGCGACCGGCCGTCTTGGTTCAAGGCAAATCGCCGCGCTTGGCGACATTCTGCAGGCGACTGCAGCTAAGGATCTCGCGCGGGTCATCCTCATTCATCACCCGCCGACCGCCGAGGGCGGCGGCCCCTTGCGTGGGCTCACCGATGCGCGGGCTTTCGAGACCGTCGTCGGGCGGTTCGGCGCCGAAGCGATCCTGCATGGCCATACCCACCGGCGGATGACACATCATCTCCTCTCGCCGGCCGCGCGGGTCGCCGGTGGACGCATTCCCATCATCGGCGCCCCGTCGATCTCCTCGGCGGCGCCCGGCCCGCGCCATCGCGCCGCCTATCATCTGATCCGGCTCTATCGGTCGGGGCCGCTCTGGAGCGTCGAAGCGCGCGCCCGCGGGCTGATGCCGGGGAGCGGCGCGATCGGCGAGCGCGAGCCTCTGGCGGTCTGAAGCGCCCCGAGCCTGAAGGCGCGGATTTACGTTTTTTGTCGGCGCCGGGCTAAACTGGCGATGGGTCACGCGGCGCGCGAAGACAAGCCGCCGACCGCAGAGGACGCGCCCATGGATGCGAAGTCGTTGCTGGATCTGTCGAGCGAAGTCGCCGAGGCGCTGGCCGCGCGCTCGCCGGTCGTCGCGCTCGAATCGACGATCATCACCCATGGCATGCCCTTTCCGCAGAACCTTGAGACCGCCCGCATGCTGGAGGCGGCGGTGCGCGCCCAGGGCGCGACCCCGGCGACGATTGCGGTGATCGACGGTCGATTGAAGGTTGGCCTGACCGGCGCGGAGCTTGAGCGGTTGGCGAAATTGTCGGGCGGCGTCGTCAAAGCCTCGCGACGCGATCTCGCCGCCGTCGTCGCACGCCACGGCGCCGCGGGCACCACCGTCGCCGCGACGATCTATGTCGCCGATCTCGCCGGCATCGAGATTTTCGCCACGGGCGGCATCGGCGGCGTGCATCGCGGCGCCGAGGAGACCTTCGATATTTCCGCCGATCTCATCGAGCTCTCGCGCACCAGGACGGCGGTGGTCTGCGCCGGCGCGAAATCGATTCTCGATATCGAAAAGACGCTCGAATATCTCGAGTCCAACGGGGTGGCGATCTGCGGCTATCGCTGCGACGAGTTTCCGGCCTTTTATGCGCGCTCCAGCGGCGTCAGGCTCGACCATCGCTGCGATGGCTTGCGCGATCTTGCCCGCATGGTTCGCCTGCAGCGCGAGATCGGACCCGGCGGCCTGCTGATCGCCAATCCGATCCCCGAGGACAAGGCGCTCGACCCCGACGCGATCGAAGCGCGCATCGCCGAGGCGGTGGCGGAGGCGAAGGCGCAGGGAATCGCCAAGAAGGAGGTGACGCCCTTCCTGCTTGGCCGCATCGTCGAACTGACCGGCGGTCGCAGCCTCGAAGCGAATATGGCGCTGGTCGAGAACAACGCGAGTCTCGCTGCGCAGCTCGCCGTCGAACTGTCGCGCCTGTGACGACGCGCGCCGGCGCGAACGGCGGCGCACGCGTTCTCGTCATCGGCGATGTGATGATCGACATTCTTGTGCGGCCCGAAGGCCCGATCGCGCCGGGTTCCGATCGCCGCGCCGAGATCGTCAGCCGGCCCGGCGGTTCGGCGGCCAATCAGGCGTCCTGGCTCGCCCATTTCGGCGCGGCGGTGGATTTTGTCGCGCGGGTGGGCGAAGCGGATCGGCGACGCGAGAGCGCGCGATTGCGGCGCGCCGGCGTCACGCCGCATCTGACCGGCGACGCACATCGCGAGACCGGTCGGCTCATCGCGCTCGTCGGCCCCGATGGGGAGCGCAGCTTCCTCACCGACCGCGGCGCCAATCTGGCGCTCGCCGCCAGCGACATCTCCGACGCGCTCGTCGACCATGCGGCGGCGGTCCAGCTCTCCGGCTATAGTTTCTTCGCCGAAGGCCCGCGCGCGGCGCTGGCGAGCGTGATGGCGCGCGCGGCGGGCAAGCCGGTCGGCGTCGATCCGGCTTCGGCGCAATTCTTACGCGAAGCCGGGGCGGAGAATTTTCTCGCCTGGACGCGCGGCGCAACCATGCTCTTCCCGAATGGCGAAGAGGCCGCGGTGCTGACCGGCAGCGACGACCCGCAAATCCAGGGCCGTCGCCTCGCCGCGCACTATCCGCAGGTCGTCGTCAAGCGCGGCGCGGCGGGCTGCGACGCCTTCGCCAATGGGGACCACCTGCATGTCGCCGCGCCACAGGTAGAGGCGCGCGACAGCACCGGCGCCGGCGACGCCTTTGTCGCCGCCTTTCTGACGGCGAAGCTCGCCGGAGCGACGTTAGAGGCCTGCCTGAAGCGCGCCGTCGCCGCCGGCGCCGCGGCGACCGGTTTTCTCGGCGGCCAGCCGGAAGCGGGCTGAGTCACGCGCATCAGACTTGCATTTTTGCCTGGGCGCGATCTGGATTTGGCGGGCGGCGCTCCCAAATAGAGCGCTTCCACGTTTCCTTCGAGGCTCATCCGATGTCCATCCGTCCGGTCAAGCGCATAAGCCAATCCCAGCCAACCATGGAAGGCGCGGGCGTGCGTCTGCGGCGCGCCTTCGGCTTCGGCGACACGTCCGATTTCGATCCGTTTCTGATGATGGACGATTTTCGCAACGATCGGCCGAGCGACTATATGGCGGGCTTTCCCTGGCACCCGCATCGCGGCATCGAGACGATCACCTATGTTCTGGCCGGTTCGGTCGATCATGGCGACAGTCTCGGCAATCGCGGCGTGCTCGGCGCCGGGGACGTGCAATGGATGACCGCCGGACGCGGCATCATGCATCAGGAAATGCCCAAGGGTGACGCGCAGGGCCGCATGCACGGCTTTCAGCTCTGGGCCAATCTGCCCTCGAGCCTCAAGATGACCGCGCCGCGCTATCAGGACGTTCCCGCGCTCGCGATCCCCGAGATTGTCGATGACGACGGCGTGCGGGTGCGCGTCGTCTGTGGCGAGTTCTGGGGCAAGAAAGGCCCGGTCGACGGCGTCGCCGCCGATCCGCGCTATCTCGACGTTTATGTGCCGCCGGGCAAGCGCAAGTCGCTGCCAGTCGAGATCTATCGCCAGGCCTTCGCCTATATTTTCGAGGGCTCGGCGGTCTTCGCCGGGGCGTCGCAGCCCTTCGGCGCACTGCGCGAGGAAGTGGTCGACGGCGAAGAAGTCTTGTTGCGCGACAAGGTCGGCGATCGCTCGCTGGTGGTTTTCGATTCCGGCGATGAGGTCGTTGTCCAGGCGGGCGAGCAAGGCGTTCGCTTCCTGCTCGTGTCGGGCCGGCCGCTACGCGAGCCGATCGCCTGGCACGGACCGATCGTGATGAACACCGAGGCGGAGATCCGTCAGGCGCTCTCCGATCTGCGCGGCGGAACCTTCATCAAGTAGGCGCGGCTAACGAGCTATCGCCCCAGCGCCGCCAGATAGGCGGCCAGAGTGTCGTCGGTCATTTTGACCAGCGAGAAATTCGCTTCGACATGGGCGCGGGCGCGCTGAGCGATGGCGTCGCGGGCGCTCGCGCCCAGCGTCAGCGCGGCGGACAAAGCGTCCGCCAGCGCCGGCGCGTCGCCCGGCGGCGCCCGCCAGCCGGTGCGCGCCTGAGCCATCGTCTGCGGCGGCGCGAGCACGGTTTCGGGCGCGGCGCCGGAATCGGAGACGACCACCATCGCTCCCATCGCCTGGGCTTCGACGGCGCTGCGGCCGAAGGCCTCCGGCTCCGTCGAGGGCACGGCGACAACGTTTGCCGCGAGCAGCGCCGCCGGCATGTCGGTGCAATGTCCGACCCTGAGCACGACGCCCTCCAGCCCGGCGCGGCGGATTTTGACGTCAAGGTCGCGGGCATAGGAATCGCGCCCCTGCGGATCGCCCGCCAGCACGTAGCGCACGTCGGTCAGGCCGCGCGCTTTCAACAGCCGCGCTGCCTCGATCAAGACCTTCTGACCCTTCCACTCGGTCAGCCGCGCCGCGAGCAGCACGACCTTTTCATGCGGCGCGACGCCCCAGGCCTCGCGCAACCGCAAGACGCGCGCGCGATCGACGGCGGCGGGCGCGAAGCGGCCAAGATCGGTGCCGCGCGCGATGACGCGAAGCCGGCCGCGGGCAAAGGGATAGAGCCGTTCGATCGCGTCGGCGGTGAACTGGGAATTGGCGATGACGACATCGCCGCGCGCCATCACCGAATTGTAGCGCAGCTTCAGCGAGGAGCGCCCGCTATAGGCCCCATGATAGGTGGTGACGAAGGGTCGCTTGACCCGCCCGCAAGCGCCGAGCGCCACCCAGGCCGGCGCGCGCGAGCGGGCATGCACAATATCGACGCCCTCGGCCTCGATCAGGCGCGCCAACCTCGGCACGTTGAGCGCCATGGAAAACGGATTCTTGGTCGCGGCGGGAAAGGGCGTGAAAACGCCGCCGACCGCCTGTAGCTCGCTCGCCAGGCGGCCTCCCTCCGAGGCGACGAGCGCCCGCGCCCCCACCCGCACCAGAGCGGCGGCGACGTCGATCGTCGTGCGCTCGGCGCCGCCGGCGTCGAGCCGGGGTATGATTTGCAAAATTGTCCGCCCGGCGAGCGAAGCGCCCTCGGCGCGGCCGAAGGGGGCGAGCGCGGCGAGGCTCACGCCAAAGACCGCGCGGCGACGACAGGGGCGGCGTTGACGGAAGCCGCCGCCTCGGCCATTGCGACCGCGTCGGGGCCCGTGGGACCGATGACGCCGAAACGCTCACGAATCATGGCGATGATTTGACCGCGATCCCGGACGAACCGCAAATCCTTCAGGTCGGCTCGCCCTCTGAGCGCCGCCCGATCGCCTTTCGCCGGCGCCCGCCGGCGCGCGTGGGCCTGCCGGGGCTCGTTTGGCTGCCAGGCTTCAGATCCGACATGGCCTCGACCAAGGCGAGCGCGCTGGACGCCCATTGCGCCGAGCGCGGCCAGGGCCTGCTGCGCTTCGACTATTCCGGTCACGGGGCTTCGGGCGGCCGGTTCGAGGACGGCACGGTGTCGCGCTGGCTCGAAGAATGCCTCGCCATCATCCGCGCCGAGAGCGAGGGGCCGCAGCTTCTGGTGGGCTCCTCGATGGGCGGTTATCTGGCGTTGTTGGCGGCGCGCGCGCTCGCCGCGAGCGGCGAGACGGCGCGGCTCGCCGGCATGGTCCTGATCGCGCCGGCGGTCGATTTCACCGAGGCGCTGATGTGGGCGCGCGCCAGCGAAGCCGAACGACACACTCTGATGGCCGATGGGGTTTGGGAGCGCCCAACCGACTATGCCGCCGAGCCCTATCGCATCACGCGGGCGCTGATCGAGGACGGACGGCGCCACCTGCTGCTTGGCGCGACGGTGCGCAGCCATTGCCCGGCGCGCATCCTTCAGGGCATGCGCGACACGGATGTTCCCTATCGGCACGCCTTGACCCTCATCGAACATATGGCCGCCGATCCGGTGACGCTGACTTTGATCAAGGACGGCGATCACCGCCTGTCGCGTCCACAGGATCTCGCGCTGCTCATGGAGGCGATCGACAGTTTCGCCTGACCGAACCACAGGGGCGCCTCATGCGGCCTTGGCGCCGAAGCGGTGAAGATCGGCGCCATGGGCGCGCAACCAGGCTTCGGCGCGATCAGCGGCGGGAAAGAGCCGGCGCGTCACTTTCCAGAACATCGGCGAGTGGTTCATGTGCAGGATATGCGCGACCTCATGCGCGGCGAGATAATCGAGGATATCCGGCGGCGCCAGGATGAGCCGCCAGGAGAAATTGAGGCCGCCGGTCGAGGAGCACGAACCCCAGCGGCTCACGGTGTCGCGCAGGACAATGCGACGCGGCTCGACGCCAAGATGCTGCGAATGGCGCTTAACCGCCGCTTCAAGATCGCGGCGCGCTTCGCGCTTGAGATAGTCCGCGACGCGGCGGGCGATGAAAGCCTCGTCTCCGGCGACGCAGATCAGCGGCCCCTCAGGCCCCTCCTCCGTCCAGACGACGCCGCGCTGACGCGGCCGATGGACAATCTTGTGATCGACGCCGCGCAGCGGCGTCGTCGCGCCGGCGACAAAGGCGATGGGGCGCGGCAGACGGGCAAGTCGTGCGCCGATCCAAGCGGCGTGACGCTCGGCGAATTCCTTTGCGGCGCGCAGCGAACTGCGCTGCGGCATCGTCAGCAGCACGTCGCGGGTCGGCGCGCGCACTCGCAAGGTGAAGCGTCGCGACGTCGAGAGGCGTCGCAGCGCGACGCGAAAGACCTCGCCGGCATGCGCGATGTCGATATGCGCATCCGAGCCCGAGGCGCGGCGTTCGAACAGGCTGAGCATCGGCGAAGGCTAACCCGGCGTCGCGCCGAGTCGCCAGCATTTTCGTGCCTTTGGCGATGACTGCAGCGGTGGCGCTACGCGGCGGCCAAGGCGCCAAACAACCGACAAATCAGCCCTGTATTTATTGGCATATTCCACAAGATCGTCTATGGAATTGTCGCCCCGCGACCCCGCGCGCTTTACCGGGCGCGCCGCCTTTGCTCCACTGTGATCAATCGGGCGCGCGACGCGCCGCTTTCCCCAGAGGCTGAACTTGCCGGCGATCCTCGACCAAAGCCTGCACGAATGGCGCGATTTCTACATGCTGGGCGGCGCGGCCTGCGCAACCCTGATCGGGCTGATGTTTGTCGCCGCTTCCATCGCGTCAAGCCTGTTCACCAACAAGCATCTGGAGCCGATGCGCGCTTTCGTCACGCCGACGGTCGTCCATTTCGCCGCGGCGTTTTTCGTCTGCCTTGTCGCTGTGGCGCCGGGCCATAGCGCGCGGAGCCTGGGCTGCATTCTCGGCCTCGGCGCGCTGGCCGGCCTCGCCTATTGCGGGCGAATTTTCGGCCTGATCTTCCGTCGTTTCTCCGCCGGCCTCGATTGGGAGGATCGGGCTTTCTACGCCCTCATTCCAGTTGCCGGCTATTTGTTGCTGCTTGCCGCTGCGGCGTTGGAGTTCGACGACCAACCGAATGAGGCCAGCCTTCTGGCGGCGATCGGCGTCGCAGTGACGATTGCCGCCGGTCTGCGCAACGCCTGGGACATGACAGTGTGGATGACGACCCGCCCGCCCGGCGCCGAACCCCCCGTCCCGGCGCCGCCGGAATGAGATCCGCCGTGAGCGCTGGTCGCGACGCCAATCCGCGCTACAACCGCCGCTCGCAACTCTGCGGGCGACGATGAATTCCCTTTTCGCCGATCTCGGCGTCAGCGTTTTCGAGACCATGTCGCGTCTGGCGCAGGAGCGCCAGGCGATCAATCTCGGCCAGGGCTTTCCCGACGATTCCGGCCCTCTGGACGTGCGCGAGCGAGCCGCAAAAGCGGTGGTCGAGGGCTGGAACCAATATCCGCCAATGCTCGGCCTGCCGGCGCTGCGCGCCGCCGTCGCCGATCACTATCTGCGGTTCCAGGGTCTCACGCTCGATCCCGAACGCGAAGTGATGATCACCTCAGGCGCGACGGAGGCGCTGGCGGGCGCGTTGCTGGCGCTGATCGAACCCGGCGACGAGGTCGTCCTGTTCCAGCCGATGTATGACGCCTATTTGCCGCTGGTGCGCCGCGCTGGCGGCGTAGCGAAGTTTGTCACGCTGAAGCCGCCGCACTGGACGATCGACGACGACGAACTCGAAGCCGCGTTTTCGCCGCACACCAAGGTCGTCCTGTTCAACAATCCGCTCAATCCGGCCGGCGCGGTCTATGGCGCGTCAACGCTGGCGCGGCTGGCGCGCGCCTGCGTCGAGCATGACGTCATCGCGCTCTGCGATGAGGTCTGGGAACATGTCATTTTCGACGGTCTCAGCCACGCGCCGCTGATGGCGATGGAGGGCATGCGCGAACGCACCGTCAAGATCGGCTCGGCCGGCAAGATCTTCTCGCTGACCGGCTGGAAGGTCGGCTTCGTCTGCGCGGCGCCGGCGATCCTGCGTTCGCTCGCCAGGGCGCATCAATTCATCACCTTCACCACCCCGCCAAATCTGCAGGAGGCGGTCGCCTATGGGCTGGCGAAAGATGACGCCTATTTCGTCGCCATGCGCGCCGGCCTGCAAAGGAGCCGCGACCGTTTCGCGAGCGGACTGAGCGAGCGCGGCTTTACCGTGCTGCCTAGCGCGGGAACCTATTTTCTCAACATCGATATCGCGCCGCTTGGGCGAAGCGACGATGTCGCCTTCTGCCGCGATCTCGTCGAGCGCCACGGCGTCGCCGCCATTCCGGTCTCGGCTTTCTACGCAGAGGCGCCGATCCGTAACGTCGCGCGTTTCTGTTTCGCCAAGCGCGACGCGACGCTCGACGCGGCGCTCGATCGATTGAGCGACGTCGTCGCACAGGGGCGCGCCTGATGTTGGCGAGGCTCCTTTTTCTCGCCGCGCTCGCGGCGGCCTCCTCGGCCAGCGCCGACGATCGCCCGCTCTTTGCGCCGCTGGCGCGGCCCGAGCCGAAAATCTTTCGCCTGCTCGCCCCGCCGGCCACGCTCGATCTCGACGCCCTGCAGCAATTTGAGGCGGCGTCCGGCTATCAAATCGCCTATGACGCCTATGAGGGCGCGCTCGATCTCGCCGAGAAATGGCGCGAGGGCCCCTATGATCTCGTCGTCCTTTCGGGCACGGCGCTGGCGCGCGAGATCGCCGCCGGCGCGCTGGTCAAGCTCGACCATGCGCGGCTCGGCTGGGCGCGCAACATTCAGCCGGCAGTGCTCGCCAAGATCGCCTCCTATGATCCCGGCAATCTCTACGGCGTTCCGCTCGGCTGGTATGCGACCGGGCTGCTTTACGACGTCGACAAAGCGCGCGACCGATTGGGCGGCGCGCCCGACTCCTGGAATGCTCTGTTCTCGCCGAACGATGCGCGCAAGATGGCCGATTGCGGCGTCGTATTTCCGGACGACCGCGACACGCTATTCGCCGCCGCCTGGCGCCTGCTGGCGATCGATCCCGAACACGCCAACCTCCAACAGGTCAAAGCCGCCGCCGCGCTGATCGGCCGCAGCCGCCCGACAGCGCGCGCCTTCGCCACGGCCGACGTGGTGAGCCCGCTATCGAGCGGCGCGGCCTGTCTGAGCATCGGCGACGCCGGCGAAGCGGCGGCCGCGAGCGCGCGCAGCCGCGAGGGCGGCGCCGGCGCCGACATTCGCTTCGCTCTGCCGAAAGAGGGCGGCGGTCTGGTGATCGTCGCCTTCGCCATACCGCGCGACGCCGCCCATCTCGATCAGGCCTATGCGCTGCTCGACTTTCTGCTGCAGCCGAATATTTCGGTGCTCAACGCGATCGCCGCGCGGCTGACCGACGCCCAGGCGGGCGAGGACGTGGAAAGTTTGAAGCGCCTGTCGCCGCAAGGGGTCTATTCTGATCCGCATGTCGCGCCGCAGGTGCAGGCGGAGTGGGATCGTCTGATCACCGGCAAATAGTCGGCGGCCATCATCGGAATCGGGCGGACGCTCGGCTCGCATTGGGCTATTTCGCCAAGCTTCCCGTCGCAACGAGGAAACAACGATGTCCGTCAGCCCGCAGCGCGCCATGACCGCGACCGAGTGGGGCCTGCTCCTCCTGCTCTCCGTGCTGTGGGGCGGCTCGTTCTTTTTCGTCGGCGTCGCGGTCAAGGAACTGCCGCCCTTCACCATCGTCGCCGCGCGCGTGACGATCGCCGCCGCGCTTCTTTGGCTCGCCGCTCCGTTCACCGGCCTGTCGGCGGCGCGGCTGTGGGCGCAAGCGCCGGCGCTCGTGCTGCTTGGCCTGATCAACAACGCCATTCCCTTCTCGCTGATCGTCTGGGGTCAGACGCAGCTCGCCAGCGGGCTCGCCGCCATCCTCAACGCGACGACGCCGGTGTTCACGGTCGTCGTGGCGCATGTGTTCACGGCGGAAGAGAAGCTCGATCCGCGTCGCCTGACAGGCGCGCTGATCGGCTTCGTCGGCGTGGCCGCGATGATCGGACCCGATCTTCTCGGCGGGCTCGGCGAGCAGGTTGCCGCCGAAGGCGCCGCATTGCTGGCGGCGATCGCTTACGCCTTTGGCAGCGTCTTCGCGCGGCGGTTTCGCGGGCTCGGTCTGACGCCGGTCGAGGTCGCGACCGGACAGCTCACCGCCTCAAGTCTGGCGCTGCTACCCCTGGCGTTGATCGTCGACGCGCCCTGGACGCTGACCGCGCCGAGCGTCGGCGCGCTCGCGGCGGTTCTGGCCTTGGGCTCGCTTTCGACCGCTTTCGCCTTCGTCATTTATTTTCGCATCCTGGCCGGCGCCGGGGCGACCAATGTCGTGCTGGTGACGCTGCTCGCGCCGGCGACGACGATCCTGCTCGGCGCTTTGGCGCTCGGCGAGCGGCTGGCGATGCGCAGCCTCCTCGGCCTGGCGCTGATCGCGCTCGGCCTGGCTTGCATCGACGGCCGCCTGCTGCAGGCGGGACGGGCGCGCCTGGCCAGCCTGACGCGCGGCGGCGCGTGAAAGCGCGACTCCCTATTCCCTTGCGACGGGCGTAAGCTGCCCTTCGAGAGGCGGCATGGCGGTGGACCGCGACAATCCTGGCGACCTCGCCCGGCGCGCAGCCGAGCGACGCTCCCGGCGTTCGGGCCGGTCGGTCGAGGCCGATCCGTGGCGGCGCGAGTCCTTTCTCCTGCCCCGCCTGCTGGCGCGCGAGAAGGCGCGCGAATTGTTCGAGCGCTATCCCAAAGCCGCTTACATGACCGAGATCGAATTCTGGCGCGAATGCGCCGACGATCAGATCGAATTCGTCGTGCGCCGGCTACCGACCGCCGACTGAACCAATCTCCTCGCCCTGGCGTTTTGACTTTGCCCTGCGACGCCGCAGCGTTGTCGGCGTGCTTTATGGTTGCCAAAATGCGGCGACATTCAAGATAAGTTTCCACGTAAATAAAATGTTTACCACGATCACCTTGCGCTAGTCTAGGCTATTCGAGGTCTGTTCCCAGAACAGATAATGGTTATTGCGGTGCACTTTAGCAGGATAGATTTTCGACTTTCAATCTCTTTACTCACCCATTGTTGACAGAATCCGGCCACATTCGCCGGCAAACTTGTGATCTCCCAGCAACAGACTTGTGACGATTACGGCGTTATAGAGAGCGCACGGTCGGCTGGGTGGTCGGCAATGCCTCCAGATGGTTGGTTTTAGGAGATTGAGATGATGAAGGTTCTTTTGGCCGCATTGCTGGCCGGCGTCGCGTCGAGCGCCTATGCCGCCGACCTGCCGTCGCACAAGGCGCCCCCGGCCCCAGCGCCCTATTACGCGCCTCAGGCCTTTAGCTGGACCGGGTTCTATGTCGGCCTGAACGGCGGCTGGGCCGGCGGCTCGACCGGCGGCGATTTCGGCTCGCCCTCAGGCGGGCTGGTCGGCGGAACGGCCGGATATAACTATCAGATCGGCCAGTTCGTGCTGGGCGCCGAAACCGATTTCGATTGGGCCGATCTGCATAAGAGCGGCATCAACCTGCTCGGCGCCTATAACAATAATATCGACTCGCTGTTCACCGCCCGGGCGCGGGCCGGCATCGCGCTCGATCGCGCGCTCATCTTCGCCACCGCCGGCTACGCCGGCGTCGAGGACAATGTCTCTTATCCGGGCCTGTTGTCGTCGAGCGACTGGCGCAGCGGCGGCGCCTTTGGCGGCGGCATCGAATATGCCTTCACCAACAATATCTCGGCCAAGGCCGAATATCTCTATATGCCGTTCGCCAACAAGTCCTACTCGGCTGGCGGCACGACCCAGACGAGCGACCTCAATCTCTCGGTCATCCGCGCCGGCTTGAACTACAAGTTCTGACCGAGGCGACCCACTACAGCAAAGCCCGGCGAGGAAACCCGCCGGGCTTTTTTTGCATCTGCAGGCCGTCAACTTTTCAGGCGCGTCGCCTCGAAGGCCGGCGTCGCGGAGGCGAAGCCCTCGAGCCATGTGACCAGCCCCGGATGGCCGGCCCGCCACGCGCCGGCGAAGCGCAAATCGAGATAGCCAAGCGCGCAGGCGAGCGCGATCGCGCCGACATGGCGCGCGTCGGCGGCGGGCGGATTGGCTTCGAGCGCCGCTAGGCCGCGCGTCACCTTTCCGGCCTGATGATCGAGCCATTTCGCCGACCAGTTGCCAGGATCGCGAAAGCGCTGCTCGTAAATCTGCAATACCGCGGCGTCGGACACGCCGTCGGCCAGCGCCTCGCATGTGAGGGCCCTGATCCGCGCGTCCAGTTCGAGCGGCAGCAACCGGCCGCCGCCGGCGACGCCATCGAGATATTGGAGGATAACCCGGCTGTCGAAGATCGCCGTTCCGTCTTCGAGAATTAGGACAGGAATCTTTCCCAAAGGGTTATGTTGTCTCAGAATCTCCTCGGGATCATTGGTGTCGGCATTGACCACTTCGATGCGGCTCTGCAGTCCGAGCAGCGCCGCGGCGATCTTGACCTTGCGCCCGAATGGCGAAGCGGGCGACGAACGCAAGACAAGCATGGCGACCTCCGGCGACGGGTTATCCCACGAGGCGTCGCGCCTCGATTTGCCGCCGCGATTGGCAAGGGGACAGGCAAACGGCCTCTCTTGGCGCAACCGGCGGCGCTCGCCTATATGACGGAAGCCGCGCCCAAGTCATCTGTCGCCGCCGTCACGCGCTACGCGGCCGGCGCTCCCGAGGTTTCCATGTCCGCTCCCGCTCCGGCCGCTTCTGGCCATGAACGTCTGGTGATCGTTGGCTCCGGCCCGGCCGGCTACACGGCGGCGATCTATGCCGCCCGCGCCATGCTCAATCCGCTGCTGCTCAGCGGTTTCGAGGCCGGCGGGCAATTGATGATCACCACCGACGTCGAGAATTATCCGGGCTTCGCCGCGCCCATCCAGGGCCCGTGGCTGATGGAGCAGATGCGTCTGCAGGCGGAGCATGTCGGGGCGCGAATCGAAAGCGAATATGTGACCGCGCTCGAACTCGGCCAGCGGCCCTTCCGCATCCGCTGCGACAGCGGCCGCGTCATCACCGCCGAAACGATTGTGCTCGCGACGGGCGCCAAGGCCAAATGGCTCGAATTGCCGAGCGAGGCGAATTTCAAGGGCTTCGGCGTTTCGGCCTGCGCCACCTGCGACGGCTTCTTCTTCCGTGGCAAGAAAGTACTCGTCGTCGGCGGCGGCAATTCCGCGGTCGAGGAGGCGCTCTATCTCGCCAATCTCGCCGCCGAGGTCACGGTCGTGCATCGGCGCGATTCCTTCCGCGCCGAAAAGATCCTGCGCGAGCGGTTGGCCGGCCGCCCCAATGTGAAGGTGCGCTGGCATCGCGAGGTCGATGAAATCCTCGGTCGCGACAACCCGCTCGGCGTCAGCGCCGTCCGGCTGCGCGACACGCGTAGCGGCGCGCTGGAGACGATCGAGGTCGACGGCGTCTTCGTCGCCATCGGCCATTCGCCGGCGAACGAGCTGGTTAAAGGCCAGCTCGCGCTCAAACCCAACGGCTATGTCGCTACCAAGCCGGGCTCGACCGCGACCAGCATCGAAGGCGTCTTCGCCGCCGGCGACGTCGCCGACGACGTCTTCCGCCAGGCGGTCACCGCCGCCGGGCTCGGCTGCATGGCAGCGCTCGAAGCCGAGCGCTGGCTGGCGGCGCAGGAGCCGGCGCGCGCCGCGGCCGAGTAAGCGAGCGCAAAAGCTGATATACCGGCGAGCGGGAAGAGACGGGAACGCGCTCCTGGCGGCGATTCCAACAAGGACGCCCGCCCGATTGGCGGCGGAGCGCGCCGGAGAGCGTGATGGACTGGGATAAGCTGCGCATTTTCCAGGCGGCCGCCGAGGCCGGTTCCTTCACTCATGCCGGCGAAACCCTTGGCCTGAGCCAGTCGGCGGTCAGCCGTCAGGTTGGCGCGCTCGAACACGAGCTTGGCGCGCCGCTTTTCCATCGCCACGCGCGCGGACTGATTCTCACCGAACAGGGCGAGATGCTGCGCGAAGCGGTGCATGACGTCGTGCTCAAGCTCGACGCGGTGCGCAGCCGGCTGATCGACACGCGCGAAAAGCCGCATGGCGAACTCAGAGTGACCAGCACGCTGGCGCTCGGCGCCAATTGGCTGGCGCCTCGGCTGAGCGAATTCGTCGAACTCTATCCGGAAGTGAAGTTGCAACTGCTGCTGTCGGACGACGAGCTCGACATCGGCATGCGCGAAGCCGACATGGCGCTGAGGCTGCGTGAGCCGATGCAGCCCGATCTCATTCGCCGGCGCCTGTTCACCGTCCACTTCCACGCTTATGCGTCGGCCGACTATCTCAAGAAAAGCGGCCAGCCGCGCACCATCGCCGATCTCGACCAGCACCGGTTGGTCGCCTTCGGCGCGCCGACGGCGACGCATCTCCTCTACGATCTCAATTCCCTGCTGACCGTCGGGCGCGACGCCAAATCGCCACGCGCGCCGCATCTGGCGATCAATAATCTCGGCGCGATCATTCGCGCGGTCGAGCATGGCGTCGGCATCGCCGTGCTGCCGGATTATTGCGTGCAGCCGAATTCCGGCCTCGTGCGGCTGTTGCCGCAGGTCGACATGCCGGAAATGGACTGTTTTCTCGTCTATGCGGAAGAGTTGAAGAACATCGCCCGCGTGCAGGCGTTCCGCGACTTCCTCGTCGCCAAGGCGCAGCGTTGGCGCTACTAAGCGCGGCTCAGACCTTCTCGACCTGACCGAACTCGAGATCGACCGGCGTGGCGCGGCCGAAGATCGACACGGCGACCTTGACGCGCGAGCGCTGCTCGTCGACCTCCTCGACCGTGCCGTTGAAGGAGGCGAAGGGGCCGTCGGCCACCCGCACATTCTCGCCGATCTCGAAACGGATCGAGGCTTTCGGCCGCTCGACGCCATCGGCCACCTGACCCTTGATCCGGTCGGCTTCGGCGTCGGAAATCGCCATCGGCTTCTTGTCGGCGCCCAGAAAACCCGTAACCTTCGGCGTGTTCTTGATCAGGTGATAGACCTCGTCGGTGAGGTCGCATTTCACCAGCACGTAGCCTGGGAAGAACTTCCGCTCGGAATTGATCTTGCGTCCGCGCCGCACCTCGACGACCTGTTCGGTCGGCACCAGCACCTCTTCGAACATGGCGACCAAGCCACGCTGGGCGGCCTGCTCCCTGATCGATTCGGCGACCTTTTTCTCGAAGTTCGAATAGGCGTGAACGATGTACCAGCGCATAGTCATTTGCGGTGTCCTAGACATTCATTGGTTTGGCGACGCGCCAGTCGGCCGGCTCAATGGCCGCGGCCGAGCCCTAACGCCAAGCTGACCGCCACCCGCAACGCTTCATCGACCACGAGGAAGAACACGCTGGTGAACACCACCATCAGCAACACCATGCCGGTCGTGATCAGCGTCTCGCGGCGAGAGGGCCAGACGACCTTGGTCGCCTCGGAACGCACCTGCTGCAAGAACTCGAACGGATTGGCCATGATCTCCGATTCCGTCGCCGGGGGAAGCCATTCCTCGAATGAGGATCCGCCCGGCCCATAAATTTCGGGCGCGGAACCTTTCGGCGCCGCGCCTGGCAAGCGTCATATAGGAACGATGGGGTCGCCGCCAAGTAAAATATGACAGGGGGCCGGACTTCCCGATTGACGCGGGAGTCCGCGACGAGAGGAAGGCCGTGGGCAGTATCGCCACAGGCGGGATTGCACAAGAACAGGGTACCCTGGCACGAGACCGGACAATATAATCTTTCAAAATCCGACACTTGCTAGAGAGTGAGACTAAAAGTCCGACACCGGCCTCCCGAGAGCTTCCGCATGTAAATGTCCCACGCTTTGGCCAACCGAGTCGGGGTTCAAAATCGGACAAGCAGCAAGCCACGGATTCCTTGTGGAGGTGTGTTCGCGTCACCATATCTCTGCGAGTTTCGGCGCTGGGGAATGCCGTGAAGCCCGTCACCACGCGATTTCGCGCCTATCAGCTCGGCTGCGCCGGCTCCTCGTTCTCGCACTTCGCGGACGGCCACTTCACGCTGATCGAGGCGAGGCTGAACGACACCAACCTCCCGTCGGTCGCGAACGAAATGGCGACTTGCGGCATGGAAACCATCAGTCGGCTGCACATTACAAGTTGGGATACCGATCACTGCTCGCCCAACGAGCTGCCGGTGCTCCTCGAGACGCTGCAGCCGGCTACGATCGAGTGTCCGGGCTACGAACCGTCCTCTGACAGCGGCAAGGATTGCCGTCGGATCATCCAGCGTTATGAAGCGGCAAAGCGCACGTCGAACCGTGCGGTCAATCTGCAATTCATAACGCCTGAATATATCGCAGGTTTGGACATTGCGGAAACGCTGGCGTTCAAAAACGTCCTCTACCACCCGCGCTGGATCGACCCGGATTGCGCGAACAACAACTCCACGGTGGAGCTTTTCCGCGAGGGGAGCTTCAACGTCCTCAGTCTCGGCGATGTCGAAAGCGATAACCTATCGGCGCGGCTGAGAAGGGATAAATATCTTCGCCGCGAGGTCGACGTGATGATCCTTGCACATCACGGCGCAGACAATGGTTTTACGAACAGGCAACTTCTTGAACATCTTGAGCCGAAATTGGCGATTTGCTCCTCGGATCACGATAACCAGTATGATCATCCGGCAGACGAAATCCGGAAATTGCTTTATGAGCAGGGCGTGAAGTTGATGACGACCAAGACTGGGGATGTCGTCATCCGATCGATCGGCGACCACACCGGGGCGTTCCGCGCGACAAACCTCATAGCAGGATCGACCAAGGTGTCGTCCGAATACGACTTCACTTCAAAAAAAGCAAAGCTCCTGTCGTACAACGCTGACACTATCCGACAACTGTACTCGTCTACGCCTGCTTATCGGAGACTTTAAGCGCGCAGCTCGAAGCATGGCTCCAAGATCAAGCGGCATGCCATGCGAACGACTTCGGAAAGCGGTCGGGAGAGTGTGTTGTGAGGATGGCGTCGGCGACCTCATAGCCGTGACGACAAATTCGGTCGAAAGCGTCTTCCGAAATGGCGGCAAGATCGGTCGGATGGGTGAGCGCGAGCACCACATCGCTGTCCGCCTGAAACGCGTCGTAGGTCTCGGGGGCCCGCAAACGCCCTGCTTTCATGTCGACGTCGCGTACTGAATTTCCCATGCGGAGCAACGCACCACTCACGCTTCCATTAGTCAGCGACGCCATAAACATCCGTGTCCTGAGTGACCTAATCTGGTCGCTGCAGATGTCAAAGAGTCGCGGAGAAGCCAAGTGTCCCTTTGCCAAAGCCGTCAGCGGAGATTCTTGCGTATCGGATAGTGGACCCGAGGCGTCGCTGCAGATGAGGAAGTCGCAGCCCAGCAGACCTTGCTGCGGCTTATATAGGCTTTCGAGCCCTAGATTTTCATACGCGCCGCCGTCCCAAAGACGCACGGAAGTTCTCGGAGGAGAGCGCTTTTCTATCGGCCGACGAGTCGCAGGATCGGTTCTGTACCATCCTTCGGCCGGGAGTTGCAGAATTAGCGCGCCGATAGCGTAAGGAACTGCGGCCGACGCTGCTGCGGCCTCAGCCAATCGGAAAGGCGGGTCATAGTGGCGGCCGAACTGCCAATCACCCATCTCACGTTTGCCAAACCGCCAGTTCTTGCCGGTCTCAAAACATGTGGCGTTGATCCACCAAACTGGCCGGTCTGGAAGGTCTCTGATCGCGCCATCGACGCCCCAACGCTCTGCAAGGAATTCGGCGAGCACCCGAGCGCGTTCGGTTAGCAGCTTATGATTGAAACGGCAGAGACCTCTCCAGCCAATTGCCCTGAGACTAAACAAATCCGTGGACGTAAGGAGACGCCGCAACTCGAAGAAGAGGTTTGCGCGATACGCGGCCGAACTCGGCCATTGCATTTTGGCGCGGGAAAAGATCGCGGCGGCGACCAAACTTCCACCGGAAACGGTCGAGAGCTGACTGACCGCCTCAAGCAGATTTTCGTCAGCGAGCCGTCGCAGTACCCCCAAGTGGAACGCGGCGGCGCGAATTCCTCCACCCGAAAGGCTAAGCCCTATTTCCATTCGGCGAAACTCCCCGTCTCGCTTTGGACAATATCGACATCGACAGTCGCGCGGCGGCCAGAGTCAGCAATAGGGTGGTTTGCTTAGGAGTGTCGGTCAGGAGCTGGCAGGAGAGGAGGGACTCGAACCCCCAACCCCCGGTTTTGGAGACCGAGTTTTTCACTTTTCCATAGCGACCGTAGCGCAACACTATCCCTGCAAGCACCATGTTTCTCTTGCCTCACGCGCTGCATAGTGCTACGTGGCATCCATGCTACCCCAGCCCTCTGGAGTGCCAAAGCGGTGCCACAGATTTCACTTTCCGATGCTCACCTGCGGTCTTTCAAACCTCCGCTGAAAGGCACTGTCGACTTTTGGGATACCGCCCTGCCCGGCTTTGGTTGCCGCGTCTCACAGGGCGGAGCCAAGACCTTT
>SSMV01000018.1 GCA_004799435.1 Bradyrhizobium sp.
AGCGCGCCGACAACGCCGAGCACAATGTCCATGATGAGGCCGGAACCGGTCTTGTTGACCAGCTTGCTGCCAATGAACCCGGCGATAAGGCCGAGCACGAGCCACGAAAGAATGCCCATAAGCTAACTCCCCCTCCAATCGCTCGTCCGTCTGCGGCGGGTTTTGTCCTGCCGCGCGGCGAGTCGGCGACAATGTTGGGGGAGGGACAGGCGAAAGGCAAGCCGCCGGACCAATTCCCGCAGCGCAGCGAAAGCCGTTTCCCAATCGACGGCGCGCGCGTTAGGATGCTCAACGCTTCGATATTTGGGAGTTCGGCATGGCGAGACTGGGGCTTGCGGCGATGATTTGCCTGGTCGTGCTCTCGGGTGAGGCTTTCGCGCACCAGCGCACGCCCCATAATTCGCCGCCGAAGGTCTGCTATCTGCACGACGTCGCCTATAAGCCGAGCGACTATTGCTACACGAGTTGCGCGCCGACCAAGGCTTGCGAGATCGAATTGTGCCTCTCCACCGGCGAGTGGATGGAGGTTGGCGCCTGCAAGCAGCGCGACTGCAAGCGCGTCTGCCTCTAACCGGCTGGCGACGATTCGGCGGCGACGCCGCCCGGTTTAATTCGGGGCCGGGTCGATCGCCGGGGCGGCAGCCCGCGGCGACGCGAAGACGAGCTTCTGATAGACGAGCCCGATCGCGATCAGCGCCAGACCGAGCCCGATGAAGGAGAAGGCCCGCAGCGCCCCCTCTAACCCAGAGAGGTCGTAGGTGAAGACTTTGAGCGTCGTCGCAACCACGAAGAAGGCCGAGGCGTAGCGCGCCTCGCGCGATCCGCGCACGACGCCATAGGCGAGTAGCGCCAGACCGAGCGCCAACCAAACGGCCGAAAATGTATAGACCTCCGTGTCGGTCAAACCCGCTGTTTCACCGATCGCCGCGCCATGGAAGGCGCGGCGCGTCTCGAGGCTGACATAGGCGAAGAACCACAAGATCGCCGCCACCCGCATCGGCGCCGAGTTGAGCCGGCTGCCAAGCCAGGCGGTTAGCGCGGCCGGCAGCGCATAGGCGACGATCAGCGCGTTGATCGCGGCGCCGCCGGCGATCGGCGCATCGGTCAAAAGCGGGTTTTCCGCAAGAGCGAGTCCGAGGAGGCCGGCAATCGCGCTCAGCGCGAAGAGCCCCTTCAGGATTCGCCCGCTGCGGTCGAGCGGCGCCTGAACAGCGTCGAGCATGACGGCGAGCGCCAGCGGCGCGGCGGCGTCGAGGCCGAGCTCGGCGAGGGTAAAGCCCTGGTCGGCGCCGATAAGCGCGCCGTGGAAAAGCGCGCGCAACTCAAGGAAGACATAGGCCGCGCCGAGCGCCGTGGCGGCGATCGCAGCGCCGCCCCAGTACCAGGGGGGTCGCACGCGCCGCGCCGCCAGCGCCAGCGCGGCCGCGAGCGCCGCCGGCAGGGCGTAGCCAAGCAGGAGCGTGTTGATCCAGGCGCCGCCTTCGATCGCCACGCCGTCGAGAAACGGATTCCAGCGCAGCAGCAACGCGACTACGGCGATGCCGGCGCCGAGCGGGCCGGCGGCGAGCGAAGCCAAGCGAAAGACCGCATTGGCGCGCGCCGAGTCGAGCCGCGTCAGCACCAGGGCAAAGCCGAAAGACGACACTGCCATCAGGCCCTCTTCGACCAGGCCAGAGCCGCGCGTGAACGGGTCGCCGCCGTTGGTTGCGTGGCGAATCTCGAAAAAGACGAGAAAGGCCGAGAACAAAACCGCCAGCGCGTCGGCGACGCGCGCCGGCGTATCCTCGCGCTCGCGCCGCAGCAGTCGCCCGGCGAAGCCGAAGGCCAGCGCCGGAACGCCGTAGCCATAGAGCAGCCCGTTGAAGATCGGCGTCGGCGACAGCGCCGCGCCGACGATGCGGGGCTCCCAGGCGAGCCGCGCCGCGACGGCGACGCCGAACCCGGCCACGCACCATCGGAGCGCGGGAATGCCGAGCCGAGTTGAGACATAGGCTGTCGCCAGCGCGGCGAGGGCGAGCGAGACGGTGAGCGCGCCGCCGTCGAGCGCGAAAACGAGGCCGGCGGCAAGAGACGCGATTGTCGCAGAGGCGAGCGCGCCGAGGCCGAGCCGCGTCGCTGGAAATTCGTCCTGCGCCAGGCGGCGCTGGAACTGCGACGCCGCCAGCGCGTAGAGCACGGCGAGCCCACAGGCGGCGCCGGCAAAGCCGATCGACTGCGCGCCGTCGGCGATCCGCGCGTCGGCGATCAGGATCGCGCCGAGCGGCGTCAGGCCCGCCGCGCCGGCGTAGAAGACGGCAGGCGGTTCGCTCAGGCGCCGACCTTCAAACAGCCGTCCGGCGGCCAGCGTCGCAACGCCCAGCGCTGCGATCAGGGCGAAGATCACGAAGTCCGCCACGCCGAGCGGCGGCGGCCAGCGCCAGTGGGCGACCAGCGCGGCGAGATCAAGCGCGCGGGCTGGATCGGCGGCCGGCCAGATGGCGAGGACCGCGAGCGTCGCCGCTCCGGCGAGCGCCAAGGCGGCGGCGACCGGCGCTGCGAGTGCGCCGGCGATCGCCAGAACGGCGACAAACAGAGCGGCGGCGACGATCCACCATGGGTCGAAGGCGAAGGCGTTGGCAGGCTGGACGAGCGCGAGCACGGCAAGCGCCGAAAAGGCGGCGAGGACGCCGCTAGCCGGTCGATCGAAGCCGGCTTGCCCGTCGGCGCCGCCGCGGTGAGGCGCGACCGCCATGAAGGCAGCCGCCAGCGTGGTCTGCGAAACCAACACGGCGAGCATGGCGTGATAGACATCGACCAATTGGGCGCTGTGGGCCTGGCCCGATAGCAGGAAGACCCAGACGAGGCCGCCGGCGGCGGTCGCTAGCGCCAGCCACAACCAGCCGCGCAGCAACGCCAGCCCATAGGCCGCGGCGGCGACCGGCAGCAGGTAGATCACGACCGGCCACGGCGAGGGGTGATCGGAGGAGACGAGCAGAGGCGCGGCTTCCGCGCCGATGAGGCCTAGACCGGCAAGCGCCGGCCCGTGCAGGGAGGCGAGCGCCAGCGCCGCTAGGCCAAGACCGCCGAGGGCGAGGAACGCCGGTGTCGCGCCGATGAAGCCGTAGAGCGCGTGCGCCGCGTAGACGCTGCCGAAGGCGGCGACTATGCCCGCGCCGGTCAACGCCGCGGGGGCATTGGCCCACGCCGCCGAACCCATAGCGGGCGGCGCGCTCTCGCCGCGACGCAAGCGCTCGCCAAGCCCGAGCAGAACGATGGCCAGCGCGAGGCCGAGGCCGACCCGCGCCGCAGGGCCGAAAAAGCCTTGCTCAATCGAATAACGAACGAGCAGCAGCGCTCCCAGCCCGACCGCGATGGCGCCGACCCAGACAGTCCAGCGCGCTCCGAGGCGTTCTTCGAGCGACGCGCGAGGCGGCGAGGGAGGGGGCGGTGCCGGCGGTGAAGCCGGTTCTGCCGGCGGCTCGGGCGCCTCGACCGGCTGCGGCGCCTCAGCGCCTGCGATCGCCGGCAACGGCGCAATCGAGGAAACGGCCGGCGGCGGTTCTTCGGCCCCCTCAAAGCGCGCGACATCCGCCTCGGGCGCGCGTTCGGCTGGCGCTTCAACGCCGGCGGCGAACCGGCGCTCCGCTTCGACAAGCCGTCCCCGGAGCTCGGCGAGCGTCGCTTCGAGGGCGCGAAGGCGGCCGCCGTGGCCGATCGCGACGAAGAATCCGACCGGTCCGAGAATGAAGACCGCAATCGCGGCGAGCGCCAGCAGAACGATCAAACCGTCCAATGACGCCTCCCCATCGGCGCTTGCCCACCGGCGCTTGCGCCGAGCCGCAGTTGAACGAGCGGTTTACGGTCCGCCGCCGCGACCTTCGTCGGCGGACTGTAGTTTGGCCCCAAGCATGGTCAAGCATTTGCCGAAGGCGGGATATCGCCCCGCAGCGAATTGACTTCGGCGCTTGCCGGTCGCGCAGCCTCGCCCTAAAGGCAGGGCTGGCGAAGGGGCGCCGGCCGTTTGGTCGGGCGGAAGTCGTTTGAGGAGACCGTAGAATGTCGCACAGAATTCTCGTCGCGCAGGGGGGCGGTCCGACCGCGGTGATCAATCAGTCGCTGGTCGGCGTCGCGCTGGAGGCGCGGCGGTTTTCCGACATCGCCCGCGTCTATGGGGCGGCGCGCGGGGTGCGCGGCATCATCGAAGAGGATCTGATCGATCTGTCGCAGGAGACGACCGCCAATCTCGAAGCGGTCGCCGCGACGCCGGCGGCCGCGCTTGGTTCGACCCGCGACAAGCCCGACGTCAAATATTGCCAGGAGATCTTCAAGGTTCTCAAGGCGCATCAGATCGACACGTTCTGCTACATCGGCGGCAATGATTCCTCCGACACGGTGCGCATCGTCGCCGAGGAAGCAAAGAAGGGCGGACACGCGCTGCGCGCGATCCATATCCCCAAGACGATCGACAATGATCTCGTCGGCTTCGATCACACGCCGGGCTTTCCCTCCGCCGCGCGCTTCGTGACGCAGGCCTTCATGGGCGCCAATCTCGACAATCTCGCGCTCAAGGGCGTCTATTGCGCGGTGATCATGGGCCGCCACGCCGGCTTTCTCACCGCCGCTTCGGCGCTGGCTCGTCGCTTCCCCGGCGACGGGCCGCATCTGATCTATATGCCCGAGCGCACTTTCGTCATCGACAGGTTCCTCGCCGACGTGAAGGCGACATTCGAGAAACACGGCCGCTGCGTCATCGCCGCCTCCGAAGGCATTCACGATGAAAAGGGCGAGGCGATCATCACCAGACTCGCCGGCGCGGTGGAGAAAGACGCTCACGGCAATGTGCAGCTTTCGGGCACCGGCGCGCTCGCCGATCTCCTGTGTGAAGAGGTCAAGAACAAGCTCGGCATTAAACGCGTGCGCGGCGACACGTTCGGCTATCTGCAGCGCTCCTTCGTCGGCTGCGTCTCCGATGTCGATCAGCGCGAAGCGCGCGAGGTCGGCGAGAAGGCGGTGCAATATGCGATGTGGGGCGGCCAGAACGGTTCGGTGGCGATCCGCCGCGTCGCCGACTATGGGGTCGATTATCCGCTAATCCCGCTGGAGATGGTGGCCGGCAAGACGCGCGTCATGGAAGACGATCTGATCGCGCCGGCCGGCAATGACGTCACGCCGAAGTTCTTCGACTATCTCCGCCCGCTGCTCGGCAAGGGCGTGCCGGATGTCGCGCGGCTGCGCGCGCCCAAGGTGGAGAAAGTCAGGACGTAGGGCCGACGACCGCGGGGGCGTCAGTTATAGGGACGCGCCGGCCTGGAGGAAGCGCTCCGGGTCGACGGGTTCGCCATCGACGCGCACTTCATAATGGAGATGCGGTCCGGTCGAGCGGCCGGTAGAGCCAATGCGCCCGAGCACGATCGAGGGCGACACCTGTTGACCCTCGGCGACCAGAATTTCCGACAGATGGCCGTAGCGGGTGACGAGGCCGTTGCCGTGGTCGATCTCGACCATGTCGCCATAACCGCCCATCGGCCCGGCATGCGTGACGCGGCCGGCGGCGGTGGCGTGGACTTCGGCGCCATAGTCCTGGACGAGATCGACGCCGGGATGAAGCTCGGCGAGGCCAAGGAAGGGATCGCGCCGATAGCCGAAGGGCGAGGAGACCGAAGCCTCACCGATCAGTGGCGCGCGCACCGGCAGAATCGGCAGGATGCGGCTCAGCCGATCGATCTGATCGACGTCGCGCGCGGCGCTGGCCAGCGCCTTGTCGAAGCCAGGCGCGCCGGGATCGACGGTGAGCGGAATATAGGGACCGCCGACGCCGCCTCTGGCGAGAGCGGGCGGAGCAAGCGTGTCGGCGTCGAGCCCGGTGCGTGTCACGACCGCCATGAGCCGCGCGGCGGCGGCGCGCGCGTCCTCGTCGATGGCGCCGAGCGCCCTCGACTGACTGCGTTCGAGACGGTCGAGCGAAAGGGCGAGCAGGCCGATACGCGCCGATGTTCCAAGTTCGGAATTGTCGGCGGCGGCGAGAAGATCGGCGCCGGCATCTTTTTCGATTGCCGCCTGCGGCCCCGGCGGGGCGGCGGCAGGCTGATCGTAGAGTGGCTTGGGTCTGGGCGGTCCCGCTTCGGCGGCGGGCTCGCCGGGGGCGAATGCGCGAGCGGTCGTCGCGCCGACCGTGTCGGAAGGGCCGAGCGGGCTCGCCGCGGTGATCGCCGACAGCGCCGGGCTCGGCGGTTTGGCGACCGCAGCCAGTGGGACGCGCGGCCCGGCGACGGCAAGGCTGCGGGTTGTCTGTTCGGCAAGCGCGGCGACAATGGCGCTGCGCTGCTCCAGCCGCGCCTGACGCGACAGGAGATCGTGGAGCTTGCCCTCGAAGGAGCTCTGGTCGAGCAATTGCCGGCCGGCGACGCGGTCGAGTTCGGCGCGTGCGTCGGCGAGGCGATCCTCATAGGCGTATTGCAGGTCAGCCTGGCGCGCGGCGAGCGCGCCTAGCATGTCGTCGTGAAAGGCAAGAAAAACCGTCGCCGCGCCCGCCCAGAGGAGCGACAAGGCGAACAAAGCGGCCAGCGACCACAGCGCGAACGGACGCACGCTGATCGTCCGGATCGCCTCGCCGCGCGCGCGGGAGACGTAGAACTGTGTCCGGACCGGCGCTGGCCCCGCACGCAAATCTCGCAACGACATGCGCAAACCGCTCCAACCCCGGGGCGGGGCTTTCGACAGCGCGATTACAACCTATTAGGGTTAATGCTTGGCAAACGCGGTTTGCAGCGCCCGGACGGCGGCGAGCGTCTGTTCGGCGTGGCGCGTCACCCTGACTTTGCGCCGCAGCTGGGCGATGCGTCCATCGGCGCCGACAATCGCGGTGCTACGCTCAACGCCCATGTATTTGCGCCCATACATGCTCTTTTCGCGCCAGACGTCATAGGCGTCGATGGCGGTATGGTCCGGGTCGGCCAGCAGCGTGAGATCGAGGCCGTGCTTGCGTTTGAAGGCGGCATGGCTCGAAACGCTGTCGGGCGAGATGCCGATGATCGTCGCCCCGGCGGCGGCGAATTGGGGCGCCAGCCGATTGAAGGCGATCGCTTCGGACGTGCAGGCCTTGGTGTCGTCCTTCGGATAGAAAAAGACGACGAGCACGCCGCGCAATTGCGACAGGCGCAGCCTCCCACCCCCGTCGGTCGGCAGATCGAAATCGGGGGCCGGGTCGCCAATCGTCAGATTTGCCACCATTTCCACCTCGTTTGGGCCATCTTCTTCGGCGATGTGTCGCGCAAATCGAACCGGCGACCGGAGGGTCACATTGACCTCCGCCATCGACCGGTTCAAGACCTTGACGATAGGGACGATTTACCATGTGCGGACGAAGGCGGTTCGCCGGGGCGGGGCAGCGGACCCCGCCGGCAAGGCGATCCCCGCCCCATCGCGCGACGGGTTAAACGAGCGGAGAGCGGCGAGGGTTGGTCGGCGATATCGAAGCCATGACGCGGTCCAAGGCGCGGGCGGCAATTCAGCATCTGCTGCACAGCGGCGGCGGCCACACGCCGGCGCGCCGTCGCCGGCTGGGCCTTAGCCGCAATGGACATCGCATTTTTGTTGGCGTCGCGACCTTCGTTTTGCTGGCGGCGACGATTGCGGTGGGAGCGGTCGGCTATCTTTACGCTGTCGGCCCCATCAATCTGAGAAGCCTCAATCCGCGCATCGAGCAGAGCCTGCAGGAGCGGCTGGGACCGCGCTACGCGGTGTCGATCGGGAAGACTTCCATCGCGCGCGGCGAGGGCGGCCTCGCCTTCGCCTTCAGCAGCATCTCGATCCACGATCAGGCCGGTCGCGCCGTGCTTTCCGCGCCCGGCGGGCGGGTCGGGCTCGATGTCTGGTCGCTGCTGCAGTTCACGATCAAGGTGAAGCAGCTCGATCTCGACGGGCTCGATCTGCGTCTCAGGGTGCGGCCCGACGGCGCGCTGTCGATCGCCGCCGCAGCCGACGCCGACACGGCGACCATCGAATTGCCGGCGCCGACACCCCCCGGCGCGGAGTCGACGGCTGGGCCGGATTTTGGCCTCGTCGCCATCGGCCTGATCGACGCGATGACCGGGGCGAGCCAGTCGCTCGATCGGGTTGACCTCACCCACGGCCATCTCGAGGTGCTCAACGAGGCCCTGGACAAGCGCACGGTCTACGATGATTTCAAACTGACCTTCGCCAAGGACGCCGGAACGGCGGCGATCGCCGTCGAAGCCAGGGGGCCACAGGGGCGCTGGAGCGCGGAAGCGCGCGCGCGCAACGCTCCCGAACGCACAGTGTCGCTCGTCGCGCATGATCTGGACTATGACGACATCCGCCTGTTCAACGCCAATCGGCCGCCCTTCGAAGCGGATATGCCGATCTCGTTCCGTCTTGAGGCGAAGCTGGGCGCCAATTCCGCGATCGAAAATCTGCAAGGCCGCTTCACGCTGGGCGCCGGCTATTTCAAACTCGACGATCCCGACCACGAACCCTTCCTCGTCGATGAAGCGACCGGCGACGTTGTCTGGGACGCCGCCGCCGGGCGCTATCGTTTCGACAATCTGCAATTGCTCTCCGGTGCGACGCATATATTCGCCGCCGGCTGGGCGGCGCCGCCCAGCCACGCCGAGCCGGCCTGGGTCAGTCACTTCGAGTCGAGCGATACGGTCTTCGCGGCGGAGCGTCCGGGCGAATTGCCGATCAAATTCGACAAGGCGACATTCGACGCGCATTTCTACGCGGGGCAGGGCCGTTTCGTCCTCGATCGGCTGGCCCTGCAGGGTCCGACCGTCACCGGGGAAGCGAGCGCGGAGACCGCCAATGCGCCGGGCGGCGCGACGTTGAAGATGAACCTTCGCGTTGGGCCGAGCGTACTCGCCGATGTGCTGCGGCTATGGCCGAGCTTCATCAACGCCGACGCGCGCGCCTGGTGCATCCAGCATCTCCACGGCGGCCAATTGCTGTCGGCTTCGATGAAAGTCGACTGGGACGCCGCCGCCTTTGACGCCGCCGCCCATAAACATGCCGTGCCCGCCGACAGCGTGCGCGGGGAATTTTCCGCCCGCGACGTCGCCGCCGATTTGCTGCCCGGCATGCCGCCGCTCCAGGTCACCGACGCCACCGGCCTGATCACCGGGCGACAATTCACCGCCAGCGCCAAGAATGGCGCGATCGAATTGTCGCCGGCGCGGCGCATTCTGGCGTCCGACATCGTCTATCGCGTTCCCGACACAGCGCCGGCCGCCATCGTGCCAGCCGAAGCGAGCGCGCGTCTCCAGGGCTCCGCCGACGCGCTCGCCGATCTGCTCAGCCGCGATGCGCTCAAGCGCTATGTCGGCTTCGCCTTCGATCCAGCGACGGTCAAAGGACAGTTTGACGGGATTCTTGCGATCGATCTCAAGCTCGGCAAGGGCGTCAAGCCTGAGGACCAACAGTTCCGCGCGCAAGGAACGCTGTCCAATCTCAAGGTCGATCGCTTTCTGGCCGGCGAAAAGCTGGATCAGGGCGCTCTGACGGTCAACGCCGATCATGGCGCTCTGAAGATTTCCGGCCAGGGGCAAATCTACGGGACGCCGGTCGCGCTCGATGTGACCAAAGGGGCGAGTGACGAAGGCGCGATCGTCATGACCTTCACGCTCGACGGCGCGGCCCGCGCCAAGCTCGGTATCCCCATCTCAGCCCTGATTGGCGGTCCCACGCCGATTCGCCTGAAAGCGCCGCTGTCGAAAGGCAGCGCGGAGATCGAAGTCGATCTCGCGCGCGCTTCGATCGAAAGTCCGCAAACCGGAATGCTCAAGCCGGCCGGCAAGCCGGGCAAGGCGACATTCAGCGTCAAGACCACCGACGATGGCGGCGCAACGACGGCGATCGTCGTCGACGCCGGCGCCGTTTCGGCCCGCGGCGACGCCCAGTTCAATTCGGACGGCGGATTGGAGTCGGCGAAACTGACGCAGCTCAAGCTTTCGTCCGGCGACGAATTGCGCGTCGATGTCCAGGACACGCCAAGCGCGGTCAAGGCGACCGTGCGCGGCGTCGCGCTGGATGCGCGCGGGCTGATCAAGGGCTTCCTTGGGGCGGGCGGTCCGCCCAGCGCCGGCAAGGATGTCGATGTCGACGTCAAGATCGCCAATGTGGTCGGCGCCGGCCCACAGTCGCTCAAGGATTTTGAGATGGACGGCGTCTGGCGCGGCGGCGCGATGCGCTCGATGCAGGCCAAGGCGCGGATTGGCGACGGCGTCTTTTCCGCCCAGCAGGACGACCAGTCCGTCCTTCATGCGAAGGTGACCGACGCCGGCGCGCTGGCGCGCTTCCTCGATATCTATAATCACATGCAGGGCGGGACGCTGGATCTCACGCTGCGCCAGGACGCCAGCGGCGGCCAGGGCGTCGCTCAAATTTCAGATTTTGACCTGCGCGACGAAGCGGCGTTGCGACGGCTCGCCGCCGCCGGACAGGCGCCGGTCGACGGGAAGGTCGATTCGACGCCGCCGCTCGGCGCCAATGACACGCATTTCGATACGCTCTCGGCGCGCTTCTCGCGCACGCCCGGACGTCTCGATCTCTATGAGGCGCTGATTTTCAACGTGCGCATCGGCCTCACGACCTCGGGCTACATCGACTTCGCCCATGACCATGTCGACCTTAACGGCACATTCGTCCCCGCCTATCAGGTCAATAATCTCATCACCCATATTCCGGTCTTCGGCCAGTTGCTTGGCGGCGGCGACCATGAGGGCATTTTCGGCGTCAATTATCGCATCGTCGGCCCGGTGAGCGGGCCGACGCTCAATGTCAATCCGTTGTCGGCGATGACGCCCGGCATCCTGCGCAAGATTTTCGGCGCGGTGGACGGCACGACTCCGCCGCCGCCGCCGGGCGATCAATCGAGCGCGCCGCGCAGCATCATGCGGTGATCGATCTCAGACGACGCGCAGCAGGACGTGTTTCTTGCGGCCGAGCGACAGCTTGACCACGCCAGACGCGGTCAGCGCGTCGCGGCCGATCGCGGCGCGCTCGTCGGTGACCGCGACGTCATTGACCTTGAGGCCGCCGCCGCGAATCTGGCGGCGCGCTTCGCCAGTTGAAGCGACAAGCCCGGCGCGCACGAAGGCGGAAAGCGCGCCGAGGCCCTCACCAAATTCCGCTGCGGGAATCTCGACGCTCGGCAGCGTGTCGGCGAGCGCGCCTTCTTCGAAGGTCTGGCGGGCGGTCGCCGCGGAGGCTTCCGCCGCGTCCCGCCCATGCAGCAGCGCGGTCGCCTCACTGGCCAGCGTTTTCTTCGCCTCATTGATCTCGGCGCCGCCGAGCGCGGCGAGCCTGGCGATCTCGTCGAGCGGCAGGCGGGTGAAGAGCTTCAGGAAGCGTTCGACGTCGGCGTCTTCGCTGTTGCGCCAGAACTGCCAATAGTCATAGGGCGACAGCATCGCCGGATCGAGCCAAATCGCGCCGGCCGCCGTCTTGCCCATTTTGGCGCCCGAGGCGGTGGCGATTAGCGGCGAGGTCAGCGCGTAGAGTTGCTCGGTTCCCAGTCGGCGGCCGAGATCGAGGCCGGTGATGATGTTGCCCCATTGATCGGAGCCGCCCATCTGCAGGACACAGCCGTAGCGGCGGTTGAGTTCGACGAAGTCATAGGCCTGCAGGCACATGTAGTTGAATTCGAGGAACGACAACTCGTGTTCGCGGGCGAGGCGCGTTTTCACCGAATCCATCGCCAGCATGCGATTGACCGAGAAATGCCGGCCGACATCGCGAAGAAACTCGATGTAATTGAGCTTGGCGAGCCACTCAGCGTTGTCGGGCATCGCCGCATCCTGCTTGCTGTCGCCGAAGCGGATGAAGCGGTCGAAGACTTTACGGATGCCCGCCTTATTGGCTTCGATCTGCTCGACGGTGAGCAGCTTGCGGCTCTCGTCCTTGCCCGACGGATCGCCGACCATCGTCGTTCCGCCGCCCATCAGCGCTAAGGGCCGGCCGCCGGTCTGCTGCAGCCAGTGCAGCATCATGATCTGCAGCAGCGAGCCGACATGCAGCGACGGCGCGGTGCAATCGAAGCCGATATAGGCGGCGAGCGATCCGCTCGCCGCCTTGGCGTCGAGGCCGGCGAGGTCCGAACATTGATGGATATAACCGCGTTCGGTCAGCACGCGCAGGAATTCGGATCGGGGTTTGAAGGCGTCGGTCAACGAAAGGCTCCTCGGCCGGTCGCGGCGGTTGTTTAGGGGGCCGGGGGCGGTTATGCAACTTGTCATGCCGTACTGCGGGCCTCCCGACGCGATCGGAGCAGCTGCATGGACAACGACGAACTCGACGCGGCGATCCTGTCGCACACCCGCATTCGCTGGCTGAAGGTCGCGAGGATTGCCTGTGACGTGCTGGACGAAATGAACCTGCCGATTTCGGACAACGAGGTCGAGATCGTCATGGTGCGCATGCAGGCGCTCGTCGCGCGCAGTGCGCTTCTCGCGGCGGGAGACATGATCCGGCCGCGCTATAGCGAAATCCGGTTGCCTGGCGCGGAAGATGTCGCGCGCGACGAGCGGGGGTCTTAGTTCGTGGCGCCTCGTCCCGGCGAAGACGATCTCATCGCCCGCTATTTCGCTCCGCTGGCCGGCCTGGCCGGGCTCGGTCTGCGCGACGACGCCGCGCTGATCCGCCCGCCAGCGGGGCGTGAACTCGTCGTCACGACCGACGCTCTGGTCGCTGGCGTTCATTTCTTCGCCGACGATCCGCCGGGCGCGATCGCCCGCAAGGCGCTGAGGGTCAATCTCTCCGATCTCGCCGCCAAAGGCGCTGCGCCCCTCGGGTTCGTCCTCGATCTGGCGTTGCCCGCCGATTGGACGGCGGACTGGCTTGAAGCCTTCGCCGCCGGCCTTGGCGATGACGCTTCCGCCTATTCCTGTCCGCTGCTCGGCGGCGACACTGTGAGAACCCCCGGTCCATTGACCCTCGCCATCACCGCCTTCGGCGCCGTTGCGCCGGGCCGCTTCGTCGCCCGTTCCGGCGCGCGCGCCGGGGATGCGATGTATGTCACCGGCTCGATCGGCGACGCTGCGCTCGGCTTGCGGCTGCGACGCGGCGAACGGCTGGTGATCGCTGAAGCCCATCGCAGCTTTCTCATCGATCGCTATCTGCTGCCGCAGCCGCGCCTGGCGCTTGCGCCGGCGCTGGCGCGTTTCGCCAACGCCAGCATGGATGTGTCCGACGGTCTCGTCGGCGATCTGACGAAACTGCTGCGCGTCAGCGGCGTCTCCGCCCGCATTGAGCTTGCCCGCACGCCGCTGTCGCCCGCCGCCGCGGCGGCGATCGCCGTCGAACCTGCGCTATTCGAGGCCGCTGTCACGGGCGGCGATGATTACGAGTTGATCGTGATCG
>SSMV01000180.1 GCA_004799435.1 Bradyrhizobium sp.
GCCGAAGTCGGGATCGTCGTGTCGGGCAGGCTGACGCCCTTCTTGTTGGAAACCTTGCCGGCGACTTCGACCACTGTGTCGGCCCGGCCGGGCGCGACCTTGACGACGCGCAGCAGCACTTTGCCGTCGTCGATCAGGATGCGATGGCCGGGCAGAAGCGCGCCGAGAATCTCAGGATGAGGAAGATAGACGCGCGAAAGATCGCCATGCGCCGGATTGGCGTCGAGCGTAAAGGCGTCGCCCTTGCGCAAGTGGACGGCGCCGTCGCCGAATTCGCCGACCCTCAGCTTGGGTCCTTGCAGATCGACGAGAATGGCGATCGGCCGGTCAAATTCCTCTTCGATCGAGCGGATCATGGCGATGCGCTCGCGCATCGCGTCATGGGAGGCGTGGCTCATATTGATGCGGAACACATCCGCTCCCGCCTTGAACAGCTCGGCGACCACGGCGCGCGAGGCCGAAGCCGGCCCGAGCGTGGCGATGATCTTGATGCGGCGGCTGCGACGGATCACGAGCGTCCTCTCTTTCCCTCAATTCATGCGCGGCGCGCGGAGCGGCGCGACCACGATATAATTTGTCGCGCGCGACAGGGCGCGGCGAAGGCAAGCCTTCAAGGATTGGTCGGGTCGGTAAGCTGGACGGTCCAGTTCTTGGCGTCCTTGCCGGTGTCGACCTCGAAGAATCCAGTGCGGTCAAAACCGCGCACGAAACAATCCTGCCTTCCGTCGATCTTGAACTCGCGGTCGCTGGTGCACATGAAGGCCTTGCCCTTCCACTCGCCGCCGCGCTCGTCCATCGCATAGACGTAATAGAACTGCGCCGCCAGCGAGCCGCGCAGCAAGGTGTCGCAATCCGACGGCTTGAGATTCCACCAGCCCTCGCTGACCCAGGCCTGGCCGTCGGTATAGGCCAGCGCGACGCTGACGCGGCTGGGGGTGAGATTGCACATGCGGAAATCGGCGCGCGCCGGACCGGCGATGAGCGGAGCGGCTGCAAGCGCGAGCGCCAGCGTGAGAATCGATTTTCGCCGCATGAGCCTTCGCGTCGCCATCCCGCGCGCCATAATCGTCGGCAAGCCTCGCCTGTCAACCATTTGGCCCGGCGAAGGCCTGAAGGCGCCGCTTTGGCGCGTCATCGCGGCCGCGCCACAAAAATGCCAGCGAGAATCGCCAGCCCGCCGATGGCCTGGACGAGCGACACCGGCTCGCCCAGGAACAGAAAGGCGAAACCCGCCGCCGCGATCGCCTCGAGAAATATGACCAGCGAAGAAAAAGCCGCCGGCAGCCGTCCAAGCGCGATCGACAGCAGACCCTGGCCGCCGGCGTGGCTGATCCAGGCCATGGCGCAGAGCGCGGCGATCCCGCCCAGACTATGAGGCAGGATCGTCGGTTCGAGCGCCAGCGCGACGATGAGCAGCAGGACGGCGGTGACCAGCGTCGCGGTGAAGGTGACGCGCGCCGCCGAATGGGCGCGGCGCGCCGCTTTGACGGCGAGAAAATAGAGCCCGAAAAAAAGGCCCGTGGCCGCGCCATAAAGATCGCCGATCGCGCCGGCGGGACGAAGATGGAAGCTTTGCGCGAGCAGCGAAGCCCCGCCCAGCACGCAGAGCGCGATGCCGGCGAGCGTGCGCCAAGCGGCGCGCTCGCCCAAGAGCAGCCAGCCGAAGGCGACCACCCAGATCGGCGCGGTGGTGGCGAAGAAGGTCGCATTGGCGACGCTGGTGGTGACGATCGACAGGTGCCAGAAAAAAAGATCGCCGGTGAAGGCGAGGCCCGCCAGCAGACCGACGCGGTCGAAGCCGCCCGCGCTTGGCGCGCGTGCGTCGCTGAAGCGCAGCCAGACCCACAACGCCGGCAGCGCCAGCGCCACCCGCCAAAAGGCGCTGGCGAAGGGGCCGACATCGGCGAGACGGACGAAGATCGGCGAAGCGCCCATCGCCAAAGCGCCCGCGACCAAAGCGGCGAATGGCGCACCGAAACCGGCCGCCGGCTTCGCCGCGGCTGAACTCGGCGTCAAGGGCTCATCTTTCGTTTGGGTCGGCGGCCAAGTCACTCTGCGATAGAGTTGCTTGGTCCGACGCGGCTGTGTCCTTATTCTTGCCCGGCGGATCGGACAAGGGGCGAGCGAGAGGAACGAATGGACGCGCAGACCTCGCCTGACAACGGGCGCATCAGCGGTGACATGCCACCTCTTGAGCGCATCGACGGCGCGCTCGATTGCGGCGCGCTGGTGATTTGCGACCATGCCGCCAATGCGCTGCCACCCCGTTACGGCGACCTCGGCCTGCCGCGCGAGGCGCTCGAGCGTCATGTCGGCTATGACATTGGCGCGGCCTGGGTCGCCCGGCGCCTTGCGGAGCGGCTTGGCGCGCCGGCGGTGCTTTCGACTTTTTCGCGGCTGCTGATCGACGCCAATCGTGGCGACGACGACCCGACGCTGGTAATGCGCATTTCCGACGGCGTGCTGACGCCGGGCAATGCGCGCATCGACGCCGAGGAGATCGCGCGCCGCCGCCGCCTCTATTGGGCGCCCTATCGTCAGGCGGTCGCGACGACGGTTGAGGCGATGCTGGCGAGCGGCGAGCCGCCGGCGATTATCTCGATCCATTCCTTCACGCCGGTCTGGCGTGGACTGCCGCGACCGTGGAAAGTCGGCCTGTTGTGGGACGCCGATCCGCGCCTGCCGCAGGCGCTGATCCACGCGCTGGCCGCCGAGCCCGACATTGGCCCGGCCGCGGTCGGCGACAATGAGCCCTATGACGGCGCGCTGCCGGGCGACACGATCAATGCGATCGCAACGGCGCGCGGCCTCTCCAGCGCGCTGATCGAAATCCGCCAGGACCTGATCGCCGAGCGCGCCGCCGCCGAAGCCTGGGGCGACCGTCTGGCGCGCGTGCTCACGCCAATCCTCGCGCCGGCGCAGATGCGGATCGCGCAGGACTGGGGGAGCCGCGCCGATGGGCGCGAGGCGCCTGCAACGCTGGCGCTCTCAGTGCAAGCTTGACGCGCCGCTTGCACGCGGCCATGGCTCAGGCGAAAACCCCAGCCTGGAATTTTTGGCGAGACGGATCGAAGAATGGCGAAAACGACCCCCGAGGCCGGCTCCGAGCAGGTCAACGCCGCGCATCTGCGCGCCTTTGTCGAGCGCATCGAGCGGCTGGAGGAAGAGAAAAAGGCGCTGTCGGACGACATCAAGGATGTTTACGCCGAGGCCAAGGGCACCGGCTTCGACTCGAAGATCATCCGCAAGATCGTCTCGATTCGTCGTCAGGACCGCGACAAGCGCCGGGAGGAGGAAGAGATTCTCGATCTCTACCTCGCCGCCCTGGGGATGGCCTAAGGCCGCAGCCCAAGGAAACGTGAAGCCAAGAGGTGAACGTCATGTCGGTTGAAGAGTCCCGCGCGCCCACTCACGCGCTTAGCGCCGCCGCCGCCCGCGTCGCTGACGCTTTCTCGGCCTCGCTCTCGCGCCGCCTCGCCTTCGACGCGCCCTATCGCCACTATCTGATCGAGGGCGCCTTTCCCGCCGACGTCGCCGACCAGCTCGCGACTTTGCCCTTCGCCGCGCCGACGCTCGACGGCGTCTCGGGACGGCGCGAATTGCATAATGACAAGCGCAGCTATTTCGACGCCGCCGGCATGGCGCGTTTTCCTGTCATGCGGGATGTCGCCGAAGCCCTGCAGTCGCCGGGAATCGTGCGGCTGATCGCCGAGACATTCAACGCGCCGATCGACGACACCTTCCTGCGGCTCGAATATGCCCAGGACGTCGACGGTTTCTGGCTGGAGCCGCACACCGATCTCGGCGTGAAGAAATTCACCTGCCTGATCTATCTCTCCGATGGGCCGGGCCATCAAAATCTTGGCACCGACATCTACTGGAGCAAAGAGCGCCACTATGGCGTCTCACCCTTCAAGCGCGGCGCCGCGATGATCTTCGTCCCGGCCGACAACACCTGGCACGGTTTCGAAAAGCGCCCAATCGAGGGCGTGCGGCGCTCGGTGATCCTCAATTATGTCACGCATGAGTGGCGGGCACGGGAGCAGCTCTCCTACCCCGAGCATCCAGTCAGGCTCTAGGCGCGAAGGCCGGCGACGTCGAAAGCGCTGATTTTAAGCCAGAAAAGCCCGATTCTGGGCTTTCTAAACCGCGTTTTCCTTCGCCGGTGGCCATTTGGCCGAGAGATTGCTATCACCCCCGCCTAAAATCACGCCACCCAAAGGCTAGATCATGCGCAAGGGCGCCGTTTCGCGTAAAACCAGCGAGACCGCGATCGAGGTCGCCGTGGATCTCGACGGTTCGGGCAAGGCCGACGTCAAGACGGGCGTCGGCTTCTTCGACCATATGCTCGACCAGCTCGCTCGCCATTCGCTGATCGATCTGACGATTCGCGCCGAGGGCGACCGTCACATCGACGATCACCACACGGTGGAGGATGTCGGCATTGCGCTCGGCCAGGCGCTGCGTCAGGCGCTCGGCGACAAGCGCGGGCTTGCCCGTTACGCCGATTGCCTGTTGCCGATGGACGAGGCTCTGACCCGCGTCGCGATCGACGTTTCGGGACGGCCCTATCTTGTCTTCCGGGTCGAGTTTCCGACCCATAAGATTGCGACCTTCGACGTCGAACTGGTGCGCGAGTTTTTTCAGGCCTTGGCGGTCAATGCGGGCCTGACGCTTCATATTGACAATCTCTATGGCGCCAACAGTCACCATATTGCGGAATCCTGTTTCAAGGGCGTCGCCCGCGCGCTTGGCGCCGCGCTTGCAATCGATCCGCGACAGGCTTCGCGCGTCCCGTCGACCAAAGGCGCGCTGTAACGCTGGATGAGGAGATCGCCGATCGAGGCGGTCGTTGCGACATGGCGATCTATGCGGTGCATTGCGCTGTCGACCCCCGCGCGCCGGAGGAAGCGTTGATGCGCGCCCGGCTGATGCGGCTCGGCTTCGTCTGGCTGGCAGCGCTGTTCGGTCCGCTATGGCTGGCGGCGCGAGGTCTATGGCGGGCGCTGGCGCTGTGGATCGTATTGGCGGCGCTCATTGCCGCGGCAAGCGCGCACGGCCTGATCGGACCGGGCGGCGGCCTTTTGCTTTATATCGTCAGTGCGCTCTATCTCGGCTTTGAAGGTCGCGCCCTGCAGGGGGCGGCGCTGGCGCGCGGCGGTCGGCCGCTTGCCGACATCGTCTGCGCCAGCGACCGGGCGAGCGCCGAGCGCGACTTCTTCGCGCGGCGGCTCATCGAACCCTCGCCGCTTTCGACGCAATCTGTCGCGGCCGGCGACGCGCCGCCGCAGCCGCCCGGCCAGATGTCGGGTCACGTACTTGGCCTGTTCCCGGAGGCGGGCGGCTGAGATGAGCGTCGCAATCGTCGACTACGGGTCGGGCAATCTTCACTCCGCCCATAAGGCGTTCGAGCGCGCGGCGCGTGAAGCCGGGCTCGATCTGCCTGTCAAAGTGACGCGCGATCCCGACGAGGTCGCGCGCGCCGAGCGCATCGTGCTGCCCGGCGTCGGCGCCTTCGCCGATTGCCGGCGCGGCCTCGACGCCGTGTCCGGCATGATCGACGCGCTCGAGGACAGCGTGCGCCGTCGCGGCCGGCCGTTTCTCGGCATCTGCGTCGGCATGCAGCTTATGGCGACGCGCGGCCTTGAATATGAGGTCGTGCCGGGGCTCGACTGGATCGCCGGCGACGTCGGTCCGATCGAGGCGCCCGGGCTGAAAATTCCCCACATGGGCTGGAACACGTTGCGGGTCGGACGGCCGCATCCGCTGCTCTCCGGCCTCGCCACCGGCGACAATGGGCTGCACGCCTATTTCGTCCACTCCTTCCAACTCTACGCGAAGGACCCCGCCGATCTTGTCGCCACCGCCGATTACGGCGGCCCGGTGACGGCGATCGTCGCGCGCGGCAATGTTGTGGGCACGCAGTTCCATCCCGAGAAGAGCCAGAAGCTCGGCCTCGCTTTCATCGCCAATTTCCTGAGGTGGCGCCCGTGATCCTGTTTCCCGCCATCGACCTCAAGGGTGGCGAATGCGTGCGCCTGGTGCGCGGCGACATGGCGCAAGCGACGGTGTTCAACACCGATCCCGCCGCGCAGGCGCGCGAGTTCGAGCGCTGCGGCTTTAGCTGGCTGCATGTCGTCGATCTCGACGGCGCCTTCGCCGGCAAGCCGATCAACGCCAGCGCGGTCGAAAAGATTCTCGCCAGCGTCAAGATGAAAGTGCAGCTCGGCGGCGGCGTGCGCGACATGAAGACGGTCGCCGGCTGGCTGGAGAAGGGCGTCGCGCGGGTCATCATCGGCACTGCGGCGGTCGAAGACCCCGCCTTCGTGCGCGAGGCGTCGCGGCTCTATCCCGGCCGGATCGCCGTCGGCATCGACGCGCGCGATGGGCGGGTCGCGGTCGACGGCTGGGCGCGCACTTCTGACGTCGCGGCGATCGATCTCGGCCGCCGTTTCGAGGACGCCGGCGTCGCGGCGCTGATCTACACCGACATCAGCCGCGATGGCGTGCTGCAGGGCCTCAATGTCGCGGCGACCATCGCGCTCGCCGCCGCGGTCGACACACCGGTCATCGCCTCGGGCGGACTCGCCTCGATCGAGGACGTCAAGCGCATGCTCGAGCCCGATTGCGCGCGGCTCGCCGGCGCGATCAGCGGCCGCGCGCTCTATGACGGACGACTCGACCCGCGCGAAGCCTTGGCGCTGATCAACGCCGCGGAGACGGCTCGTGCTTAAGGCGCGCGTCATTCCCTGCCTCGATGTCAAGGACGGCCGCGTCGTCAAGGGCGTCAATTTCGTCAACCTGCGCGACGCCGGCGATCCGGTCGAATGCGCGGTCGCCTATGATGAGGCGGGCGCCGACGAATTGTGTTTCCTCGACATCGCGGCGAGCCATGAGGATCGCGGCACGTTGATGGACGTGGTGCGCCGCACCGCCGAAGTCTGCTTCATGCCGCTCACCGTCGGCGGCGGCGTCCGCACGCTCGACGACATACGTAATTTATTGCTCGCCGGCGCCGACAAGGCCTCGATCAATTCCGCCGCCGTCGCCGACCGCGACTTCGTGCGCGCCGCGGCGGAGAAATTCGGCAGCCAATGCGTCGTCGTGGCGATCGACGCCAAACAGGCGCCAACCGCGCCGGGCGAGGCGCCGCGCTGGGAGATTTTCACCCATGGCGGGCGCCGTCCGACCGGCATCGATCCGATCGCCTATGCGCGCGAAGTCGCCGCGCTCGGCGCGGGAGAAATCCTGCTGACCTCGATGGATCGCGACGGCGCCCGAACCGGTTTCGACATCGCTTTGACCCGCGCGGTCGCCGACGCGGTGACGATCCCGGTGATTGCCTCAGGCGGGGTCGGCACGCTCGATCATCTCGTTGCCGGCGTCAAAGACGGACACGCCAGCGCGGTGCTGGCGGCGTCGATTTTCCATTTCGGCGAATTCACCATCCGCCAGGCCAAGCAGCGCATGGCGGCGGCCGGCGTTCCGATGCGAATGGATTGAGCTTGCTATAGGCGCGGTCGCCGACCGCGCTGACGCGGCCAACGGCGCGTCTACAGATACGCTGCCAATTCCTTCGCCGTGTCTTCCGGCGGGCGCTGAAGATCGAGCGATTCGACGAAGTCGCCGCGCTTGTCCATCAGATAGACGATCGACGAATGGTCCATGCTATAGCCGCCGTCGCTCTCCGCCGGCCCCTTGCGCGCATAGACCCGATAGGTCTTCTCGACCGCCGCGATCTGGGCGCTGGTGCCCGACAGGCCGACGAAACGCGGATCGAAGCTGCTGACGTAATCACCCATCGCCTCCGCGCTGTCGCGCTCGGGGTCGATAGTGACGAAGAGCACGCGGATCGATTGGTCCGGGATTTTGTGCAGAACATCGGCGATTTGCGCCAGCGTCGTCGGGCAGACATCCGGGCAATGGGTGTAGCCGAAATAGACGAGGAATGGATGACCCTTGAAATCGGCCTCCGAGATCGTCTTGCCGCCTGCCGTCTCAAGCGTGAACGGGCCGCCGATCAGCGACGGTGGCGCGCGCGACGGCGCCGCTGCGAACCATAGGCCGACGGCGATCAGAATCCCGGTCAGCGCGGTGGCCGCAATGACCGCCAACGATGGCGGGCGCTTCGTTTTGGCGTTCAGGCGCATGTCGCAAAATCTCTAGCGCCCGGGTTTCTGCGTCGCAATTGCGAAGATCCTGTGGCCTAGGCCGGCGGAAGTCAGGCTGACGCCGTTTCGCGCTGCGCCAGCCCGCGAACCAGATCGCGGGTGGCGATCAGCAGCGATTCGAATTTGGCGAGATCGTCGGCCCCAAGCCGACCAAGCGTCGCCTCGACCAGCGCATGCTGCACGGCGATGGCGCGCTCGGCAGCCTCGCGCCCGCTTTGCGTCAGATAGATCGCATATTGTCGGCGGTCGGCGGCGATCGAGCGCCGTTCGACCAGACCGGCACTTTCCAGACGGTCGAGCAGGCCGGAGATATTGCCCTTGGTGACATAGAGCCGCTCGGCGAGCGTCTGCTGGCTGACGCCTTCGGCTTCCGTCAGCGTCGTCAGCACGTCGCATTGCGGCACCGACAATCCGATTTCGCGCAGGCGTTCTGCGACAGCCGACTGGATGCGGCTTTCGAGCCGCACGAAACGGAACCAGACGCGGACGGCGCGGTCCCTCGAATCGTCTTTGGCCATCTTCGAATCCACTCCGGCGCGCCCGCCAGCGCGCTGGCGCCGATACCCTATAGGGGCGCGCCCGCCCCGGCAATTTGCGCTCGTCTGGCGCGCGCCCGACGGCCGTGGTAATTGCATGAAAGGCAAGGATAATCGCGCGGCTCAAGCCGCGCGCGCCAAAAAATAAGCGGGAGGATCGCGATGCTCGGGCAGATGCAAGACTGGCCGTTGTTGATCCATAAGATCATCGATTGCGCCGCCCTTCAGCACCCGCGCCAGGAAGTCGTCAGCCGTCTTGTCGAAGGCCCGATCGTGCGCGCGACTTATGCGCAGGTGCGCGCCCGCGCCCTGAAGGTCGCCCAGCGACTCGCGCGCGACGGGATCAAGCCCGGCGACCGCGTGGCGACGCTGGCTTGGAACAATCAGCGCCATCTCGAAGCCTGGTACGGCGTCGCCGGGCTCGGCGCGATCTGCCACACAGTCAACCCGCGCCTCTTCCCCGAGCAGATCGTCTGGATCATGAACCATGCCGAGGACAGGATCGCCCTCGTCGATCTGACTTTCGTCCCGCTGCTTGAGGCCATCGCGCCCAAGCTGCCGACGATCGAGCGTTATGTCGTGCTGACCGACGCCGCCAATATGCCGCCGACCAAGCTGAAAAACGCCATCAGCTACGAGGAATGGATCGGCGACGTCGACGGCGATTTCCGCTGGCCGTCCTTCGACGAGAACACGGCCGCCGGCCTCTGCTACACATCCGGCACCACTGGCAATCCCAAGGGCGTGCTCTATTCGCATCGCTCGAACGTGCTGCACTCCCTCTTCACCAGCGGCCTCGAAGTCATGGCTATCGGGCCGAGTTCGACGGTCCTGCCGGTCGTGCCGATGTTCCACGCCAATTCCTGGGGCATCGCTTTCACCGCGCCGATGAAAGGGGCGAAGCTCGTCATGCCGGGCGGCAAGCTCGACGGCGCCTCGATCTACGAACTTCTCGAGACCGAGCAGGTGAGCTTCAGCGCCGCGGTGCCGACGGTGTGGATGATGCTGCTCGCCTATATGCGCAAGGAGAGCAAGACATTGTCCTCGCTCAAATGCGTCGTCATCGGCGGCTCGGCCTGCCCGCCGGCGATCATCAAAGCCTTCGAGGACGACTATGGCGTCGAAGTACGCCACGCCTGGGGCATGACGGAAATGAGCCCGCTGGGCTCCGTCTGCTCGATCAAGCCGACGACGCCGATCAAAACGCGCGAGGACGCGCTGGAGGTCAAGAACAAGCAGGGCTGGCCGCCGTTCGGCGTCGAGATGAAGATCGTCGACGACGAGGACAAGCCGCTGCCCTGGGACGGCGTGCGCTTCGGCCGGCTCAAGGTCGCGGGCGCCGCGGTGGCGAAGCGCTATTTCAAGGAGGAACGCGACTGCGTCGACGCCAGCGGCTTTTTCGACACCGGCGACGTCGCGACCGTCGATGAGAATGGCTATATGCACATCACCGATCGCGCCAAGGACGTCATCAAGTCGGGCGGCGAATGGATTTCCTCGATCGACATCGAGAATCTCGCCGTCGGCCATCCCGATGTCGCCGAAGCCGCAGTGATCGGCATCCGCCATCCCAAATGGGATGAGCGGCCGCTGCTGATCGTCGTGCCCAAGGAGGGCAAGCAGCCGACGGCGCCGGATGTGCTCGGCTTTCTCGAAGGGCGCATCGCGAAATGGTGGATGCCCGACGACATGCAAACGGTGAGCGAAATTCCCCACACCGCGACCGGCAAGATCAACAAGCTGAAATTGCGCGAGGCGTTCAAGGACTACCGATTGCCGACCGCCTGAGCCGCGCTCAGCGCAACGGACGGAAACAGTCGAAAGCCGCGCTCAAGGCCGCGGCGAGGAAGGCGTCTGTGTCGGCCTGAGGGTTCGGGCGTGCCGCGATGCGGCGCGCCGTCGTCACTGCGGCAAAGAATTCCTTGTCGTGCCAGAAGCCGAGTTCAGGCAGAGCCGGCAGCGATTGCAAAGCCGGCGCGGGATAGATCGACAGATAGTAATAGGGCTCATCGTAGAAATGATCGCCCGGCGACAGGCCGGCGCCGATATAGGCGGTCTTGTCGCCGCCCGGAATGGCGAAAGACGTCAAAGTCGCGAGATCGAAATGATGCGGCCAGCATCGCGGCGGCGGCGCTGTAAACCCCCGCTCGAGGATCGCGCCGCGAAGTCTGTCGACCGAGACATTGGCGTTGGCGAACCAGCCGGCGATTTCGGCGAGCGAGCGTTCGAGGCGCGGGCCGCCGTAATGGCCGCCCTCGGCGAGCGCATGGGTCGGCATGGCGTAGGGCGAAGGCGCGGCGAGGCCCTTCGGATCGAGACCTTCGGCGCGCAACAGCGCGCTCAGGCGCTCGCCGGCTTCGCGCTCGCCGCCGCCGATAAGGGAAAAAGACGACGCTGGACTCTCGACGCCGTCGCGCAATAGCGCCAGCGTCAGATCGTGCAGCCTGAGACCGAGGCGCAGGCCAGGCTGCAGCGGATGCGTGACGAAGCCGTCGAAGGCGTCATTCCAGGCGAGGCTGGTGTGGCTGTCGTCCGCCTGCGATGGCGCGAAGGCGCGCGCGGCGCGGCCCAGCCATTGCGCCGCATAATGGGCCTGCAGCCGCGCTTCCGTCAGCGCCGGCAAATCCGGCGAAGGCAGGGGACGCCAAATCGCAGCTACCATGTTCGCCACCCTCCAGATGAGACCGCCCGGCGACGCGAGATCGCTAAGCCCGGTAACAAGTCGCCGTGAGGCGGCGTATGTTACCTGCCGAACGCGCAATTTGAGCGACGGCGCGACGACATGGCGGGGGAAGCGCAGATGAGCGGGCAACCGAACTGGATCGACATCGGCTCGGTCGAAGCGCTCTCGGCCGCGCCGGTGAGCCATGTCACAGCGCAGGGCCATGAGTTTGCCGTCTCCTTCGTCGACGGCGCCTTCGGCGTCGTGTCGAATGTCTGCAATCACGCCGGCGGCCCGCTCGGCGAAGGCCGGTTGGAGGGCGACTATCTCGTCTGCCCCTGGCATTATTGGAAATTCCATCGCCGCAGCGGGGTCGGCGAACCGGGTTTCGAGCAGGATTGCGTACCTGGCTATCCGGTCAAGGTCGAGGCGGGACGCGTGCGCGTCGATGTGGCGAACGCCAGCAAGCGATCGCGCGCGCCCCATGCGCCCCATCCGCTGGCGCGCAAAGTCGAACGGGCGCCCGGCGCACTACGACTCGCCGGCATTTCGACCACCGCGATGGACGAAGCCCACCCGCGCTTTTCCGGCTCCGATCATCTGCTCGAGCATGCGCTGCGCGAAGCCGAATCGCTCGGCGCGGAGACGCGCCTGATCCGGCTCAACGCGCTGAAATTTCGCGCCTGCGAGGGCTTCTATTCCAAGAGCGCGCGCGCCTGCACCTGGCCGTGCTCGATCACGCAAATGGACGCCGACGACCAGATGGACCAAGTTTATGAAGCCTTGGTGCACTGGGCCGACGCCGTGATCGTCGCGACGCCGATCCGCTGGGGGGCGGCCTCCTCGCTCTATTTCAAAATGGCCGAGCGACTGAACTGCGTGCAAAACGCGGTGACGATCCGAAATCAGGTGCTGATCCGCGACAAGGTCGCCGGTTTCATCATCGTCGGCGGACAGGACAATATTCAATCGGTCGCCGGCCAGATGCTCGGCTTCTACGCCGAACTCGGATTCCTGTTTCCGCAATTTCCCTACATCGCCCATTCGCGCGGCTGGTCGCATGAGGACATGGAGCGCAATGTCGAGATCGTGCGCGAGTCGCGCGAATTGGCGGAGGGCGCGCAAATGCTGGCCAAACGCTGCCTCGAACTCGCCGGCGAGCTTGTCGCGCGGGGCGCGGCGCCGACCTCGGTCGAACGCGGCGGCCGCAAGGCCCATCCGATCATGAAATGAGCGGAGCGCCGCCCTATCGGGTTTGTAGTTGCAATGCGCCGCGCGTAGGCCTATATGGCGCTTAAGAGAGTTCTCATAGCTCCTGATCGGCGACGGTTAGGAGAGATTTTGAGAGTGGGCCCCGGCCGGGACCCGCTCTTTTTTATTGCCGCAGGACCCATGGGCCAAAGCTCCGCCCCGCAGGTTTTCGCCCCAGACGCTTCGGCGCTTCAGGACGGGCTCGACGAGCCGCGTCTGATCGCCGAGCACGGGCTCGCGCAGCGCATCGGCCGCGCCGCCGAGTCGGCGTTGCGCGGTCTCGGCCTGCGCCTGGTGCGGGTCAAGGTTTCCGCGTCGCAAAACGCGACCGTGCAGATCATGGCCGAGCGGCCCGACGGGATCATGACCATCGAGGATTGTGAACGCGCCAGCGACGCTCTGTCGCCCTTGTTCGATCTCGAGGAGCCGGTGCAGGGCGCCTATCGGCTGGAAATTTCCTCGCCCGGCATCGACCGACCGCTGGCGCGGCTCTCGGATTTTCGCCGGGCGCTCGGCTGCGAAGCCAAGATCGAGATGGCGGTCCCCGTCGCCGGCCGCAAACGCTTTCGCGGCGTCATCGAAGCGGTGGATGTCGAGGACGGCCGGCAAATCGCCCAACTGCGCCTGCCCGCCGATGAGGCGGGCGAGGCGGCGAGCGTCGCGCTGTCGATCGCCGATATGAGCGAAGCGCGACTGGTGTTGACCGACGATCTGATCCGCGCCGCGCTGCGGCGGGAGAAGGCGGCGAAGAAAGAAGCCAAGGCGAATAAACGACCCGCGCCCAAACCGCGCGGCAAAACCACTTAGGAACGAATGCTGCGACCCCGGCGACGAAAGCCGGGGCCAGAGGCGAAGGAGAAAACAATGGCCGTCAGCGCCAATAGACTCGAGCTCTTGCAGATCGTCGACGCCGTCGCGCGCGAAAAATCGATCGACCGCTCGATCGTGCTCGCCTCCATGGAGGATGCGATGCAAAAGGCGGCGCGCTCCCGCTACGGTCAGGAGACGGAGGTCCGGGCCGAGATCAACCCCAAGACCGGCGAGATTCGCTTTTCGCGCCTGCTGCTGGTCGTCGATTCGGTCGAGAACGAGGCGACGCAGATCACGCTGACCGAGGCGCAGAAGAAAAACCCGTCGGCGCAGATCGGCGACTGGATCGCCGAATCGCTGCCGCCCTTCGATTTCGGCCGCATTCCGGCCCAGGCCTCCAAGCAGGTGCTGGTGCAGAAGATCCGTGAGGCCGAGCGCGACAAGCAATATGACGTCTTCAAGGATCGCATCGGCGAGATCATCAACGGCCAGGTCAAGCGCGTCGAATATGGCAATGTCGTCGTCGATCTCGGCGGCGCCGGCGGCGAGGCGGTGGTGCGGCGCGACGAATTGATCCCGCGCGAAATGTTCCGCCCCGGCGACCGGTTGCGCGCCTATGTCTATGACGTGCGACGCGAGGCGCGCGGCCCGCAGATTTTCCTCTCCCGCACCCATCCGCAATTCACCGCCAAGCTCTTCGCCCAGGAAGTGCCGGAAATTTACGACGGCATTGTCGAGGTGAAGGCGGTGGCGCGCGATCCCGGTTCGCGCGCCAAGATCGCGGTCGTCTCCAATGATTCCTCGATCGATCCTGTCGGCGCCTGCGTCGGCATGCGCGGCTCGCGCGTGCAGGCGGTGGTCAATGAGATGCAGGGCGAGAAGATCGACATCATCCCCTGGAGCGTCGACGCCGCGACATTCATCGTCAACGCGCTGCAGCCGGCCGAAGTGATGAAAGTCGTGCTCGACGAGGACTCGACCCGCATCGAGGTCGTGGTGCCCGACGATCAATTGTCGCTGGCGATCGGTCGGCGCGGCCAGAACGTGCGCCTCGCCTCGCAGCTCACCGGCTGGGATATCGACATCCTCACCGAGGCCGAGGAATCCGAGCGGCGTCAGAAGGAATTCGCCGAACGCACCGCCGCCTTCATGGCGGCGCTCGATGTCGACGAGACGGTGGCCCAATTGCTCGCCTCCGAAGGTTTCCGCACCGTCGAGGAAATCGCCTATGTCGAGCCGCACGAACTGGCTTCGATCGAGGGCTTCGACGCCGAGACGGCCGGGGAAATCCAATCGCGCGCCCTTGCCCATCTCGCCCGCATCGAGACCGAGCATGACGACGCGCGCAAGGCGCTGGGCGTCGCCGACGAACTCAAGGAAATCGACGGGATCACCACGCCGATGCTGGTCAAGCTGGGCCAGAACGGGGTCCAGACCATCGAGGATCTGGCCGGCTGCGCCAGCGACGATCTGATCGGCTGGAGCGAACGCACTGACGCCGGCGAAAAGAAGTTCACCGGCTATCTCAGCGAATTCGGTCTGTCGCGCGAACAGGCCGACGCCCTGATCATGGCGGCGCGGGTGCGCGCCGGCTGGGTCGAGGCGAAACCCGAGACGCCAGAAGGCGAAACGGCCGAGCCGGCCGATGCGCCGCCGGCGGCGTAAGGCTGGAGGCCAGGACGCGATTGGGCAAAGCCGAGGCGGCCGAGGAAAGCGGGTCCGAGCGCACCTGCATCGTCACCGGGTGGAAGGGACCGCCGGCGGAGATGCTGCGTTTCGCCCTCTCGGGAGAGGGCGAGGTCGCCCCCGACATTCGCCGCCGCCTGCCCGGCCGCGGCGTCTGGACGAGGCTTGACGCGGCGACGGTTCGTCAGGCGGCGGCCAAACAGGCCTTCGCCCGCGCCTTCCGGGCGCCCGCCAAAGCGGCGCCGGATCTGGCCGAGACGGTCGACCGTCTGCTTGAGGACGACGCGTTGCAGTTTCTGTCGATGGTTAACAAGGCCGGCCAGGTCGTCGCCGGCGCCTTCAAGGTCGAGGGGGCGATCGGCGCCGGCACGGTGATCGGCCTCATTCAGGCGAGCGACGGCGCCCCCGACGGCGCGCAGAAGACCGAACGCCTGCTGCGCGCGCGGCTTGGCGAAGCGGCCGAAACGGTGAGCCGAATAAATATCTTCGCCTCGCGCCAATTGGATTTGGCGTTGGGGAGGTCAAATGTGATACATGCAGCCCTCACGACGGGCGAGGTCAGCAAGGCTTTTCTCGCAAGGGCCGAGCGGTTGAAGCAGTTTCGGACGGGCGGCGCAGCGCAGACGGCTGCGTCCGTCGGCTTTGACGCGAGCGAGACCCCGTCGGGTTAATGCAACGAATGACGCGTTGGGATTCCAGGAATACGAATGAGTGACACCAATAACAGCGGCGACAAGTCCTTGAGCGCCAATCCGCCGCCCAAGGCGACGCTGCATTTGAAGCGGCCGGTCGAACAGGGGACCGTGCGCCAGAGTTTCTCCCATGGCCGCAGCAAGGCGGTCGTGGTCGAGAAGGTCAAGCGCCGCGTCCTCGGACCCGGCGAGGCGCCGACGCGCGAAGCCGCTCCCGTGGTCAAGGCGGCCCCGGCCGCGCCGGCAGTTGCGGCAGCGCCTGCGACCGCCGCCCCGGCAGTCGCGCCGCGCGGACCGACCACCGTTGCGCCGCCCAAGACCGGCGTCGTTCTGCGCACCCTCACCGAGGAACAGGTTGAGGCGCGGGCGCGGGCGCTGATCGACGCGCGGGCGCGCGAAGAGGAAGACCGCCGACAGCAGGAATCCGACGCCGCGGCGCGGCGCGACCGCGAAACGCGCGAGCGGACGGAGCGCGAGGCGGCCGATGGCCGTCGTCGCGAGGAGGAAACTCGCCGGGCTCAGGACGCCGCGTTCCGGCGTCAATCGGAAGACGAGGCGCGCCGGCGCTTGGGCGGGGGGGAACCCTCGGCCAGCCCCGCCGTCACCTTGCCGCGCAGCCCGGGCCTCGCCGTCGCGGGAGCGACCGCGCGCATCGGCGGCGAAGCGGAAGAGACGCGCCGTCCGGGGTCGCCGCGACTGTCGGTGCTGACGCCTGCGGTGAAGACGCTCGTGCCGACGCCGCGTCCGACGCGCGGCGCCGAGCCGCGCAATCGCGGCCGTCTCACGGTCGCCAGCGCCACCTCCGGTGAGGACGAGCGCACGCGTTCGGTCGCCGCCTTCCGACGTCGCACCCAGCGGCTGAAGGGCCACGGCGCGCAGGAAGCCAAAGAGAAAATCGCCCGCGAGATCATCCTGCCCGAGACGATCACCATCCAGGAACTCGCCAACCGCATGTCGGAGCGCGCCGTCGACGTCATCAAGCTCCTGATGCGTCAGGGCCGTATGGTGACGCTGACCGACACGCTCGACGCCGACACGGCGCAGTTGATCGCCGAGGAAATGGGCCACGCGGTCAAGCGCGTCGCCGAATCCGACGTCGAAGAAGGCCTGTTCGACACGTCCAAGGACGAAAGCGCCGCGCCGCGGCCGCCGATCGTCACCATCATGGGCCATGTCGACCACGGCAAGACCTCGCTGCTCGACGCCATTCGCCACGCCAATGTCGTGGCCGGCGAAGCGGGCGGCATCACCCAGCATATCGGCGCCTACCAGGTCACCGCGCCCGGCGGCCAGAAGATCACCTTCATCGACACGCCCGGCCACGCGGCCTTCACCGCCATGCGCGCGCGCGGCGCGAAGGTTACCGACATTGTCGTGCTCGTGGTGGCGGCCGACGATGGCGTGATGCCGCAGACGATCGAAGCAATCCGCCACGCCAAGGCGGCTAACGCGCCGATCATCGTGGCGATCAACAAGATCGACAAGCCGGATGGACAGCCGCAGCGCGTGATGCAGGAACTGCTGCAGCACGACGTGCAGGTCGAGGCTTTCGGCGGCGAAACGCTGGCGGTCGAAGTCTCGGCGACCAAGGGGATCAATCTCGACAAGCTGCTCGAGGCGATCGCGCTGCAAGCTGAATTGCTCAATCTCTCCGCCGATCCCGACCGCAGCGCCGAAGGCACCGTGGTCGAGGCGCGGCTCGATCGTGGTCGCGGCCCGGTCGCTTCCGTGCTGGTGCAGCGCGGCACGTTGCGGGTCGGCGCCCTGGTCGTCGCCGGTTCGCAATGGGGCCGCGTGCGTGCGCTCGTCAATGACAAGGGCGAGTCGATCGAAGAGGCCGGCCCGTCGATGCCGGTCGAAGTGCTTGGTTTTTCCGGCGCGCCGGACGCGGGCGACCGCGTCGCGGTGGTCGAGACCGAAGCGCGCGCCAGAGAGATCACCGAATATCGCGAGCGTCAGCGGCGCGAGAACCTCGCCGCGCGCGGCCAATCCGTGCGCACCTCGCTCAGCGACATGATGAGCAACATCAAGACGCAGGGCCGCAAGGAGCTGCCGATCGTCATCAAGGGCGATGTCCAGGGTTCGGTTGAGGCGATCTCCAGCGCGCTGGAGAAACTCGGCACCGACGAAGTGGGCGCGCGGGTGATCCACGCCGGCGCCGGCGGCGTCACCGAGTCCGACGTCACGCTGGCCGAGGCCTCGAAGGCCGTCATCCTCGGCTTCAACGTGCGCGCGCATAAGGAAGCGCGCGAACTGGCCGAACGCCAGGGCATCGAAATCCGCTATTACAACATCATCTACAATCTCGTCGACGACGTGAAGGCGGCGATGTCCGGCCTGCTCGCGCCGACGCTGCGCGAGACCATGCTCGGCAACGCCCAGATCCTCGAGGTCTTCAACATTTCCAAGGTTGGCAATGTCGCCGGTTGCCGCGTCACCGACGGCGTGGTCCAGCGCGGCGCTCACGTTCGGCTCATTCGCGACAATGTCGTCGTCCACGAAGGCAAGCTGTCGACGCTCAAGCGCTTCAAGGACGAAGTCACGGTCGTCCAGGCCGGTCAGGAATGCGGCATGGCCTTCGAGAACTATCAGGACATGCGCGTCGGCGACGTTATCGAATGCTACAACGTCGAGGAAATTCGCCGCACGCTGTGACGACAAGCGGCGCGGGACGGCTCTGACGCCGCCGCGCCCTTCGCCTCGCGCATGATCCTCGCGCCGCCGCCTCTGTTGCGCGGCGCTTCTCCCTGTTCAGGCCGCCCATGCCCCGCACCGATTCCAGAAGCGCCGGCCCTTCCCACCGTCTCGAGCGGGTGGGCGAAGCGATCCGCCACGCCGTCGCCGACATTCTCCAGCGCGGCGAGATTACCGATCCCGTTCTCAACCGCCAGACAGTGACGGTGCCCGGCGTGCGCATGTCGAGCGATCTGCGCCACGCGACGGTCGCCCTGATGCCGCTCGGCGGCAAGGATGCGGAAAAGACGATCCTCGCGCTGAAGGAACATCAGAAAGAGCTGCGCGCTTTGGTCGCGCGCCGGGTCAATCTGAAATACGCGCCGGAATTGCGCTTCGTGCTCGACGACAGTTTCTCGGCCAGCGACGCGATCGAAGCGCTGTTGAAGTCGCCGCGCGTCGCCCGCGATCTGACCCGCGACGACGAGCCCCGTCGTGACGACGAGACCGAGTCATGAGCGACGATGTCGCTCGCGATAAGGCGCCGCGTCAGCAGCCGAACCGCCGCGCCTCGCGCGTCGAGATCAATGGTTGGATCAATCTCGACAAGCCGGTCGGCGTCACCTCGACTCAGGCGGTCGCCCAGCTCAAGCGTCTCTTCAACGCCAAGAAAGTCGGCCACGCCGGCACGCTCGATCCGCTCGCCTCCGGCGTTCTGCCGGTCGCCTTTGGCGAAGCCACGAAGACCGTGCCGATCGTCCAGGACGGCACCAAGGCCTATGAATTCGTTGTCCGTTGGGGCGAGGAGACCGACACAGACGACGCCGAAGGCAAGATCGTCGTGCGCTCGCCGGGCCGCCCGAGCCGCGAGCAAATCGAGGCGGCGCTGCCGCGTTTCACCGGCGTCATCGACCAGACGCCGCCGAAGTATTCGGCGATCCGCATTGGCGGCGAGCGCGCCTATGACCTCGCCCGCGACGGCGAAAGTTTCGAGATCGCATCGCGCGAGATCGTCGTTCATCGCCTGTCGCTGATCGAAGCGCAGCCCGACGAGGCGCGCTTCGAAGCCGAATGCGGCAAGGGCGCCTATGTGCGGGCGTTAGCGCGCGACATGGGCCGGGCTCTCGGCTGTGGCGGCCATGTCATCTTCCTGCGGCGCACGCGGGTTGGGCCCTTCGCGGTCGGTCAAGCGACAACGCTCGAATCGCTCGACGCCTCGTCGGAGGCGCGCGCCGCCGCGCTGGCGCCGGTCGAATCCGGACTTGCCGAATTGCCGCGCCTCGCGGTCGACCGCGACGGCGCATCGATCCTGCGCCGCGGCCAGAAGCTGCTGTTGCGCGGCTCGGGCGTGCCCGCCGAAGGGCCGGCTTACGCCGCCTGTTTCGGCGCGCCGGTCGCTTTCGGTTCGATCGAGAGCGGCTATTTCGTTTCGACGCGCGTCTTCAATTTGCCGCTGTGAGGCGAGCCGCCTTCGGCCTCGTCACTTCCATGCCGCAAGCGCGTCATTGACGATGCGCTCGCCGTCCGCGCCCTTCTCGAAGGTCAGCTTGGCGGCGCGATCGTCGTTAAACAGCATCGGAAAATCGAACCAGCCGCGATTGGCGACCAGGTCGAGATTGCGGGCGAGCTCGGCGTCGCCGCGATTGAGTCCGATCAGGAAATAACTGTCGGAGATTTTCACCCTCACGCCCGACAGCGCGTCCTGGGCCGGGGGATCGTCGCGGCGCATCATCGGCACCCGCAGATCTTTGATGCCCTTGATGTCGGAACCGTCGGCGAAGGTGAGACGCAACTCTATCGTATGCGAAGCCGGCAGGCTGGGGTCGCTGTTTTTGCGCATCGTCATCACAGCGTGCATCTTCAGATCGGGGATGTCGGCCTCAGCCTTGATCGCCAGGGTCGCCGGCTGACCGGCCGCCGCCGGGATTTCGCTCCAGGTCACCGAACCGAGATTGACCGCCGGCTTCTGCGGGTCCGATGGGACGGCGACCAGCATCGCAGCGCGGGCGGCCACCGCCAGTCCCGGATTGGCGGGCGCTTGCGCGTTTGTCGCGCCGGGAGTCGGGGCCGTCGTCGCGCCGGGCGCGGGCGTGGTCGCCGGCGTTGGCGTGGCTGCGTCGGACGCCGCCGGCGTTGCGCCTGGCGTCGCCGCCGCGCCGCCCACCCGCTCGACAATCTTGGCCGGAGCGGAGGCTTCGACCGAAGGCGTCGCGACCGGCTCCTTGATCGCCAAATCCTGCGGCTTCTGGCGCCACAGGAAGGCGAACAGCGCGACCGAAAGCGCGACGCCGATAACGACCGCCGCGATGATCCAGGGCATGGCGCTGCGCCGGCCGCCCTCGACCCGGACCGGCGCGCTCGGGCGCAATCCATCGGCCTCGTTGGGCGAATAGGCGGCGCGTTCGTAATCGTCCTCGGCCTCGATCGACGGCGCGTACTCCTCGGAATCGACGTTGCTCGCCGAGGCGCGTCTAAAGGCGGGCGCGTCGGGCAGCAGGCTCTGCGTCTCGGTTCGTCGCGCGGGGGGCGGCGCATAGCGCGAAGTCGAGGGACGCGGGCCGAGCGGCGCCATCGCCGCGCTGGCGCCTCCGAGCGTCGGGCGCGGCGCGGCGGAGGCAGGCGCATAGGCGGAACGGGCGGCCGCCACGGAAGCGGCGAAGCGATCGGCGGGGGAAGCGCCCGGGCTCACGCCCGGTCGCGGGGCCTGAGGCTGCGGCCGCCCGGAAGAGAGCGGCGGCGGGGCCGGACGCGCCAGCGGTGTATCGGGCATCGCAATGCGTCCGCCGCTCGCATTCGGCGCGGGACGTGGCGGCGACGTAAAGCTCGACGGGCGCGCCGAATCGGCGGGTCGCGCGCCAAACGTCGAGGAAGGGGATCGCGTCGCGGCGACGGATGAGGCTGAAGACGAGCCAAACTGGGTTTCGAGTTTGCCGATCGCCGCCTCCAGCGCCGCCTCTTCGCGGGCGATGTCGGCTTCGGACAGACTCGGTCCCAGCGAGCGCAGCTGACGCACCAGCGCCTTGCGGGCCCGTTCGTAGATCGCTTTTCGCGCCGGCTCCGGTCCCGCCTTGGGCAGGTTGGAAACGGCTTTCGACAGCAATGTGTAGTAGTCAGCCATCCTTGGGTCCGCTCGCCCACGCGCTCAGCGAGCGCGTGAGGAATTTAGCCTTGAAACGGGTCGTGGACGAGAATCGTATCTTCCCGCTTCGGACTCGTCGAGAGCAACGCAACCGGCGCGCCGATCAGTTCCTCGATGCGCCGCACATATTTCACCGCCTGGGCGGGAAGGTTCGCCCAGGATCGCGCCCCGCTGGTCACGCCCGACCAGCCTTCGATCGTCTCATAGATCGGCTCGACCCGCATTTGCGCGCCTTGGGAAGCCGGAAGATAGTCGAATTCGGCGCCGTCGATGCGATAGCGCGTGCAGACCTTGATCGTCTCGAATCCGTCGAGCACGTCGAGCTTGGTCAGCGCCACGCCGTCTATGCCGGAGGTCTTGACGCATTGGCGCGCCAGCACCGCGTCAAACCAGCCGCAACGACGCGGCCGGCCAGTGTTGGTGCCGAACTCGACCCCGCGCTCGCCGATCTTGCGGCCGATCTCGTCATCGAGCTCGGTCGGGAAAGGGCCGCCGCCCACGCGCGTGGTGTAAGCCTTGGCGATGCCCAGCACATAGCCGATCGAACGCGGCCCGAGCCCCGAGCCGGTCGCCGCGTTGGCGGCCACGGTGTTCGAGGAGGTCACGTAAGGATAGGTGCCGTGATCGACGTCGAGCAGCGCCCCCTGGGCGCCCTCGAACAGGATGCGCTTGCCAGCCCTGCGTTCGCGATCGAGCAGATCGTAGGTCGGCGCCATATAGGGCAGCGCCTTGGGCGCGATCGTCAGCAACTCGTCCCTGATCGCCGCCGCCGACGGGGCCGGCATGCCCATGCCGCGCCGCAGCGGCTCGTGATGGGCGAGTAGACGGGCGATCTTGCCGTCGAGCGATTCCGGCTCGGCGAGATCCATCAAGCGGATCGCCCGCCGGCCGACCTTGTCTTCATAGGCCGGTCCGATGCCGCGCTTGGTGGTACCGATTTTCACGCCCCCGACTTCCGCAGACTCGCGAATTGCGTCCAGCTCGCGATGCAGGGCGAGAATCAGCGGGACGTTTTCGGCAATCTTGAGGTTTTTTGGCGTCACTTCGACGCCCATCGCGCGGATTTTCTCGATCTCATCGGCGAGGTGATAGGGGTCGAGCACGACGCCGTTGCCGATCACCGAAAGCTTGCCCGGCCGCAGGATGCCCGAGGGCAGCAGCGCCAGCTTGTAGGTCTTGCCGTCGACGACCAGCGTATGGCCGGCGTTATGGCCGCCCTGAAAACGCACCACGACGTCGGCGGAGACCGACAGCCAGTCGACGATCTTGCCCTTGCCCTCGTCGCCCCATTGAGCGCCGACAACAACCACATTCGCCATCGACGCGCGTTCCTCGAGCCCTACCCAAACGAAAAAACCCCGGACCAGCAACAATGGGCTGGACCGGGGCTCATTGCGCGTATCCACTACGCGATTGCAACCGCTGAGTAAAGCGGCGCGGCGAATTTGCCCGCATCCAAAGCCGCTTAAGCGGCGACTTTAATCGTTCGCCGGCGACCCCATATGCTGGGGCGCGAGCCGCAGGGCTCGAGACGGAGACGCTCCATGACCCCCCAGGAACGCCAGATGCTCGGCGAACTGTTCGAGCGCATTCGCCCCATGGCGGCCAATCCGCGCGACGGCGAGGCGGAAGCCTTCATCGCCGAGGCGACCGATGAGATGCCCCATGCGCCTTATGTTCTGGCGCAGACGGCGCTCGTCCAGCGCAGCGCGCTCGACGCTGCGGCGCGGCGGATCCAGGAGCTTGAGGCGCGACTGGCCGCGCAGAGTTCGGCGCCGAGCTTTCTCGGCGACGCCGGCCATGCGCTGATCGGCGGCGAACCCGCGCCGCCGCACGGGCAGGCGCAGCAGCCTGTCCAAGCGCCCGTCTACGCGCCGCCTGCCGGCCCCTGGGGGGCGTCGCCTGCCCCGGGCGGCGGCTTTCTCGCCAGCGCGATGTCGACAGCGACCGGCGTCGCCGGCGGCATGCTGGCGGCCAACGCCATCGAACATCTGCTGCTCGGCGGCCACGCGCTCGGCGGCGTATTGTTCGGCCAAACGGGTTTTGGAGCGGGCGGGTTAGGCGTTGGGGGTCTCGGCGCCGGCGAAACGACGATCAACAATTTCTATGACGGCGCGCCGGGTTCGGCCGCGACGCCCACCGATGTTTCGACGCCGGAAGTCGATCAGGGGGGACTGGTCGATCCCGCCGATTATGATTCGGCGGATTTTGACGACGGATCGGGCGGCGGCGGTTTCGACGTCTGACGAGACGCCCGCAAAAGCGATCGTCAGATGACGATCACCTTGGCGCCAACGTGGACGCGGTTGAAGAGGTCGATGACATCCTCATTCATCATGCGGATGCAACCCGACGACATGTTCAGACCGATCGTCTGCGGCTCGTTCGTCCCGTGGATGCGATAGAGCGAGGAGCCGAGATAGAGCGCCCGTGCGCCAAGCGGATTTTCCGGGCCGCCATCCATATGCGCGGGCAGGTCGGGCCGGCGCAGCATCATCTCCGGCGGCGGCGTCCAGCCGGGCCATTCGGCCATGCGGGTGATCGACTTCACGCCCGACCATTCGAAGCCGGGGCGACCGACGCCAACGCCATAGCGGATCGCCTTGCCGCCCGGCTGCACCAGGAACAGGAACTTGTTGGGCGTGTCGATGATGATCGTTCCCGGCCCTTCCGCCCCTGAATAATCGACAATCTGGCGGCGAAATTCTTCGGCCGGTTGCGCTTCGACCGGGCTGTCCGCCAGCGCCGCTGTCTGCTGCAGCGGCTGGGCCGGCGACTGAGCGACCGGGGCCGGAGCGGACATGTGGCTCGGACCGGCCGAGCCAGTCAGCAGCAATTCGAGAAAGCCGCCGCCGAGTTCGCCATTGGCCGCCGAGGCGGGGCCGCCGGCGAGGGGGAAAAGAGCGAGACAGGCGGGAAGGATCAAAGCGCGAACGGGACGCATGACGAACTCCTCTCGGGGTTCGTCGCCTTGCGTCAGGCTCTCAGCCATCCGCCGCGACAAACGCCGAACAGGGTTAACATAGCTGCGATTCGCCACCAGGCGGGGACAAGCTGTCGCGATGGTTAGGAGAGAGCAACCAATCTTGCTTAACGAGAACTAACCGTCCGCGCCGCCGCGCCATTGAGCGGATTGGCCTCGTCCCAGCTGTAGCTCAGCATCTCGAAGCGCATCGCCCGCGCGTCGATCATCAGGAGGCGGCCGACCATGCCGCGATCGCCGTCAAAAAAGCCGCCGACGATTTCGCGGATCGCCTCCATCGCCATCATTGCGCCAAGCATCCCGGCGAGCGCGCCGAGCACGCCGGCTTCGGCGCAGGCGGGCACGGTTCCGGGCGGCGGCGGCTCGGGAAAGAGACAACGGTAGGTCGGATTGGGCCGCCCGTCGGGCGCGTTTTCATAGGGCTTCAACACGGTCAGCGAGCCGTCGAATTCGCCGAGCGCTGCGCTCACCAGCGGTTTGCCCACGTGGAAACAGGCGTCCGACACCGCGTAACGCGCGGCGAAATTGTCGGAGCCGTCGAGGACGACATCCCAATCGACGATCAGCGCCCGCGCATTGATGTCGTCGAGACGCCGGTCGATCTTGATTGTCTCGACATGCGGATTGAGCCGCGCGATCGCCTCGGCGGCGCTGTCGACTTTTTTGCGGCCGACATCGCCCGTTCCATGCAGCGGCTGGCGATGCAGATTGGACAGCGAGACCACGTCGTCGTCGCAGACGCCAAGCGACCCGACGCCGGCGCCGGCGAGATATTGCAGCGCCGGCGAACCGAGCCCGCCCGCGCCGATCGCCAGCACGCGCGCCTGCTTGAGCCGGTTCTGTCCGGGGCCGCCGACGCCACGCAGCACAATCTGGCGGGCGTAGCGCTCGACCTCTGCCTTGCTGAGGGTCATGGGCGGCAGTTTACCCGCCAGGGCGAAGCTTGAGCAAATCGTGGCGCTTCTCGCCGCGCCAGGAGTCGTGCTGATATGCGGCTCGAGGTTTCTTTGCCCCCCTGTCGAAACCCGCCAGGCTCGCCCGTCTTTGTCATGAGCGCGGCGAGGGTCGCGCCAGAATGGAGTCGATGCGATGCAATATCTGCTGATGCTAAATACCGCCGAGAGTTACTTCGCCGGGCTTTCGCAGGCCGAAGTTGGCAAGACGATGGCCGCCTACGGCGCCTACACGCAAGCCCTGAAAGACGCCGGCGTCTTTCGCGGCGGCGAGCGGCTGCAGGCAACCGCAACGGCGACTGTCGTGCGCGCGAAAAACGGCAAGACCTCGGTGCTCAACGGGCCTTACGCCGAGGTCAAGGAACAGCTCGGCGGCTTCTACTTGATCGACGCGCCGGACCTCGACGCGGCGATCGGCTGGGCGGCGCGCTGCCCCGCGGCCGAACATGGCGCGGTGGAAGTGCGGCCGATTTGGTCGATGTGACGCCAGAGGCGGAGGACGCCGCCCACGCGGCGGCGACGCGCGTCGCGCGCGAGAGCTACGGCAAGCTCGTCGCCTTTCTGGCCGCGCGCGACCGCGACATCGCCTCGGCCGAGGATGTGCTGTCCGACGCGCTCGCCGCGGCGCTGGCCGAATGGCCGCGCCGCGGCGTGCCCGCCAATCCGGAAGGCTGGCTGATCGTGACCGCGCGACGGAGAAAGATCGACGCCATGCGACGCGGCCGCGTCGCCGACGAGGCGAGCCAAACGCTGCGCCTCGTCGCCGAGGAGCTGCAGGCGGCGGAGGACGCCGGGCCGCTGCCCGATCGCCGCCTCGCGCTGATGTTCGTCTGCGCCCATCCGGCGATCGACGAAGCGGTGCGCGCGCCGCTGATGCTGCAGACGATCCTTGGCCTCGATGCGGCGGCGATCGCCTCGGCTTTTCTCGTGTCGCCGGCGACGATGGGTCAGCGCCTGTCGCGCGCCAAGGCGAAGATCCGCCTTGCCGGCGCGCCCTTTCGCATCCCCGAGCGCGAGGAACTACCCGAGCGGCTCGACGCCGTGCTGGAAGCGATCTACGCCGCCTTCGCTTACGGCTGGGAACAGGCTTTCGCCGACGACCCGCGCGGACGCAATCTCGCCGAAGAGGCGATCTGGCTTGGCAGGCTGATCGCCGCGCTCGCCTTCGACGAGCCGGAGGCGCTCGGCCTGCTGGCGCTGATGCTCTATGCCGATTCGCGCCGCGCGGCGCGTCGCGACGACGCCGGCCGTTACGCGCCCCTGGCCGAGCAGGACGTCAGCCGCTGGAATCTCGCCGCCATCGACGAAGCCGAGCTCCTGTTGAGAACCGCCAGCGCCAAAACCCGGCCCGGGCGCTTCCAGCTCGAAGCGGCGATCCAGTCTGCCCATGCGGCGCGCCGGCACGGCGGCGCGACCGACTGGCCAGCGATCGCTGCGCTTTATGACGCGCTCTACGCGCTGACTGGATCCAAAGTCGTCGCCGTCAACCGCGCGGTGGCGAGCGCCGAGGCCTATGGCGAGGCGCGTGGCCTGGCGCTGCTCGATGCGGTGGCGGCCGAGGGCGCGCTGGAGACCTATCAATCCTATTGGGCGGCGCGCGCCGCGCTTTGCGCCCGCGCGGGGCGCAAGGAGGAGGCGGCCGACGCCTATCGTCACGCCATCGGGCTCGAATTCGACCCGGCGACGCGCGCCTTCCTGATCGACCGGCTGGCTGAGCTTGGCTAAGGCAGACCCAAGGCTCGCGCTCCCGCGCCTTGCGCTGACCCGCGCGGGCCCATAAATCGGGGCGTCCCAATTGAAGCCTTTGGGACGAAGGGAAACCCACCGCCATGAGCCAGATGACCGCCGGGCCGTCGCCGGGCTGGCATGCAACCACGATCCTGATGGTGCGCAAGGGCGGCCGCGTCGTCATTGGCGGCGACGGCCAGGTCAGCGTCGGCGACACGATCATGAAGGGCAATGCGCGTAAGGTGCGCCGCCTCGCCAAGGGCGAAGTGATCGCCGGCTTCGCCGGTTCGACCGCCGACGCGCTAACGCTGTTCGAGCGGCTGGAGAAGAAGATCGAGCAATATCCCGGCCAATTGCCGCGCGCCTGCGTCGAGCTCGGCAAGGATTGGCGCATGGACCGCTATCTGCGCCGGTTGGAGGCGATGCTGCTGGTCGCCGACAAGACTTCCGGATTCGTGCTGACCGGTTCGGGCGACGTGCTGGAGCCCGAAGGCGATGACAACGGCTCGGCGACCGCCATCGGTTCGGGCGGCAATTACGCGCTTGCCGCGGCGCGCGCGCTACTGCCCACCGGCAGCGACGCCGAGGAGATCGTCCGCCGCGCGATGGCGATCGCCGCCTCGATCTGCGTCTACACCAACGACAATCTCGTGCTCGAAAGCCTCGGCTGATGGTCTCGGAAAGCAGCCTCGATCTCGCCGTTGCGCGAGGGATCGTGACGCCTGAGCAGGCCGCCGCCTTGCGCGCGCTGGAAGCGCCGACGGACGATCGCGCCAGCGCGCCCGCCGATCCCGAGGCGCTGCGCTTTGTTGGCGGCTTCGGCGATATTTTCGTCGCGCTGGGGATCGGCCTTTTTCTCGCGCCGGCCGCCTATTTCGCCAATCTCTATGGCGGCGCGTTTGTGCGCTGGACAACGCTTGCGGCGCTCGCCTGGCTGCTCGCCGAATTCTTCACCCGCAGCCGGCGCATGGCGCTGCCGAGCATCCTCCTGCTGGTCGTTTTTGTGAGCAGCGGCTTCGCCGCGGCGCTGACCTTCTTTTCTTCCGGAGCGACGGCCAACGCGGCAATGCCCTGGTGGTTCCTGAATCTCGCCGGCTTCGACCGCGTCGCGGTGATCGAAGCTGCGCTCGTCGCCGCGCTGCTCGCGCTTTTGCATTATCTCCGTTTTCGCGTGCCGATCACCGTGGCGGCCGGCGCCGCGGCGCTCTGCATCGCAACCATCACGACTGCGGCGCTGCTTGCTCCCGACCTGCTGGCGCATGCGCTCTATGGCGTGACGCTCGCCTGTGGCCTCATCGTCTTTGCCCTGGCGATGCGCTTCGATCTCTCCGACCCAGAGCGAGCGACGCGGCGCACCGACATCGCCTTTTGGCTGCATCTTCTTGCCGCGCCGCTGATCGTTCATTCGCTGCTGAAGGGTTACCTCAACGGATTTGGCGCGCTCGACGTCGCCCATGCCTGCTGGGTGCTTGCGGTCTTTCTCGCGCTTGGCGTGGTCGCGGTGGTGATCGACCGACGCGCGCTGCTGGTCTCCGGCCTCGTCTATGCCGGCTACGCATTTAGCGCGCTCGTCAGATCGACCGCCTCGGCCGATGCGCTGGTGCCGACCACAATCATGACGCTGGGGGCCTTTATCCTCTTGCTGAGCGCCGGCTGGCGCCCATTGCGCCGCGCTTTCCTTCTTTGCCTTCCCGCTTCGCTTGCGCGGCGCTTGCCGCATCCACTGGTCGCCGCCAAATGACTGAATTCTCGCCGCGCGAGATCGTCTCCGAACTCGATCGCCATATTGTCGGCCAGCAGGCGGCCAAGCGCGCCGTGGCGGTGGCGCTGCGCAATCGTTGGCGGCGCCTGCGGCTCGAATCGCCGATGCGCGAAGAGGTGATGCCCAAGAACATCCTGATGATCGGGCCAACCGGCTGCGGCAAGACGGAGATCGCGCGGCGTCTCGCCCGACTCGCCGGCGCGCCCTTTCTCAAGGTCGAGGCGACCAAATTCACCGAGGTCGGCTATGTCGGGCGCGACGTCGAACAGATCGTGCGCGATCTCGTCGAGATCGCCATCGGCCTCGTCAAGCAGCGCCGACGCAAGGACATCGAAGCAAAGGCCGAACTCGCCGCCGAGGAGCGCATGCTCGACGCGCTGGTCGGCGCGAGCTCGCAGGCCGCCACGCGCGAATCCTTCCGCCGCAAACTGCGCGCCGGCGAACTCGACGACAAGGAAATCGACATCGAACTGCCGCAGGGCGCGGGCGCGATGCCGATGTTCGAACTGCCGAACATGCCGGGCGCATCGGTCGGCGCGATCAATCTCGCCGATATTTTTGGCAAGGGCTTCGGCCAGCGGGCCAAGCCCAGGCGGATGACGGTCGCCGCCGCGCATGAACCGCTAGTGGCGGCGGAAGCGGAAAAAATGCTCGATCAGGATCAGGTGGTTCGCGAGGCGCTCGCCGAGGTCGAGGGCAATGGCATCGTCTTTCTCGACGAGATCGACAAGATCTGCGCCCGCGAGGGGCGCGGCGGCGCCGACGTGTCGCGCGAAGGCGTGCAGCGCGATCTGCTGCCGCTGATCGAAGGGACGACGGTCGCGACCAAGCACGGTTCGGTCAAGACCGACCACATCCTGTTCATCGCCTCGGGCGCCTTCCATGTCGCGCGGCCCTCCGACCTGCTGCCGGAATTGCAGGGCCGCTTGCCGATCCGCGTCGAGCTTACTTCGCTCACCGAAGAGGATTTCCGGCGCATTCTCACCGAGACCGAGGCGAGCCTGATCAAGCAATATGTGGCGCTGATGGCGGCCGAGGGCGTCAGCCTCGCCTTTTCCGACGATGCAATCACGGCAATCGCCCGCATCGCCGCCAAGGTCAATTCCAGCGTCGAGAATATCGGCGCGCGGCGCCTTCAGACCGTGATGGAGCGGGTGCTCGACGAGGTGAGCTTCACCGCGCCCGACCGCTCGGGTGAAAAAATCACCGTCGACGCCGCCTATGTCGAAGCCCATGTCGGCGATCTCGCGGCCAACGCGGATCTCAGCCGGTTCATTTTGTAGAGCCGGCCTTACCTTCTCCGTCATGGCCGGGCTTGACCCGGCCATCCACGCGCCTATGTCGCGACCGTGCTATCGAATGGCTCGCCCCGGCGCGCAATCGAAGACATGGATGGCCGGGTCAAGCCCGGCCATGACGGCTATGGAAGGGCCGTCGCGACGATTGACGAGGAGAAGACGAATATGACGACGCCTCTGGTGCTCACCTTCGTCGGCCGCGACCGACCCGGTCTCGTCAATGCGATCGCCGATCGCGTCGCCAGCGCCGGCGGCGCTTGGCTTGAGAGCCGCCTTGTCCACCTGGCGGGCGAATTCGCCGGCGTTGTGCTGGTCGCCGCGCCGCCGGAAAAATTCGAGGCGCTGGCGGCGATGCTCGCCGGGCTGGAAACCGCCGGCCTCAGGGTGACCATTTCGCCGAGCGAGCGGGCCGTCGTCCCGACCGAGCGGCTCGTCGCCCTGTCGATCGTCGGCAATGAGCGCACCGGCATTGTTCGCGACGTGACGCAGACGCTGACGAGGCTCGGGGTCAATATCGAGGAATTCGAAAGCGGCGTCGAAGCAGCCCCCTTCAGCGGCGTCGAGATGTTCCGCGCCGAGGCGCGCATCCGCCTGCCCGAGGGCCTGGCGCTTGAAGACTTGCGCAAGACGCTGGAGCGGCTGGCCGGCGAGATCATGGTCGATCTCACCGTTGGCGAGGGCGGCGACGCCTGACAAAAAACGGCCCATCGCCTTCCGCGCCGCCATCCTGTATAGAGCCGCCCGTGAGGGGCGCAGGCGCCCCTTTTAACGTTTGGAGATCGAGGCGTTTTCCCATGGCCCAGAGCCGCTGGACACCGGAGAGCTGGAGAGCAAAGCCGATCGAGCAGCAGCCCGTCTATCCGGACGCTGCCGCGCTCGCCGAGGTGGAGCGTCAACTTGCCGGTTATCCGCCCCTCGTTTTCGCGGGCGAAGCCCGCAAGCTGAAGAGCGCGCTCGGCAAGGCGCAGGCGGGCGAGGCTTTCCTGTTGCAGGGCGGCGATTGCGCCGAGAGCTTCGCCGAACATTCGGCCGACAACATCCGCGATTTCTTCCGCGTGCTGCTGCAGATGGCGGTGGTGATGACCTATGCCGCGGCCTCGCCGATCATCAAGGTCGGTCGCGTCGCGGGTCAGTTCGCCAAGCCGCGCTCCTCCGACAATGAAACGCAGAATGGCGTGTCGCTGCCCGCCTATCGCGGCGACATCGTCAATGACATTGAGTTCAATGCGCAGGCGCGCGTGCCCGACCCGCGCCGCCAGCTCGAGGCCTATCGCCAGTCGGCGGCGACGCTCAACCTGCTGCGCGCTTTTGCCTCAGGCGGCTACGCCAATCTCGAGAACGTGCATCGCTGGATGCTCGGCTTCGTCAAGGACAGTCCGCAATCCGAGCGCTATCAGGAAATCGCCGACCGCATTACCGAAACGCTCGGCTTCATGCGCGCCATCGGCCTTAATCCCGAGGCGAGCCCGGAACTGCGCGCCACCGATTTCTACACCTCGCATGAGGCACTGCTGCTCGGCTATGAGCAGGCGATGACGCGGCTCGACTCGACCTCGGGCGATTATTACGCGACCTCGGGCCACATGCTGTGGATCGGCGACCGCACGCGTCAACTCGAGGGCGCGCATGTCGATTATTGCCGCGGGATCAAGAATCCGATCGGCCTCAAATGCGGCCCTTCGATCCAGCCCGACGATCTCATTCGTCTGATCGACGCGCTCGATCCGGCTCAGGAGCCCGGCCGGCTGTCGCTGATCTGCCGCTTCGGCGCCGACAAGGTCGAGGCGATGCTGCCGACCCTGATCCGCGCGGTCAAGCGCGAAGGCCGCAAGGTGCTATGGGTCTGCGACCCGATGCATGGCAATACGATCAAGACGGCGACCGGCTACAAGACGCGGCCGACCGAACGCATCGCCTCCGAAATCCGCTCCTTCTTCGCCGTCCATCGCGGCGAGGGGACGCTTGCGGGCGGCGTGCATCTCGAAATGACCGGCAAGAACGTCACCGAATGCACGGGCGGCGCGCGCGCGATCTCGGAAGAAGACCTGCATGATCGCTATCACACCTATTGCGATCCGCGGCTCAACGCCGAACAGGCGGTGGAGCTCGCCTTCCTTGTCGCCGAATTGCTGAAAGCCGAACGGCTGGCCCAACCCGCGCGGCCGGTGCAGGCGGCGGAGTGAGAGCGCTTTCCCCTTTCCCTTAGACGGGAGAGGGTTTGCGCCGCGCGACCCGGCGCCGCAAAGTGACAGTCATGCCCGCTCCCGCCGATCGTCTCGTCATCGCGCTTGCGCAAATCCCCTCGATCGTCGGCGACATCGAGGGCAATCTTGCGCGCCTGCGCGCGGCGCGCGCGGAAGCCGCCGGCTTCGGCGCCGATCTTGTTCTGGCGCCGGAACTCTATCTCTCCGGCTATCCGCCCGAGGATCTGGTGCTCAAGCCGGTTTTCCAGGAGGCCTGCCGCGCCGCCTGCGAGACCCTGGCGCGCGAGACGGGCGACGGCGGCCCCGCCGTTCTCGTCGGCCTGCCCTGGGCGGAGAAGGGCGCGCTCTATAATGCGGCGGCGCTGCTTGAGGGCGGCCGCATCGCGGCGGTGCGTTTCAAGGTCGATCTGCCCAATTACGGCGTCTTCGACGAGAAGCGGGTCTTTCGTCCCGGTCCCGATCCCGGCCCCTTCGTGTTGCGCGGGGTGCGCATCGGCGCGCCGATCTGCGAGGACATCTGGGCGCCGGGGCCGGTCGAATGTATCGCCGAGACCGGTGGCGAGATTCTGCTCGTCCCCAACGCTTCGCCCTATGAGCGCGACAAGCTGGCGCTGCGCCAGAACATCGCGCGCGCCCGCGTCGCCGAAAGCGGCCTGCCCCTGATCTATCTCAATCAGGCCGGCGGCCAGGACGAACTGGTGTTCGACGGCGCCTCTTTCGTCGTCAACGCCGACGGCGCGCCGGCCTGTCAGTTGCCGGCCTTTCGCGCGCTGGTCGCGCGCACGCTCTGGACGCGCGAGGCGACGGGCTGGCGTTGCGTGGAGGGACCGATAGCCGCGGTGGAGACAGGCGACGAAGCCGATTATTCCGCCTGCGTCGCCGGCCTGCGCGATTATGTCGACAGCAATCGTTTTCCCGGCGTCGTGCTTGGCCTTTCCGGCGGCATCGACTCGGCGCTGTGCGCGGCGATGGCGGTCGACGCGCTGGGGCCCGAGCGCGTGCAGGCGGTGATGCTGCCGTATCGGTTCACCGCCGAGATTTCGCTGCGCGACGCGGCGGCCTGCGCGCAGGCGCTCGGTCTGCGCTATGAAGTGACGCCGATTGCCGCAGCGGTCGAAGGCGTCGAACAGGCGCTCGCCGCCATGTTCGCCGGACGACCGCGCGACATCACGGAAGAAAATCTCCAGAGCCGGGCGCGCGGCCTGATCCTGATGTCGATCTCCAACAAATTCGGCCCGATGGTGGTGACGACCGGCAACAAGTCGGAAATGTCGGTCGGCTACGCGACGCTTTATGGCGACATGAACGGCGGCTTCAATCCGATCAAGGATCTCTACAAGATGGAGGTCTTCCGCCTCGCCGAATTGCGCAATCGCTGGAAGCCGGTCGGCGCGCGCGGTCCGGATGGAATCGTCATACCACCAGCCATCATCGCCCGGCCGCCCTCGGCCGAATTGCGCGACGACCAGAAGGATGAAGATTCGCTGCCGCCCTATCCGATCCTCGACGCGATCCTGCTGCGTCTGGTGGAGAAGGACATGCGCGTCGCCGACATCGTCGCCGAGGGCTATGATTCCGAGACGGTGCGCAAGGTCGAGCGGCTGCTCTATCTCGCCGAATATAAGCGCCGCCAGTCGGCGCCGGGCGTGAAAGTCGGGCCGAAGAATTTCGGCCGCGACCGCCGCTATCCGATCGTCAATCGCTTCCGCGATTCTGGCGCGCCGGTGCAGGCCCCCGATGCGAAGATCGCGCCGACAAGCGCGCTGGGTCTCGGCGAGCGTTTCGAGGATTAGTTCCCGCGCCCGCCGCCAATTGTCGGACAAGCCGACAGCGCGAGCCGATTGGTGCGACCGCGGTCGACAATGGACTGACTGTAATGCGATCGTCGCAGTTTGGCGCCTTGGTCACGCCCGGGGGTAGGGGCGTCGCCGCAAAGCGTTGGTCAAAATATTCAAGAACGAATTTGGAGGGGACGATGAAGAGAATTCTGTGCGGCCTCGGCGCCGCCGCCTTATCGATTGTTTGTGCATCGGCGATTGTTCTTGGCTCGGCGGTCCCGGGCGAAGCAAGGAATTGGTCAAAGAATCCCGCCAACCTCGCCAACGACTATCTGGGCGTCTACGACGATCGCGGCGGCGGCGATCATGTCATCATGATTTGGGCCGCTTCACCGCTGCTTCCGCGCGACCAGCAGACGCCCGCGGCCATGGAACTGTTGGATAAATACGTCATCATCGGCGCGGCGCATGGGCATTTTTCCAAACTCGCGACGGCGAGTTTCGACCCGCCCTCAAAGATCGACGTCTTCGACCAGAACGGGCAGCCGCTCGTCGCGCTGACGGAAAGCACCATGCCGCCGATAATGCTGGGCCTGCTGACGATCCTGCAAAGCGCGCTGTCGCGCGCCATGGGACCGATGGGACAGGGAATTCACTGGTCGGTGTTTGAAGCCGGCGACGTCCGTGCCTGTACGAAGGGCGGCATCAGCGTGCAATTCGCCGGCACGAAATACACTTACGACACTCCGGTTCCCGGCTGCCCCTGAAGTCCTGCCTCCCGATCGCCGACACATCATGGCAATTCGCATGAGCGAGGCGGCCGGCGCTCGCGCCGTCGCGCCGGCATTCATTGCGACAATTGTAACGAGCGCGAGCAGATTTCGATAATATTCAAATCTGCTTCAAATCCCCTCAGTATTCTTGCGCCTTCTGTTAGGGGGAACGTCTTATCGTCTTTTACGAAAAGGCGATTAACGAGTATTACCATGTCTTGCGTTCCCCCTACTCGCAGCAGAAGCCGATTGTCCGCAATCGCCCTTGTCGCGCTTGCGGCCTCAGCCATCCCATTGTCGGGTTGCGAGCAGACGTTAGGCCTAACGGATCCGGCCGCCGCGCCCGAAGCGAGCATGCCAGCCGGCGACACGCAAGTGCGCGCCTATACCGAAAGCTGGGGCAAGCGTTACGACGCCGACCCTGGCGAGAAGACCGCGTCGATCAATTACGCCCGCGGGCTACGCGCCATGACGCGCTATAGCGAGGCGGCGGCGGTGATGCAGGCGGCGGCGGTCAAAACCCCCGAGGATTATGAAGTGCTCGGCGCCTTCGGTAAGGCGCTCGCCGATTCCGGACAATTGGCTCAGGCCAAGGACGTGCTAACGCGCGCTTATCCGGAAGATCGCCCCGACTGGACGATCATGTCGGTGCAGGGCGCGGTCGAGGATCTGATGGGCAATCATGACGGCGCGCGCCAATTCTACGCCGCCGCGCTCAAGATCGCGCCCGGCGAAGCCAATGTCCTCAATAATCTTGGCCTCTCCTATGCGTTGACCAAGGAGCTCAAACAGGCCGAGGCGACGCTGCGCCAAGCCAACGCCAGCGCCCATGCCGACGCGCGGGTGCGCAACAATCTCGCTCTTGTTCTCTCGCTTGAGGGCAAGAAGGCGCAGGCCGAGAAGCTGAGCGGCAATGACATTCTGCTCGAAGCTTCGCAGGCCAATCCGAATTCGCTGAAAGACATTCTCGCCAAGCCCGCCGGCTCCTGACCGAAAACTGCTCCCAATGACCCTCCAATTCCTGCAAGTGACCGCCGCCATGACCACTCACACCCCCGCGCATTGGTCTCCTCATACGTCCTGGTCGGCGCCTGCTTCGGCGACGACATCAAGTTGGGCGGACTACTGGTACGCCGTGTCCTCGACCGGCCTGCTCATTGCCGGCGCCGTCACGGCGCTGGGCGCCTGCGCGGCGATCGTCTTCCTCATGGTGCAATGGCGGAGCGCCAACATTCGCGACGCGCAAGGCCAATGGAAAGCCTCGGTGCTGGAAATGCAGGCGGCCCAGGCGCGCAAGGATATGGCCGAGGCGCTGGAGCGCGTCGCGACGCTCAATGTCGAAGCGGCGCGGCTGCAGCGCAAGAACCTGTCGCTTACGGCGCTCGCCCAACCTCGCCAATTGACCGGCGTGCAGGCTCATGACGTCGCCGAGGCGCTTACCCCCTATTCGGGCCGCTCCGTCACGCTGTGGTCTTATGGCTTCGATCCCGAAGGCGGCGCGCTCGCCGAGCAGATCCGCCAGTCGCTGATCGAAGCCCATGTTGTCGTCATCAACAACATCGGGCAATTGAGCGCCAGCGAGCGTCCGCGTATCGGCGTGCAGATCGCCGGCGCCGACGAAGGCCTGGTCGAATCGCTCTATAAGGGCTTCCACTCGGTCGACGGGCTCGACGCCGCGCTCGTCCATACCGCGCAGACCAATGCGGAAGACGCGCCGCCGGCGGAAATCTTCATCGGCATGAAGCCTTTTGGCCGCCAGAGCGATGCTCCCGAACACGCCGCTTTCGACGCGCGGCCGCCGCTCGCCGCGCTAGCGGCGCGCTGAAGCAGCGCCGACGCGAAAAATAACGCGGTCTTCTCGCAATTTTCGCGCGAGGGTTAACGCGATCCCCCGCCGCTCAGGCTCGCGCGCGCTCTTTCCCTGACGCCGCTCTTCGCGTATGGCCCGCGATGAAATGGCTGGGCCTCGCGCATGATTCGACTGGAAAATATCGGTAAGCAAAACGGCCATCATATCCTGTTCATCGAGGCCTCGGCGGCGATCCAGAAGGGCGAGAAAGTTGGTCTCGTCGGCCCCAATGGCGCCGGCAAGACGACGCTTTTTCGCATGATCACCGGCGAAGAGCCGCCCGACGAGGGTCAGGTGCTGGTCGATCGCGACGTCACGATCGGTTATTTCAGCCAGGATGTCGGCGAGATGGGCGGCCGCAGCGCGGTCGCCGAAGTGATGGATGGCGCCGGTCCGGTCAGCGCCGTTGCGAGCGAGCTTGCGGCGCTTGAGGCGGCGATGGCCGATCCGGCGCAAGTCGACGAGATGGACGCGATCATCGAGCGCTATGGCGAGACGCAGCATCGGTTCGAGGAGCTCGGCGGCTATGCGCTCGAGGGACGTGCGCGCGAAGTGCTGGCCGGCCTGAGCTTCACCGAAGAGATGATGGAAGGCGATGTCGGCAAGCTCTCGGGCGGCTGGAAGATGCGCGTCGCGCTCGCGCGTATTCTGCTAATGCGCCCCGACGCGATGCTGCTCGATGAGCCGAGCAACCACCTCGATCTCGAAAGCCTGATCTGGCTCGAAGCCTTCCTCAAGAGCTACGACGGCGCGCTGCTGATGACGTCGCATGATCGCGAATTCATGAACCGCATCGTCGGCAAGATCGTCGAGATCGACGGCGGCGCGCTGACCACCTATTCCGGCGATTATGAATTCTACGAGCAGCAGCGCGCGCAGAACGAGAAGCAGCAGCAGGCGCAATTCGAGCGCCAGCAGGCGATGCTCGCCAAGGAGATCAAATTCATCGAGCGTTTCAAGGCGCGCGCCTCGCATGCCGCGCAAGTGCAGAGCCGGGTCAAGAAGCTCGACAAGATCGAGCGCGTCGAGCCGCCGCGTCGCCGCCAGACGGTGCTATTCGACTTCCCCTCAGCACCACGTTCGGGCGAGGATGTCGCGAGCCTGAAGGATGTGCGCAAGGGTTATGGCGCGCGCCGCATCTATGACGGGCTCGATTTTCAGGTGCGGCGCAACGAGCGCTGGGCGGTGCTCGGCGTCAATGGCGCCGGCAAGTCGACGCTGCTCAAGCTGGTCGCCGGCGCGACCGGCGCAGATTCTGGCGACGTGGCGATCGGGGCCAGCGTGAAAATGGGTTATTTCGCCCAGCACGCGACGGATCTGCTCGACGCCGATCGTAGCGTCTTCGGCTGGCTGGAGGATTCCTTCCCGCAGGCCGGTCAGGGTTCGCTGCGCTCGCTCGCCGGCTGTTTCGGCTTTTCGGGCGACGACGTCGAAAAGAAATGCCGCGTTCTGTCAGGCGGCGAGAAGGCGCGCCTCGTCATGGCGAAGATGCTTTACGACCCGCCGAATTTTCTGGTGCTCGACGAGCCGACCAACCATCTCGATCTGATGACCAAGGAAATGCTGATCAAGGCGCTGGCGACCTATGAAGGCGCGATGCTGTTTGTTTCGCATGACCGACGCTTCCTCGCCGCGCTCTCCAATCGCGTGCTGGAGTTGACGCCCGAGGGCGTCCATCAATATGCGGGAGGCTACACGGAATATGTCGCGCGCACCGGTCACGAGGCGCCAGGGTTGCACGCGTGAAGGACCGGGGTTGGCGCCGCCACCTTCTCCCGCAAGGGGAGAAGGGACGGACGCAGATAGCTCAGTTATCGAGGAAGCTTCTCAGCTTGCGGCTGCGCGACGGGTGCTTGAGCTTGCGCAGCGCCTTGGCCTCGATCTGACGGATGCGCTCTCTGGTTACCGAGAATTGCTGGCCGACTTCCTCCAGCGTGTGATCGGTGTTCATGCCGATGCCGAAGCGCATGCGCAGCACGCGCTCCTCGCGCGGGGTGAGCGAGGCCAGCACCCGCGTCGTCGTCTCGCGCAGATTGCTCTGGATCGCCGCGTCGATCGGCAGCACGGCGTTCTTGTCCTCGATGAAATCGCCGAGGTGGCTATCCTCCTCGTCGCCGATCGGCGTCTCGAGGCTGATCGGCTCCTTGGCGATCTTGAGCACCTTGCGCACTTTTTCGAGCGGCATAGCGAGCTTTTCCGAGAGCTCCTCGGGCGTCGGCTCGCGGCCGATCTCATGCAGCATCTGGCGGCTGGTGCGCACGATCTTGTTGATCGTCTCGATCATATGCACCGGGATGCGGATGGTGCGCGCCTGATCGGCGATCGAACGGGTGATCGCCTGCCGAATCCACCAAGTGGCGTAGGTCGAGAACTTATAGCCGCGCCGATATTCGAATTTATCGACCGCCTTCATCAGCCCGATATTGCCTTCCTGGATCAGGTCGAGGAACTGCAACCCGCGATTGGTGTATTTCTTGGCGATCGAAATGACGAGGCGCAGATTGGCCTCGACCATTTCCTTCTTGGCCTGGCGCGCTTCGCGCTCGCCCTTTTGCACCATCTGGACGAGCTTGCGGAATTCCTGGATCTCGAGCCCGGTCTCGGTGGCGAGCGCCTGAATCTCGGAGCGGTTCTCCTTGATCTGGTTCTTGTCCTTGGCGACGAAATCCTTCCAGCCGCGCGTGCCGAGCTTCGAGACGCGCAAGAGCCACTTCGGATCGAGCTCCGAATTGTGGTAATTCTTGAGGAAGTCCTCGCGCGAGACGCGATGCGATTCGGCCAGCCGCATCAATTTGACGTCGAGGCTGATGAGGCGCTTGTTGATGTCGTAAAGCTGCTCGACCAGCGCGTCGATGCGGTTCTGGTTGAGCGCCAGCGACTTCACGTCGGCGACGATGTCTTTCTTCAGCGCCTTGTATTTGCGCTCCTGGGCGGGCGAGAGCGACTCGTTCTGCAGTTTGTTGGCGACATTCTGGTCCTGCAGCCGGCGCAGCTTCTTATAGGCGTCGGCGATGCGGTCGAAAGTCTCCAGCACCTTCGGCTTGAGTTCGGCTTCCATCGCCGAGAGCGAAACCGAATTTTCCAGATCGTCCTCATCGTCGAACCCCTCGCTCGCCGGCGCGGCTTCGCCATCGAAACCGGCGGGCGGGGTCTGCGGCGCGGTCGCGGGCGCAACCCGATGCACCGGCGCGGCGGCTGCGGCGGCGGCGGCAGCAGCGGCGACCGCTTCGGCGGCGCCGGGCGCGGTCATGTCGATCTTGGGCTGTTTCTTGCCGTCGGGGCCGGCGTAGGTGGCCTCGAGGTCGATGATGTCGCGCAGCAGAATCTTCGCGTCGTTGAGTTCGTCGCGCCAGATGATGATCGCCTGGAAGGTCAGCGGGCTTTCGCACAGACCGGCGATCATCGCCTCGCGGCCGGCCTCGATGCGCTTGGCGATGGCGATCTCGCCCTCGCGCGACAGCAGCTCGACCGAACCCATTTCGCGCAGATACATGCGCACCGGATCGTCGGTGCGCTCGACCGGTTCGCTGGCGCGAGTGGCGACCGCAGTGGTGCGCGCGGTCTCGACGACTTCGCTGCCCGGCTCGGCCTCTTCCTCGTCGGCGGATTCGGGAGATTCTTTCTCGGCCTCTTCGGCGTCCTCGGTCTCGACGACATTGATGCCCATTTCGCTGAGCATCGCGTTCATGTCTTCGATCTGGTCGGAGGAGATTTCCTCGGAAGGCAGCACCGCGTTGAGCTCGTCCTGCGTGACCCAGCCGCGCTTCTTGGCGATCTTGATCATCCGCTTGACGGCGGCGTCGGTGAGATCGAGCAGCGGGCCATCGGCGGCTTCCGCAACCGCCGCTTCGCCCTCGGCCTTCTGCTCTTCGTTTCTCGCCATTCCGGCCTCTCCTGCACGTTCGCGCGCGGGGCGCGCGCGGGGATGCCGCGCCTCGCCGCCGCTGGTCGCGCCAGCGCGCTTGGTCGTCCGATTCGCCGCTTCGGCCAAATTCACCGTCCCCGCCTAAACTGGCGTTAACTGCATAAATCTGCGTTTTCGTAACGCGTCTATAACGGGCTCGAGCCCCGTCCAGAGCGGCTGCCGAAACCTTCGATCGCCGCTTCGGCGTCCGCCAGATCGACCAGATTCGCCTTGATGTCCAGCAGTCGAGCCAAGTTCTGCTCGGTCGGATCGGCCGCCAGGGCCTGCTCCGCCAGTTTGAGTTCCCTATTTAACGCCCCAGAACTCCGTTGCAAGGCCAGAGTCTGCCGTAAAACATGTTCGGCGTCCGAGACTTCCGCCTCGGCGCGCAGGCACCACCAATTGGCCATCGCGGCGGCAAGCGCCAGAATCCGCTCGCGCTCAGGGCCAAGCCCCGCCCCGGCTAGCGTGTCGGCCAGGCTTTCGGCCGAGGCGAAAGCCTCGACCGGCTGGCTCAGCAAGCGATCGCGGAAGGCCGACAGGGCCGGTGAGGCGAATTCGACGCCCGCCACATCCTCGATGCGCGGCTCGATCAGGCTGGGATGGCCGATCAGCACCGCCAGAATGGCGAGTTCGCGGGGCGCTTCGCGTGGACGGCTGGCGAGGCGGCGGGGCTGGGCGGCCAACGCCTGGCCGGCGATGCCGACACGCGGACCGGGGTCGACGAAGCCGGTCCGCCGGCCGCCGCGAAAGGACCGCTCGCGCCGATCCGGCCGCGTATCCGCCGGCGCGCCGAGACCAAGGAACTGACTCAGCCGCCTTTCCATGTCGAGGCCATAGTGACGGCGCAGCGTGTCATCGGCGATCTGGCCAATGAGTTCGCGCAATCGACGCTCCAGCGCCGCGCGCTTTTCCGGAGTGTCGAAGGCGCGCTCCTCCGTCTCGCGGTCAAACAGCATGTCGGCCAGCGGCCGCGCGCGCCCCAGCGCTTCGGCGATTGCCGGCGCGCCGCCCGAGCGCACGAGATCATCGGGATCCTGGCCCTCGGGCAGCAGTGCGAAACGCAGCGTCTTGCCCGGCGCGATCAGCGGCAGCGCGGTGTCGATCGCCCGATGGGCCGCCTTGCGGCCCGCCTTATCGCCGTCGAAACAGAGGATCGGCTCCTCGGCCATCGTCCATAGCAGGGCGCATTGTTCGGGCGTCAGCGCCGTGCCGAGCGGCGCGACCGTATGGGCGAAGCCGGCCTGGGTCATCGCGATGACGTCGACATAGCCCTCGACCACCACCAATTCGCTTTTGTCATGCGCGGCTTTGCGGGCGCGATGGTGGTTGTAGAGCAGCCCGCCCTTGTGGAAGAGCTCACCCTCCGGCGAATTGAGATATTTCGCCTTGGCGCCGGCTTCCATTGCGCGGCCGCCGAAGGCGACGACCCGGCCCGAGCGATCGTGAATCGGGAACATCACCCGGTCGCGAAAGCGATCATAGGGGACGGCGATGTCCTCGCCGTGTATGAGCAAGCCGGCTTCGATCATCTGCGCCGAATCGACGCCCTTGGCCGCCAGAGCCTCGCGCAACGCGAAGCGATCGGGCGCCGAATAGCCAAGGCCGAAGAGACGCTGCGTCGCCGGATCGATGCGTCGATCGGCGAGATAGCCGCGCGCCTTGGCGCCGAGGGGCTCATGCAGCGTGGTCTCGAAGGCTTTGGCGGCGAGCGCCAGCACGTCATGCAGGCCAGCGCGCTTCTGTTCGCGCGCTTCGCCCTCGCGCGTGCGCGCCGGCATGGCGACGCCCGCCGCGCCGGCCAGCCGCTCGACCGCCTCGGGGAAGCTCAGGCCCTCGGTTTCCATCAGGAAAGTGAAAATGTCGCCGTGCTTGCCCGAGGAAAAGTCGTGATAGAAGCCCTTCTGGTCGTTCACCGTGAAGGACGGCGTCTTTTCCGAGTTGAACGGCGACAGGCCGGAGAACTCGCGGCCGGTTTTGCGTAATTTCACGCGCGCGCCCACGACCTGCGAGACCGGGATCCGGGCGCGGATTTCTTCGAGAAATTCGGCGGAGAATTTCATTTCGCCCCGAGATCGGCCCTTCGGGCTCCTTTGGCAAGACGGGGCTGCGATTCTCCCCCGTTGTTCACAGCCTCAGGCGCAGCTAGAGCGGCTCGGCGCCCATCAGCCGGCGCGCCGCGGTCGCGCTCATCGGCTCGCCGAAGGCGTAGCCTTGAGCGAATTCGCAACCCATCTGCGACAATTCGACCGCGTCCGATTCGGTCTCCGCCCCTTCGGTGATGACGTCCATGCCGAGATCATGCGCCATGACGATCACCGAGCGCAGGATCGCCGGCCGGCCGCCCGCGCCATTGGGTTTGACCAGCGAGGGATCGATCTTGAGCGTATCGAAGCGATAGCGCTGGAGATGGCTGAGCGAGGTGTAGCCGGCGCCGAAATCGTCGAGCGCCAGCCCGGCGCCAAGCTCGCGCACCCGACGCAGGAGCTGCAGCGCATATTCAGGATTCTCCATCACCAGATTCTCGGTCAGCTCCAGTTTCAGCGTGCCGCGCAGCACGTAATGGCGGTTGAGCGCGGTGCGCACGTCGCTGAGCAGATCATGGCCGAGCAACTGCTTGGCCGAGACATTGATGCTGGCGAAAATCGGCGGCGTCACTTCGAGCGCCTTCTGCCAGGCGGCGAGTTCGCGCGCCGTCGTCTCGATGGCGAAGACGCCGATCTCGACCAGCGAATCGGTGGCGTCGGCGAGCGGATAGAAATCGGCCGGGCCGAGCAACCCGAAGCGTGGATGGCGCCAGCGCGGCAACGCCTCGAAACCGGCGACCGTGCGATCTTCGAGACGCACGATCGGCTGGAACATCACGCTGATCTGGCCGCGATCGAGCGCATGGCGCAGGTCATGGGCGAGCGACTGACGATCGGAACGGGTCGCCCGCATCTTGACGACGAAAGTTTCGGCGCAATCGCCGCCCGCCTTTTTGGCGTTGGCCAGCGCGACTTCCGCGTCGGCGAGCAGATCGCTCGCCTGCTTATGCAGCATGGGGTCGAAGGCGACGACGCCGATCGCCACCGTCAGCGCAATCTCGCGATCGCCGAAACTGATCGGCGCCTTCATCGACACCCGCAACGCTTCGACAAAGCGCGGCAGATCGGCGGCGATATCGTCGAACAAAAGGATGATGCCGAACTGGTCGCCGCCGACGCGCGCCAGCGTGTCGCCGGGCCTGAGTTCGCGCCCGAGCCGGCGCGCGACCGCGAGCAGCGCCGAATCGCCGAAGGCCATGCCGAGCGCGTCATTGATCTCCTTGAACCGGTCGACGTCGACGACGATCGCCGCCGGCGTCGCCGCATCTGGCCGCTGCCCGATCTGAACGATCGCCGCGCCGAGACGATCGAGAAAGAGTTCGCGATTGGGCAGGCCGGTGAGATTGTCGTGGATCGCGTCGTGCAGAATGCGCTCCTCGGCGGCCTTGATCTCGGTGACGTCGGAGAGCGCGCCGATCACCCGCACCACCTCGCCCTCGGCGTTGACGACCGGGCGGGCCTTGAGCGTGAAGCTGTGATAGCGGCTGTCGGCGCCGCGCAGCCGGATGTCGTGGCTGATCCGCCCCGAGCGCTGCGCCAGCACGCCGTCGAGCGCCGCCGAATAGCGGTCGCGATCGAGCGGATGGAGAATATCGAGCCATGAGGCCGCCGGTCCTTCCAGCGAGCCGCGCTTGAGGCCGAGCTGCGACTCCACTTCGGCGCTGACATAGATGCGGTCGGCGAGCACGCTCCAGTCGAAGATCGCATCGCCGCAGCCCGTCATCGCCAGCGCCCGCCGCTCGGCGTCAGCGCCGCCCTGGCCGGTCGCCCCGACGGCGGAAAAGGCGCTCTGCATGATGGTAAAGCCGATCAGCATGACGATCAGCACCAACCCGCCGATCAGGCCCGGCGCGACAATGTCGTTGGTCAGCGCGCCAAGCGTCGCCGCGCCCGCGGCGACCACCCAGACGACCAGCAGGAACCAGGTTGGGATCAGCATGACGGCGCGGTCGGAGCCGCGCGCCGCCATCGACAGGATCAGCAGGAAGCCGATCGCCGCCACGGTGGCGATCGAGATGCGGGCGACGCCGGAGGCGACCGGCGCATTATAGATCGACAGCGCCACCACCGCCGCCATCAGCAGGAGCCAGATCAGCCCGACATGCATGAAGCGCACATGCCAGCGGCGCAGATTGAGATAGGCGAAGAGGAAAATGATCAGCGTCGCGCCGATCGCCGCCTCGATGCCGGCGCGCCAGACGCGCTCGGCCTCGTCGGCGAAGCCAAAGATTTTGCGCCAGAAGCCGAAATCGACGCAGACATAGGCGAAGACCGCCCAGGCGAGCGCCGCCGCGGCGGGAAAGACCAGCGCGCCGCGCACGACGAAGACGATGGTGAGAAACAGCGCCAGCAGACCGGCGATGCCGATGAGGATGCCCTGATAGAGCGTCAGGCTGGCGCCCTTGTCCTTGAAGGCGTCAGGCTCCCACAGATAGAGCTGCGGCAGCGAGGGCGTGCGCAGCTCCGCGACATAGGTGACGGTCGCGCCGGGATCGAGCGTGATGCGGAAAACGTCGGCGTCGAGCCGGTCGTCGCGATCGGGCGGATTGCCCTGGCTGGCGGTGATCGCGGTGATGCGCGAGGAGCCGAGGTCGGGCCAGACGACGCCCGAACCGACAAGACGGAAATGCGGCGCGACGATCAGCCGCGTCAATTGCTCGTCGGAATCATTGGTGAGCGCGAAAACGATCCAGGCCGGCTGAGCGCCGGCTTCGAGCGCGCTGACTTCGATGCGGCGCACGATACCGTCGGCGCCGGGCGCGGTCGAAACCTGAATCTTGTCGCCCTGCGAACCATAATGCTCGACCGCATTGGTGAGGTCGATCGCGTCGGCGTCAGGCGACACCCGGATAGACTGCACCGCCAGCGCCGCCTCGCCGCCGAGCAAAGTCCACACAAGCGCCGCGACAAGCGCGAAAGCGCGCGCTCGCGCCGGGCGGCGCGAAACGAATAAAGGCGGGAAGCCGGAGCGCGTCACGACGTCAATCAACCTGCTTCGCCTCGCCTTCGAGCAACGCGAGGAGGACGTGATCGCACCAGGCGTCGTTGATCTTCAGATAGGCGCGGGCGAAGCCTTCGCGGCGGAAGCCATTGCGTTCGAGCAGCGCGATGGAAGGCGCATTGTCGGGGATGCAGGCTGCTTCGATGCGATGTAGCCTGAGCGGGCCGAAGCCAAAACGCGCCGCGGCGGCCACCGCTCGCGTCATGCGGCCCTTGCCGGCGTGCGACGCGCCCATCCAATAGCCGAGCGTCGCCGCTTGCGCGACGCCCCGGCGCACGCCGCCCAGCGTGAGGCCGCCGAGCAATTCGTCCGAATTGGCGTCGAAGATCAGGAAGGCGAAGGATTCGTCGCGCGACATTTCCTCGCCTTGGCGCCGCAACCGACGACGGAAAGCGGCGCGGGTGAGATCGTCGAGCGGCCAAAGCGGCTCCCAGGGCGTCAGAAAGGCGCGGCTCTGCTCGCGCAGCCGCGCCCATTCGACATAATCGGCGCCGACGGCGGGACGCAAATAGAGCCCATCGCCGCGCAGGAGCAGCGACGTCTCGGTCGATCTGGCAAGACGAAACAGCGCCATGCCTGGCTCTCATCCTCCCGAAAGGCGTCTTACGGTCGCCGTGGCGTCCAGCGCCTTGCCGACGCCGCCAATCGCCGCGACGGTCGGCGCCGATCTAAGCATGGCGGCGCCCGCTTGGCGAACGTCCTCCACGCCAATCGCCTCGATCCGCGCCATCATGTCGTCGAGCGCCAGCGGCGCCCCATAAACAAAGGTCTGCCGGGCCAGTTGCTGAGCCCGCGCAGCCGGCGATTCCAGCGCCGTGAGGGTCGCCACCTTCAATTGCGCCTTGGCGCGCTCGACTTCGGCCTCGTTGAGCCCTTCAGCCGCCTCGGCCAGGCAATCGAGCGCCGCGCGCCCGACTTCGCCGGCGTCCTTGGGGGCCGCGCCGGCATAAAAGCCGAACAGCCCGCAATCGGAAAAGCCCCAATGAAAGGCGTAGATGGAATAGGCGAGGCCGCGCTTCTCGCGCACTTCCTGAAAGAGGCGCGACGACATGCCGCCGCCCGCCGCCGCGGCAAAGACATGCGCGGCGTCATGATCCTTGGCGAGAATGGCGCGGCCCTCGAAGCCGAAAACGAGATGAGTCTGTTCGAGCCGCTTCTTGACCATGATTTCGCCGCCGCGATAGGCGGCAGGCTGAGCCGCTTCGCCGCGATCCGCGCCGACTGTCGCGAGCAGCGCTTCGGCGCGCGCCGTCAACGCGTCGTGATCGACCGCGCCGGCCGCCGCGACGACGAGATCGCCGGCGCGGTAGCGGCGGCGCAAATAGGCGTCGATCGCGCCGCGATTGAAGCCGCCGACGCTTTCGCGCGTGCCGAGAATCGGCCGGCCGATCGCCTGGTCCGGCCAGGCGGCGGCAGTGAAGAGATCGAAGATGAGATCGTCAGGCGCGTCCTCGACCGCACCGATCTCCTGCAGGATGACGTTCTTCTCGCGATCGAGCTCTTCCGTATCGAAACGGCTGTCGGTGAGAATGTCGGCGATGACGTCGAGCGCGGAGTCCACATCTTCGCCGAGAACGCGGGCGAAATAAGCGGTCTGTTCGACGCCGGTCTCGGCGTTGAGATCGCCGCCCGCGTCCTCGATCGCCTCGGCGATTTGGCGCGCGTTGCGCCGATTGGTGCCCTTGAAGGCCATATGTTCGAGGAGATGCGACAGGCCATGTTCTTCGCCGCTCTCATGGCGCGAGCCGGCGGCGACGAAAGCGCCCAGCGCCGCGGTGCGCAATTGCGGGTTCGCCTCGGAGACGATCCGCAAGCCCGACGGCAATGTGGTCAGCCGCGCGCTCACGCGGCGACCCTCGCCCGCTCGCGCACGAATTTGGCGACCGCCGCCGCGTCGTTTGGCAGCACGGTGAAACGCTCGCGCCGCGTCTCGAGGCCGCGCAGCCGGCGCGGGGTCTCGGGCTTGACGCCGATCGCGCGTTCGACCGCATCGGAAAATTTCGCCGGATGGGCGGTGGCCAGCGCGACGACCGGCGTGGCGGGATCGCGCTTCAGCGCCTCGCGGGCCGCATGGACGCCGACCGCACTGTGGGGATCGAGAATGATTCCGCTGTCGCGATAGACGCGCGCCATCTCGTCGGCGCATTGCGTCTCGTCGACGCGACGCGCGTCGAAATCGCGCTTTATCGCGGCAAGCGCCCGCGGCGCAATCGCAAACTCGCCCCCTTGCGCCAGCGCGCCCATCAGCGCGCGAATGGCGGCGGCGTCGCGGCCATAAGCGTCGAACAGCAGACGCTCGAAATTGGAGGAGATCTGAATGTCCATCGAGGGCGAGGCCGTCGCCTTCACGCCCATGGGCTTGTAGACGCCGCTTTCAAGCGTGCGGGCGAGAATGTCGTTCTCGTTGGTGGCGATGATCAGCCGCTCGATCGACAGGCCCATCAGCTTGGCGTAATAGCCGGCGAGCACGTCGCCGAAATTTCCGGTCGGAACGGCGAAGCTCGTCTTGCGCTCGGGCGCGCCGAGCGCGACGGCGGCGGTGAAATAATAGACGATCTGGGCGAGGATGCGCGCCCAGTTGATCGAGTTGACGCCAGACAGATTGAGCGTGTCGCGTAGGGCGAGATCGTTGAACAGCGCCTT
>SSMV01000181.1 GCA_004799435.1 Bradyrhizobium sp.
CCAAGGTCTACAATTCGACGCGGCCTGAGGTTTGCCTTTATCCAGGTTGCAAGTCTGTCCGCAAACGGCTTCTCTTCTTTCCACATCAGATCGTAATCAAATCCTTCGATATCAGCGCTCATCTCAAGTCTCTTCTGAGGTTTGTGCCCGCGCGAATATCGCTAATCCGAGATTGCCCCGTCGGACGGTGAGCCGGGAGTATCGGGGTAGCGTCGCGCCAGCCAATTCATATCCGTGCGCTGTGGATGCACTTCATACCAGCCTTTGCCGGTCTGCACGTCCATCACTGACTGAAAAAATTCCTCGTACATTTCGCCGATCCGCTCGACCGAAAAATTCTCCGCCGCCCAGCGCCGGCAGACATGCGGGTCGATGCGGTCGATGTTGCGCGCCGCCCAGACGAAATGATCGAAGGTGCGGCAGCGATAGCCGGTGAGCCCATGCAGATTGTTCTCCGCGAAGGCGCCCCAGTCGGTGGTGATGGTCGGCGTGCCGGACAGCAGCGCCTCGATCTGCACGCCGCCGAAGGGCTCGATATATTGCGAGGGCAAGAACAATCCCTTGGCTCGCGACATCAGCCGCTTTCTCGTCTCGAGATCGGCGAAGCCGACGAATTCGACATTGTCCGGCGGCTTGTCATAGCCGACATCGGCAAGGGCGCCTTGCCCGGCGACGATGAGTTTCTCCTTGACGTATTCAGCGGCCTGAATGGCGATGTGCACGCCTTTGCCGAACATCACCCGGCCGAGCGACAGGAAATAATCATCCTTCTCCGCCGAGAAGGTGAATTCATCGACGTTGAAGAAATTCGGGATGACGACGTAATAGGCGTTGAGATCGGCGCGTTCGACCGAGCCGACGCCGTGCAGCGCGTGAAACATCGCGTAGGACTCGTAGACGCGGAAACGTGCAAAATGACCGCGCGGATAGCCGATGCCCGGCTCGACGACGATCATGTCGGCATGCGCGTCGGCGACCGGTCTATGGCCGTCGCCCCACATGCAGAGCAGGAAATCATTCTTGGCTTTGCGCTTGGCCAATTCGGCGATCGCGTTGCGGTAGAACGTCCGGTAAGCATGGTCACCGGCGTCGAAGCGAAACATATTGCGTTTCCATTCTTCGACGCCATAGGCCTGGATCAGATCGTCTTCGGTGGTCACGCTGACCTGCTCGTCGCAGACGACGTCGGACTTCTCATTGCCATAGTGGATGACCGTGTGTCCGCGCTCCTTCAGCATGCGGCAGAGTTTGACGACCTTCTGCGTATAGGCGCAGGCGACATAGTCGCGGTTCGACGCCGTGTGCGGAATGCCGAGAATGTGGAAGCGCAGCTTCCGTGACCAGGTCGTCATCGCCGTTTCTCGCTTAACGGCGCGCGGGGCGGGAACGGAGCCTGTGTCATGCGAGGCTCGCGAGGAATCGCCGCCACTCGTCGACGCGCGCCGTCCAGTCATAGGCTGAAGCGCAGTAGCGCTGCTGGTCGAGCGCGCGCTCCGGCGCGCCGCCCCACGGGGCCTCGAGCTCGGCGGCAAGCGCATCGGCGAAGGCTGTCACATGGGTCTCGGCGTCCGCGCCCGACTCATAGATGCGGGCAAATCCCGCCGTCGTTTCCGGCAGAGCGCCCAACGCGGGCACGATGATCCGGCAGCCAGCCGCCATCGCTTCCATCACCGACAGGCACGAGGTTTCGGGAAAGATGCTGGGGTAGGTGAGGAAATGCATCTCTCGCAGCGTCTGGCGAAGCTCGGGGTTGGGGACGACGCCGTGATAGGTGACGCCCGGCGTCGATTGGGCGCGCGCATAGAGGTCGCGATAGGGAGCATCGTCCTCGCGATAGAGCGCCATCGACGACCAGACATGCAGTTCGGCATTGGAGGGATTGACCCGCCGCCAGGCGTCTAGCAACACCGACAGGCCGCGAAACGGCGTGCTGGTGTAGGCGCAGCGCAACACCGGGGCGGGGCGCCAGGATCGAGGCTCGGGCGCGACTTCGGTCGCATTGCGCAAGACCGCGCAGCGCTCGGCGGGCAGCGCGAAGGTCTGAAGATAGCGCTGGCGCTGCCAGTCGGAGACGAAGACGAACCGAGCGACCTGATCGACCAGCTTTGCGTCCCCGCACCATTGCACCCAGCTTTGATTGACGTCGTGGTGCATCCACACGACGCAGGGCCGCTTGTCGCCGGCCGGATTTCCGGGATCATTGATCGTCAGGTTGATGCGATCGAGCTCGGCGCCAAGCCGCGCCCTCAACCCCTCGACCATCAGCTCGGTGCCACCCATGGGGGAAGATGGCGTCCAGCGCGATGTTGGCGGGGCCGGCTGCGTCGGCTCAGGCGAGGGCGACTGCGCGCTCGTCGCGGCCTCGGCCGCCGCGCTTTCCGGCGCCGCCCGCGGCGGCGCGAGGGCGCCGAAAGGCAAGTCCCGCACATTGGCGACAATTCGCCTGACGTCCGCAGCGTCGATCGTCGCCAGCCAGGCTTCGCTGTCGCCCACATTGAAGGAGACGACGAGTTGCTTGCCTTCGTCGCGCCAGGCAAGGCCGGCGGCGCGCTCCGCGCCGTGTTGCCGGAAGAAGAACGGTCGGCTCACCCCGCGCAATGCTGCGGTCTCGTCGAGCCGCACGAAGCGGTGATGGACGACCCGGTCCGGCTCGGTCGCTTCGCCGAGTTCCTCCTCCACCAGCATCAACCAGCCGCCATCGAAACCGACTGCCGGCGTGGCGGCGCGAAAGGCGTCGGCGGCGATCGGCGGTGCGATGGTCGAAATCTCCTGCGCGTCGGCGTCGACGATGCGCAACGGGTCGATCAGCGCGACAAAGCGCAACGCGTCGCCGGCGACGAATGGCGTCCATGTCTCGCGTGCCCGCCACGGGCCGTCGAAGGCGAGCGTGCGCCGCTCGACAAGCCGCTGGCCCTCGATCCGCGCCAGCGACTGGCGCCGGCGGCCTTCGATCTCGGGGTCGCAGAGGCTTGCGAGGCGCCAGAGCGCGCCGCGCCAGGAAAACAGCTTCGCGTCGCCCGCCTCGCTCCAGCCGAGCGCGGGCGGCTCGCCCGACGGCAGGATTTCAGCCGCGGAGGCGACGTCGAGCGCTGCGTCGAGGTGCAGCAGGAAATTGCGCGCGTTCGCTGCAAGCGGCGCGGCCGGATCGGTCGCGCGCAGCAGGACCACAAGCTGATCGCCGTCGCGCGCTGCCGACGAGCTCAGCGGGTGCGCGCCATCGGGCAGCGCAAACCTGAGCGGCCGAGCCTTAAACGAAGGCATCGTCTCGCTCGCGGCTCGGGCATAGAAACGCAGATTGTGGCGCGCCAACCCGCGCGTACCCGAAGGCGTCTGGCGGCTCAGCGCCAGCCAGTTGCAGGCGTCGAAGCCGCGGCTCTTGCGCGCGGGATCGCGCGCGTAGTTGGCGGCGATCGAATATTCTTCCTTCAACCCATGGTGATAGACGGTGTTCTCGATGAACAGCGTGTCGCCCTGCGGACGCGGCGTCGCCAGACCGGGCTCGCTGAACAACACGCTCGCGTCATTCATGCCCCGCTCGCGATAAAAGCGCGCCAGATCATAGAGCGGCTCGGCGCGATGGGGCCGTTGATTGAACGCCGCCAGCGCCTCGCGCAGAAAGCCGGCCTCGTCCTTGAGCGTCAGCAGGCAGCGCGCGTAATGCAGTCTTGCGCTCCACGCCTCCTCTTCCCAGCCGCCCATCCCGGCGCGCTTGGCATAGGCCTCGGCCGCCTCGGCGATGCGGCCGCAGTCGCGATAGCTTTGGCCGAGATAATAGGTATAGCGCGTTCGCAGATGCGGATTGGCCTCGCTCGCCAGTGCGCGCTCGAGGATCGCCGCGTCCTTCTCATAGGTTTTCGGATCGCGCCGCCGCGCGCCGTCATGCCTGCGGCGGATGCCGATCGGCAGATGGCTGTGCGTCTTGGCGCCCTCGCAGGTCAGATATTCGTGCAACACGCCCTCAAAGCGCCAAGGCAGTGTATTGCGGACAAGCTGCGTGCGCGGATAGCTGAGGTTGGTGTCGCGGATCTCGAAGGAATAGGAATCATCGGTGAGCGGCGGCAGCGCGAAATGGCGCGGCAGTTCGAGCGCGTCGTCGGCGTCGATGATGAGCGAATAATCGGCCTGCGGCCTCGCCAGCGTCAGCGCTTCGGACCGGTTATGGGCGAAATCCCGCCACGGCCGCTCGTGCAACTCGCCGGGCATGTCGCGGAGGTGTTCGCGAATAATGTCCTGCGTGCCGTCGGTCGAACCGGTGTCGACAATCACCCAATAGTCGACGATTTGCCGCACCGAATCGAGACAGCGCCGAATGACCGGCGCCTCGTTCTTGACGATCATGCAGAGCGAAATCCTGCGCCGGACGGACGCGACCTCAACCGGACTCTCGACCTGCGAGCCGGTAGTGGCCGGCGCGACGGGAGCCGATGGAGCAGGCGCGGCCGATTGCGATGCATTTCCGAGTAAGCCGCGAAGAATGCCAAGCGTATCGGCGGCTCGGATCATTTTTGGCCCCGGCTCGTTAAAGCTGACAGAGAGGTAGGCAACTTTGCGGGTTTCCGCGCGATCGAGACCGGCAACCTCGACAAATTCAATTGGGGCGAGGTGCGCGGAAACGCTGGACAGGCCGTCCTTTCCGACGCCATGAAGTTCGTATTCCTTCTGATTCTCGGCATAGCGCCGCTCGTTTTCCAGCCACGCCGCGGATTTCGATCCATCGTCGCAATAGCCGGCGTTGTCGTGATCGAGCGGAATGAACGTCCCGTCTCGCTGTCCGATCGCAAAGCCATGCCGGCGGCAGCGCGCCGCCAGGTCTTTGTCCTCAAATCCCCAGCCAAAGAATCGGTTGGAGTAGCCGTTCACGGCGCGGAAGCTTTCGGTCGAAATGACCGTCACCGCGCCCAATCCCTCTTTCGGCGCCATGGCGCTGCGCGACGGATTGCTCACGCGGATCGGTCGGCGGTGCATCCCCCACCAGATTATCCGTGTCGGCGTCTCGGCGTAAGAATAGTCCGCCCACATCGGAAGATAGTCGACGTCATGAAAACAGACGTAGTCGACATCGTCGGCGAGAGCGAGAAATCCCGCGTTCAGCAACCCGCCGCGATTGAAAGGCAAATCGTCGGTCTGCTCAACGACGAGGATTGTCACCTCGCCGATCGTTTCCATTCGCGTTCGCTGAAAATAGGAAATCAGATGCGGAAGGAATTTCGCGAGGTGCTGCTGGCGGTTCCGATAGGGAATGATGATTGCGAGTCGCCTTGAACGAGGCTCCTTCGGCAAAGCCTCCGCGATCACGCTCGACGGAAAATCTGGAGGCGATTCCATTCTCTCCCGTGGAATCCTCTTGGTATTCGAACGGTAGGCGACCAGCGGATGGTCTCTCGTCCACGTGTCATAGAACGAGCCAATCTTCCCGTAACTGTTGTCGTAGAGCTCATGCTCTTTGCCCATCATGAGCGCCAAAATGTGCCCATGCAGACGATCTGTGACGATGTGTTCGCCTCCTGAGAACAGCCGGACGGCGCCGCAAAATCGCCGCCAGGACTGCGCGTCAAAATCAGTTTCGACAACCCGCGCCGCCGCATCAATCGAATTCGGTTCGGGTGGGTCGTTGGCGAATTGTTTCAGGTCATCGGTGCGAGCCCAGTCGTGGCTCGCCGCGCCTTCGGGGAGGACTGACGACGCCGTCGACTCGAAATCGCGGCGCAGAAGATAGACTCTGTCGCTGACAGGTTTGAGAGCGAGCTTGTCAAGCAGCGCCGTAACAATCGGCTGAAGCGCGAATGCGGAGTCGATGTGCAATTGGCAGTTTGGCAATCCCATCCGCAAAGAAGCCACGGCCAGACTCTCGCGGTCGCGCGTCATGACATGCAGATCCGGATGGAGCTTCAATTGCCGCGCAGATTGCTCCATTCGTTCGCGGCCGGCGAAATGGATGGTCTGCGGCATGACGATGATCCGCCGATCCGGAAACGCGCCGATCACCGCTTCGCGGAGTCGTTGATGATGCGGGTATAGGTCGCCGAAATTGCCGCCGCCATGCATCACCAAAACTGCATCCGGCGGCAGTCGCGTGAGCCGGAGGATATCCACCTGGTTTAACGAGCACTCGTAGAGGATTTCCGATCCAAGACGGCGCCTGAACAGAACTTTCTCGCCGAGCCAGATGAAATGATCTCCGGCGTTTGCGTAGTTGGGCCAATCGAGCAGTGCGACCGGGCGCGATCCAACGAGCGCCTTCAATGACTCCGCAAGACGATCAACCTGATCGTCAAGCGTTGCAGTCACGCCGCAAATGGCCGGAGCGCTCATTTCACGCACGAGTTCGACGCCAATGTTTTTGCCCGACGCGTCAGATCGCCCGCGACAGGACGGACATGACGCAAAGGTCCTTGATTTTGACGATCCATGCCATCAGGCGATTCCCAACCCAATTCGCATTTGCTCAGGCAGCTTCCCGCCAGCGCCAATCTCGGCGCAGCTTGATTGCCATTTTCTCAGGTAATCCTCGATTGGCAATGCGCTTCGCTCCGGCCAGCGGTTGAGCGCGCCGAGGTCCTCGACGCAGGCGACGCTCTCTTCGAGCGTGGCCAGCACGGCGATGACCGCCGGGCCGAGGGATACGGACAGGCTGCCCGCGGCGTCGAGCGTCGCCCGATTGGCGGCAAACCAGGCGGCGAGACCGTCGAAATGCGGCTCGTCGCCGGCCTTGCGATAGCGTTCGATGAGATCGGCGCGATATTGGCGGATCGCGCCGGCGAAGGCCGAATCATCGGGGAAGGGCGGATTGCGCTCCCATTCATTAGCGAGCGGCGCGAGGCCGCGAATCGAGAAAGCCTCGACCATCGCCTCTTCCAGCCACTGGCACGGCGGATGCGGCGCGGCGGCGCGGTTCCAGCTATTGGCGAGGACGTGTCCGAGTTCATGGCCGAACTGATAGGCGAGCTTGCACCAGTCGCGCGGGTCGATGTCGACGATCACCCAGGCCGTGGCGGCGGGATCCGAATGCAGCCAGATCGAGGGCGGCCCGTCGAAATGATTGTCGACCCATAGCGTCTGGGGTTGCCGGTCGGACAGCAGGCGCACGCCGTCGAGACAGGCCTGGCGCATCCGCATGACGACCAGCCGCGCGGATTCGGGCAGTGAGCCGCCCCAGTCGCCGCGCAATTCCAGCGGTTCGGACAGCAGCGAGGATTTTGACGCCATGGGCTGGGCAAGGCCTCCGATGAACGGCGGCGCAGCGCAGGCCGCGACCGCGACGAGGCCTTCAAACACGCTTCGCCGGTTCGGTCGCCAAATCATCTATGCGCCAATTGCGACTGCGCGGCGGCGTTGTGGACGATTGCGCGAGCCGGCTTCCTCGAAACGTCAGGGGCGGCCGCAGCCGCCCCTTTTTTGCACCTGCCTCGATGGGGCGGCCGTAGCCGCCCCTTTGTCGCGCCCGCCTCAATGCGGCGGCAGGATCAGCGAATGGTGCGACACCAGCTCGTTGAGCGTCAGCTTGCCGGCGCTTTCGAGGTTGACGATCGCCTGGCCGCCAGGCCCGGTGATCTCCAGCGTGGTCTTGGTTCCCGGACCGAAGCCCGCGTCATTTTGGCTGGAGCCAAGCACTTTCACATACTGGCTGAGGTTGGAGAGATCCGCATTGAGCGGCGCCCCCTTCAGCAGCGCAGTCAGATCGAGCTTGTCGCCCGTCTTGAACAGCTCGGCCACATTCTCGCCCGGCTGAACCACCAGATCGGGCCTCGACGTCACATGCAGCGGCGTTGAGCTGAAGGCGGAGTTCAGCGATCCAACCACCTTGTCCTGAGTGACCGGGACGTTGGGGCTGCCGGTGACGGGCGCGCCGAAGTCGCCAGTAGGCCCGGGGGTATTGCCGCCATGCGGTCCCGTACCGCCGCCGGTCGCCCCTGTGCCCCCGCTGGCGCCCGTCGCCCCGGTTGCCCCGCTTGCGCCGGTGACTCCCGTCGCCCCGGTGTGACCCGAAGCGCCAGTGGCGCCGGTGGCTCCAGTTGACCCGCTTGCGCCGGTCGCCCCGGTTGCGCCCGTCGCTCCGGTGCGACCCGATGCGCCGGTGGCCCCGCTTGCGCCCGTCGCCCCCGAAGCGCCTGTCGCTCCGGTCGCCCCGGTACGACCCGAAGCGCCGGTGGCCCCACTCGCGCCAGTGGCCCCGCTCGCCCCGATCGATCCGGTGGCGCCGGTCGAACCCGTCGCCCCGGTGTGACCCGAAGCGCCGGTGGCGCCGCTTGCGCCTGTCGACCCGGTTGCCCCAACAACGCCGGTTGCGCCGGTCGAACCTGACGCGCCCGTTGCGCCGCTGGCGCCGGTGGCTCCGCTGGCGCCGATCGACCCAGTCGCGCCGGTCGATCCGGTTGCGCCCGCGGCGCCGCTCGCGCCCGTCGCCCCGCTTGCGCCAGTGGCTCCGCTCGCGCCGATCGATCCGGTCGCGCCCGTCGACCCAGCCGCGCCCGTAGCGCCTGTCCCGCCAGAGGCTCCCGTCGAGCCGGCAGCGCCTGTCGCTCCCGTCGAACCAGCCGAGCCGGTTGCGCCGGTCGATCCAGCCGCGCCTGTCGCGCCTGTTCCGCCAGAGGCCCCCGTCGAGCCGGCAGCGCCTGTCGCTCCTGTCGAACCAGCCGCGCCCGTTGCGCCTGTTCCGCCAGAGGCGCCCGTCGAGCCGGCAGCGCCTGTCGCTCCCGTCGAACCAGCCGCGCCGGTTGCGCCGTTCGTCCCTGTTGCGCCAGTCGATCCAGCCGCGCCCGTTGCGCCGGTTGCGCCAGAGGCTCCGGTCGCGCCGGCGGCCCCTGTGGCTCCCGTCGATCCAGCCGCGCCGGTGGCGCCTATCGCGCCAGAGGCTCCCGTCGCCCCGGTGGCGCCTGTCGAACCGCTCGCCCCGGTGGCGCCCGAGCTTCCGGTCGCCCCAGTGTCCCCCGAAGCGCCGGTTGCGCCAGACGCTCCTGTTGCGCCCGTCGCGCCGGCGCCGCCGACAGCCCCTGTGGCTCCCGTCGATCCAGCCGCGCCGCTCGCCCCGGTTGCTCCGCTGGCGCCGATCGACCCGGTCGCGCCAATCGCTCCGGTCGCCCCGGCGCCGCCCGACGCTCCCGTTGCGCCGCTGGCACCTGTCGGGCCGACATTACCCGTGGCGCCAGTGTCGCCCGTCACGCCGGTTGCGCCCGATGCTCCCGTAGCGCCGCTGGCCCCGATATTGCCGGTCGCGCCGATATTGCCTGTGGCGCCAACCGCGCCAGTGGCCCCCGAGGCTCCCGTCGGGCCGCTGGCCCCGGTTGCACCCGTCGCGCCGGTGTCGCCTGCGGCGCCGGTGTCGCCGGTTGCGCCAACTGCGCCTGTCGCGCCGGTTACTCCCGACGCTCCCGTTGCGCCGTGGGCTCCAGTCGCGCCCGTC
>SSMV01000182.1 GCA_004799435.1 Bradyrhizobium sp.
GCGAACAGGCGAGCGCGCTGCAGCAGGTCAACGCCGCGATCAGCCAGATGGACCGCACCACGCAGGAGAATGCGGCCAGGGTCGAGGAAACGACCGCCGCGGCCAATGATCTCTCGACCGAAACCGAACAGTTGCAACGGCTGATCGAGACCTTCCGCGTCGTCGGCGACTCCGCAAGCGCCGAACCGGCGCCCGAGGACGACAAGTTCGACCGCTCGGCCGCGTGAGCGCCTGCAGTGGCGCGGCCCTCCGTGGCCGCGCGGGCAGAGACGCCCGCGCCACTGAGAGCCGCCTTCGGCCGTCGTCCTGAGGCGCCCGCGCCGCGGGCGAGTCGAAGGACGCTCTCAAATGAGCGCTCGGCGTAACGCCCCTGCGCTGCTCTCGATGTGATCCTCCTCGTCGTTCGAGACGCGCCGCTTATGCGGCGCTCCTCACGATGAGGAGGATCGCAAAAGACCTCTCAACATGCGCCGTCCTCGTCCTGAGGAGCCCGCGAAGCGGGCGTCTCGAAGGATGAGGGGTGAGCAACCAAATCCCGCCCGACAGGCCTGCGCTACCGACCCAGTTGACAGATATATCTCCGTTTGGCTATATAGCCAAATGACAATTAATGCTGCGACAACCCAGCGTCTCAATCGCGCTTTCTCCGCGCTCGCCGATCCGACGAGACGGGCGATCCTTGCCCGTCTGGCTCGCGGCGAAGCGACGGTCTCGCAATTGACGGCGCCCTTCGAGCTGAGTCAGCCGACGATCTCCAAGCACCTGCGGGTGCTGGAAGACGCCGGCCTTATCGAGCGCGGGCGCGACGCACAAAGGCGGCCGCGCAGGTTGGTCCCCGAGGCGCTCAAGGATGTCGACAGATGGATGTCGACCTTCCGACGACAATGGGGGGCGCGCTTCGACAATCTCGACGCCCATCTCGCGAAGATGAAATGATGAGGAAAGCAGAATGTTGACAGCTTCATCCGTCGATATGGCGATCAGGATCGACCGGCAGAAGAACGTGATCTCGATGTCACGAAGCTTCGCCGCGCCGCCCGAGCGCATTTTCGAAGCCTGGACGCTTCCCGAACACATTATGTGCTGGTGGGATCCCAGCGGGGCCCGGCTGGCGCAGTGCGAAGTCGACCTGCGTCCGGGCGGACGCTTCCGGTTCATCAATCAAGCTTCGCACGGCGCTCCCGAATTCGTCGGCGTCTATCGCGAGATCGCGCCACCGGAACGTCTCGTGTTCGAGGCGATGGGATCCATCGGGACTGTCGCGCTCGAAGACCTGGGCGGTTTCACGCTCATGATCGTGACGATCCAGTGCGCCTCGCAGGAACAGTTGGAGCAATTCGTTAAGATGGGCGTCGATGTCGGCACGTCTCGAACGCTCGACAATCTCGTCGCCTATGTCGCGGGCCTCCGACCGTGAAGGCGCGTCGGCGAGATCGAGATCTTGCAAGGATAGAATGATGCCAGGATTCGTGGCCGGCCCAGCGCCGGCCTTCGCGGCCTATGCTGCGACCGCCTTGGTTCTGAGCCTCAATCTTTTGATCCTCTGGGTCTCCAGCGGCGGCGTCCGCGCGCATAGCGGCGTCGCTATCAATCCGGAAGACGGCCTACGCTTCGGCGTGAGGGTCGCCGAAGTCGATCCGCCCGTTGTCGCGCGTTATCTGCGGGCGCATCGCAACGCCGAGGCCATGATTTATCCGTTCCTGTTGCTAGGCATGATTTACGTCCTCGCGGGGGGCGGAGCCGGAGTTGCGATTCCCATTTTTTCGGTCTTCGCCGTCGCCCGTATCGCGCATTCCATCGTTTATCTCAGGGCGATGCAGCCATGGCGAACGATCGCCTTCGCTTCCTCCGTTCTGGCGCTTCTCGCGCTCATGGTGGCTGTGATCGTTGTCCTGTTGATGCGCGCAACCGCCTCAGGATGAAGGTCTGAGCAAATTCTCACGCGCTCGCGTCGATCGCCTTCGTCCAGGCGGCGCGATAGGCGGCCAGCTCCGTGATCTCGATCGGCGCCGCGGGTTGCTGCGGCGCGGCGGCGAAACGGCCGCCCGGCCATTGCGCCAGCAGCGAGGCGCCGCGCGCGGTGCCCGCCGCGTCGGAGCCGGAAAACACGTTCTGCGTGGGGCGCAGCGCGGCGAGCAAACGCGCGAAGCTCGCATTGGCCGCGAAACTGCCTTCGATGATGAGGTCGCCGCGTCGGGCGCCCAAACGCGTGAGCATGAGATCGGTCATCAGGGCGACGTAAAGCGTCGCCAGGGCCGTTCGGTCTTGAGGGGCGATTTTGCCGCGGATCTCGCCTTTGCGGGCGGCGAAGGGACCGCCGGCCGGCGCGAAACAGGGCAGCGCCAGCGCGCGCGACGCGACGATCCGGCGCAGCGAGGCAAGATCGGCCTCGCCCTTCAATTCGCCGATGATTTCCTGATACTCGCGCCCGCCCATGAAACGGGCGCAGGCGATCGGCCGTCCTTCGACATCGACATTGGCGAGCATGTCGTCTTCGGCGACGAGATGTTCGACGCCGACGCCGACCGCCATGAGGATGACCCAGGTGCCTGTCGAGACGATGGTGAAAGGGGCCTCGCGCGCAGCGAGATGGGGCAGCAGCGAAGCGTTCGAGTCATGCACGCCGCTCAGCGCCTGCGCCGTGGGGTTCAGTCCGGTCAGCGCCGCAACATTCGCGGTGATCGCGCCGAGCCGCTGCCAGGCGGGGCGAAGCGGCGGCGTCAGACGCGCGAGATCGAGCGCAGCGGCGAGACGCGAGAAGCGGCCTTGGCGAGGCGCCCAGAGATCGGAGTGCGAGCCGAGCATCGTCACCTCGGAGGCGGCGACGCCCGACAGACGCCAGGACCAATATTGCGGATAGGTCAGGTAGAACCTGGCGCGGGCGAAGGCCTCGGGAAAGCGCTGCTTCTGCCAGGCGATCTGCTTGCCGAGGTTGAGGCCGCCGGGCAGGGGCGGGGAGAGCGTCTCCCGATAGGGCGGCCGGAGCTTCGCGTAAGACGGCTCGATCTCTTCGACGCCGGCGAATTCATAATCCATCACCGGCAGCAGGAGTCCGGAATCATCGACGAGCGCGCCGGCGCAGGCATGCGTCGTCGGCACGATTGCCGCGATCGGATGGGCCGCATTGGCGTCGCGCAAGGCGGCGATCAGAAAGGTCCAGATCGCTTCGACGTCGGCATGCGGGTAGGGCGGCCCCGGCACGACGCGATTAGGAATCTGGCGCTCCCACAAGAGCTCGCCGTCGAGCGCGAAGACTTCGAGCTTGACGTTGGTCTTGCCGACATCGAGCACGGCGACGGCGCCGGCCATGCGATCGCCTCCGGGCGGTTCAGTCGAGATGAAACATTTCCTCAAGCACGAGCGCGACGGGAGAACCGTCGGGATTGGCGCGCATGATGTCTTTCATATGGTCCCACCAGCGGCGCATCACCGGATGGGTGGGCAGAGCCTCCATCGTATGATCGTCGCGGCGCTCGAGATAGGCGAAGAGCACGCCCGTTTCGGCGTCGAGATGGATCGAATAATTCGCGACGCCCGATTGGCGCAGCGAAGTCGCGAGTTCCGGCCAGATCGCGTCGTGCCGGGCGCGATATTCCGCAGCGCATCCTGGGTTGAGGAACATCTTGAAGGCGTAGCGCTGCAATTTACAGCCTCCGCCGCAGGATCCGATTGACCAGCGCCGGCGCCGCGATCGAGACGATCAGCAAGCCGCCGTTGAGGATGCTGATGACGATGCCCGGCACGTTGATCAGCGAAAGACCGAAGGTCGTCATGCCGAGCACGAAGACCGCCAGAACGACGCCGAGAATGCCGCCCGCGCCGCCGGCAATCGAAACGCCGCCGAGCACGACCATGGTGATGACGTCGAGTTCGAAGCCCAAGGCGATATTGGGGCGGGTCGAACCGATGCGGCCGGTCAAGAGCACCGCCGCCAGCCCGGACATCAGGCCCATCAGCACGAAGAGCCAGAAGCGAATACGATTGACTGGAATGCCGGAGAACAGCGCCGCGGTCGGGTTCGCGCCCATGGCGAAGAGCCGCCTGCCGATGATGGTTCGGTGCAGCACGATTCCGAAGACCACCGCCAGCGCGAGAAACAGCACGAAGGAAATCGGGATCGGCAGGCGGTCGGAAATATAGCCCTGGCCGATCGCTTGAAAGGAGGCCGGATATTTGGTCAGCGCCTGATCGCCGAGCGTCACCTGCGCGATGCCGCGAAAGAGCGACATCGTGCCAATGGTGACGACGATCGAGGGCAGCGAGAAAGCGGTCACCAGCGCGCCATTGAAGATTCCGCAAATCGCCCCGACGCCGAGGCCGAGCACGATCAACGCGCCGGTCGGCGCGCCCGCCTTGGCCGCCAGGCCCATCGCCAGCGACGCCAGCGCGATGATCGCGGCGATCGACAGATCGATGTCGCGCACGATGATCAGCAGCGCCATCGCGAGCGCGAGGATCGCCTTCTCCGAGAAATTGAAAGTGGCGTCGGAGAGATTGTAGAAATCGAAGAAATAGGGCGACAGGCGTGTGTTGACGAGGAAGACGGCGATCAGCAGGAAGACGAGGATCGATTCCCAGCGCAGCAGAATGTCGGCGAGGCGACGCGGCGGCCGATCGGCCACTTCATAACGTGCGGTGGAGGTCGTCGGCGCGACGCTCATGACGCCTCTCCAGCCTCGGCGCGGATGCGCGTCTTGCGCAGGATCAGCTTGCCGCCGCGCTTCTCCGAACGCGCATTGACGACCACCGCGGCGAGGATCACCGCGCCGGAAATCGCCATCTGCCAGAAGGGCGAGACGTCGATCACCGGCAGGGCGTTGACTACGACGCCGAGAAACAGGGCGCCGAGCAGGGCGCCGGGAACCGAACCGACGCCGCCGGCGATCGATACGCCGCCGATGACGCAGGCGGCGATGATCGTCAACTCATAGCCAAGCGCGATGTCGGTATAGGCGATGCCGTAGCGCGA
>SSMV01000183.1 GCA_004799435.1 Bradyrhizobium sp.
CTCGCGCCGGCGGCCCAGACGCCCACGGCGCGTCCGCGCGCCTTGGCGTCGGGATAGGCATGGTTGAGCAGGGCGAGCGAATTGGGGACGAGCATCGCCGCAGCCAGTCCCTGCGCCGCCCGCGCGACGATGAGCCAAGCGAGGCTTGGCGCCGCGGCGCAGGCGATGGAGGCTAGGATGAAGAGGGCGAAGCCGCCGATGAACAGCCGTTTGGCGCCGAGCCGGTCGCCCAGCGCGCCTGCGGTGAGGATCAGCGCCGCGAAACCGATGGTGTAGGCGTTCACCACCCATTGCAGCGCCGACACGCCGCCGCCGAAGCCCGCGGCGATGGCGTTCAGCGCGGTATTGACGATCGTGACGTCGAGTTGCACGACGCCGAAGCCGAGGCTCATCGCCGTGAGCGTCAGCGCGCGCCGGCGCTCCGCCGCCGTGCCGGCGTCCAGCGTCATTCAGTGCGACGGTTTCTTGTTCTCCGGCGCCGGCAAAGGCGGCGCGCCGTCATCGTCGTCGTCGGGTAGGTCGAGATGCCCGTCGGCGGCGTCCGCGTCCCAGCGCGGATTGCCAAGCGTCGAATCGAGCGGCATGTCGTTGCGTTTTCTCGCTTCGGCAATTTTGCTCTTCAGTTGCGCCGAAGCGTCTTGCATGTCCGACGCCTCCTTCTCGACGGGCGGTGTTTCTTTTCGAGGCGCGTTGCGATCTTCGCTCATGTCGGGTCGTCCTGCGGTGGGGCTCTACGGTAACGCCAGATCAAACCTTTCGTTCCGCGCGCCAATGCAGGCATCGGATCTGGCCTGCTAGGGCGCGATCGGCCCACGCAGATCGCCCGCGACAGTCTTTCGCGCTTCGCGCCAGCGTTCGGCAAGCGCCGCCATATCGGAATTGTCGAGCGGCGAGATCTGCTCGAAGACGACCGCCGAAACATTATTCTCGAGATGAAAGACCTCGCCCGTGCGGCGGTAATGCGCGCCGATTCCGACGCCCGCCAGCATTTCGCGCGAGGGAACAATCACCGTCTGCTGATAGGCGGAATCGAGATGGGTCTGGACCGGATCGCCGACCAGCATGATCGCGCAGGTCTTGAGCTCGGGATTGGGCGGTCCTTGCACGGTGTCGACATCCGACATGGTGACGCTCGGACGCGACGCCTCATCGGGGTAAAGCGGCGAGCGGATGGGATCGAGTTGCCACAACTCCTCGATGAGCTGACCGCTGAAAGCGTAGCTTGAACCGAGCCCGCAGACGCGGTTGTCGGGCCGCGCCCGCGCTTCGACCCAGCTTTTCATCCGCGCCAGTTCGGCGAGATCGGTGCGCGGCGGGGGCGGCAGCGCAGCGACCGGCGCGAAGCTCGGTGGCGCGAGGCGCGCGACATAAGGGGTGAGCGAGGTGGCGACCAGCGCGGCCAGCGCCAGCGCGGCGAAGAGCGGGCGATGGGCGAAGAGGATCAGCAAAGGCGCGCCGATCAGCGCCGTCAGCGCCGGGGCGATGAGATAGAGATGATGCACATAGGGCGTCTGCACCCGCAGGAAGGCCGCCGCGGCGATGGCCGCCGCGCCGATCGTCAGGCGCCAGAGGCGCCGGTCGGGCGAGCGTGCGAAGAGCCAAGCCGCGCTGGCGACGGCGGCGAGCGGAACCGCCCAGCCGCACCAGTCCAGCAATTTGTCCGCGAAAATGGGCCAGGGCTTGCGATAGGCGGCATAGATCGCCGCGTAGTCATGGGCGGCGGGATCGGGAAGCCAATCGACGATCGCCGGACTGAGGAAGGCAAGAATCAGCAGCAGGCCATAGGAACCCGCCGTCATGGTCTCGCGCCAGCGGAAGTTGGCGCGGCGTCGTAGCGCGATCAGACCGCACTCGAGCGCGAGCATGAGGGCGAGGCCGAGCGCGGCGAAAGCGTACCAGCGGCGGAAGAGAACCATGGCGAAGACGCAAAGCGCCAGCGCCGCCGTGACGCGGCGGACAAGCGGCGCCACTTGCGCGTCATGGCCGGGCGGCAGGCCGATCAGTCGCAGCAGGCGCTCGCTAAGGCGCAGCGCGGCGACATAGAAAATCAACCCGCCGATATCCGGCATGCCCCGCGCCAACACGGCGACGCCGGTCGGGTAGGCGGCGAAAGCCGCGCCGGCGGCGAGCGTAAGCGTCGCCATCGGCGCAAAGTCGCGCCGCAGGCCGGCGCGTCTTGCCAGATCGCGGGCGAGCAACGCCAGCGCGAGCAGCGCCGGCGCGCCGTAGAGGATGATGATCGAGGCCTCATAGGCGAGGCGCGACAGCGGCGCGCTCGCCGCCATCGCCAGACCCGGCGCCAGCGCCGGCGCCCAGGAATAATCATCCGTCATCGAAGCGACGAAGCCGAGGATCAGCGCCCGCCATCGGCCGGCGTCGGCGAGACCGGCAATCGCGATCGCCGCCTCGCGATAGTGGATGAAATCGGAGACCATCAGCTCGCGCGAAAGCGCAACATAGACGAAGGCATAGGCGCCGATCGCGGCGGCGGCTGCGGCGCAGAGCGCGAATGGCGCGAGAGCGGGGCGCTTGCGGCGGCGCGCCGCGATCAGCTTCGCCGCGATTGCGCCGGCCAGCGCGAGCGCGCCAAAGCCGAAGGCGGACGCCATGACGTCGTTCGGCTCGGAGCTGAAGTCGGCGGCCAAGAGGACCAGCGCGCCGAAGGCCAGCGCGATGGCGAACGGGGGCAGGGCGGCCGCCTCAAGACTAGCGGCCAATCCGATGGCGGCGGCGGATAGAAGCGCCGCAAGTATGACCGGCGCGCCGGCGCCGCCCTGCGGGCTAAGACGCTGCGCCAGCCAGGCGGCGGCGAAAGCGAGCGCGAGGCCCGCCGCCAAGGCGATCAGCCGCAGCGGCAGGGCGGATTCTTTGCGCGGAACGGCAGGGGCGTTCATCAAGCGCCAGACTGGGCGAAGAGGGTTAAGGCTTGGCGCCGTCCTGCGTCTTGAGCCGCTGGCGCGCCTTGGCCTGCCGCGCTGCGACAATCGCCAGTTGGCTGTCGACGATTGTCGCATATTCGCCGGCGAGGCAGGCGAGCGCCAGTCGATGGACGATCTCGGCCGGCCAGGCGTGGCCGTCGAGCGTGGGAAGATCGACCGCCCAGCAGGCGTCGGCGACGACGAAGACGCGATAGCCGAGATCGGCGGCGTGGCGGGCGGTCGCCTCGACCGAATTCTGGGTCAAGGCGCCGCAGATCGTGAGCGTCGTCGCGCCGAATCCGTCGAGTGCGGCTTCAAGCGTCGTGTCGACGAAGGCGCTGCTTGTGTGCTTGGCGACCACCGCCTCATTGGCGAGCGGCGCGGTCTCGGATTTGAAAGCGTGGCCCGGCGTGTCGGGCGAATAGGGCGAATCGGGTTCGATCGAGTCATGGCGAATGTGGACGATCGGCAGGCCCTCGTCGCGCCAAACGGCAAGCAGGGCGGCGGCCGTCTGTTCGGCATCCGGGTTGTTGCGCGGGCCGAAGCTGGGATCGTCGAGCGCCAGTTGCAGATCGACGAGGATCAGCGCGGCGTCGCTGGGAAGGCGCATCGCTCGCTCCCTCGCTTCGCCGCGCGCATGGGCGTTTTAGAAGACGTAGGGGTAAATATAGAGCGTGATGATCTGCTCGACGAGCAGGATCAGCAGGAACAGCACAACCGGCGAAATGTCGACGCCGCCGGTGTTGGGCAGGAAGCGGCGGATCGGGCGCAGTGCCGGCTCGGTCAGCGCCGTCAGCGTGGTCCAGACCGAGCGCACGAAATCATTGCGCGAATTGACGACATTAAAGGCGATCAGCCAGGACATCACCGCCGCGACGATGATGATCAGCTTGTAGAGATCGAGGGCGATAATGACGATATTCAATACGGCCCGCATGGACGCTCCTTGTCGGCCAGACCCCGGTTCCCGCCGTTGACAGGGGCGGGGGGCGCACGTAAACGTCCGCGCGGACGGGGCTGTAGCTCAGATGGGAGAGCGCTGCAATCGCACTGCAGAGGTCAGGGGTTCGAATCCCCTCAGCTCCACCAGG
>SSMV01000184.1 GCA_004799435.1 Bradyrhizobium sp.
GCAGGCGAGCTTGGCCGGCATTCGCGGCGACCCGGTCCCCTCGCCGACCGGCGCGCAATTCTATGGGCTCGCGTCCTATCAGGTCGGCTACCAGATTTCCTATAACGACTGGAGCCTCGGCGCCGGCGCGGTCGACGCCGGAACGAGCGGCTACACCAAGGTCCCCTTGGTCAAGCAGCGCCCCGAGCAATATGACTATTACGGCGGCGTTCAATATTCGCCCGGCAAATGGACCTTCGGCGCCGGGTTGCTCTATTCCTCCGACGAGGGCGATCCGACCTTCCGCTCCAATCGACAGCTCTGGTTCTATTCCGCCGGCCTGCGCTATCGCTTCACCGACAATCTCGACGCCGGCTTCGAGCTCGACAAAGCCGCGACCCTGTCGGCGGATTTCGGCGACGACCACACGGTCATGGCGCTGATGCAGCTGCGCTACAGCTTCGCCGGGGCCTATCCGCTCTCGCACTGAGACCCGTGCGGATCACGCGAAAAACGGGTTGCCGGGCTGGGCGCACGCCCTTATGTTGCGCCGCTTTCAAAACCCAGACCGGAATCCAAGGGAAAACCCGTTATGGCCTTCCTCGCCGACGTCCTTACTCGCGTGAAGCCCTCCGCGACCATCGCGGTGACGCAGAAGGCGCGCGACCTCAAGGCCAAAGGGCGCGACGTGATCTCGCTGTCGGTCGGCGAGCCGGATTTCGACACGCCCGACAATGTGAAGGAAGCGGCGATCGCCGCGATTCGTCGCGGCGAGACGAAATATCCGCCCGTGCTCGGCATTCCGCCGCTGCGCGAGGCAATCGCCGTCAAGTTCAAGCGCGAGAACGGGCTCGACTATAAGGCGAGCGACACGATCGTCGGCACCGGCGGCAAGCAGATTCTCTACAACGCCTTTCTCTGCACGCTGAATAAGGGCGACGAGGTCATCATCCCGGCGCCCTATTGGGTCAGCTATCCGGAGATGGTGGCGATCAACTATGGCGAGCCGGTCCTCGTGCCGACGACGCTGGAGAACGCCTTCAAACTGCAGGCCGCCGATCTCGAGCGCGCGATCACGCCGCGCACCAAATGGGTTGTGCTCAATTCGCCGTCGAACCCGACCGGCGCGGCCTATACGCGAACTGAGATGAAGGCGCTCACCGATGTCCTGATGCGCCACCCTCACGTCTGGGTGCTGACCGACGACATGTACGAGCATCTGGTCTATGGCGACTTCACCTTCGTCACGCCCGCTCAGGTCGAGCCGGGGCTTTACGAGCGCACGCTAACGATGAACGGCGTGTCGAAAGCCTATGCGATGACCGGCTGGCGCATCGGCTACGCCGCCGGCCCCGCCAAACTGATCAAGGCGATGGACATGGTGCAGGGCCAGCAGACCTCGGGCGCCTGCACCATCGCCCAATGGGCGGCGGTCGAGGCGCTGACCGGGCCGCAGGATTTTATCCCCAAGTGCCGCAAGGCCTTCGAGGAGCGGCGCGATCTGGTGGTGTCGATGCTCGGCCAGGCGAAGCTGCTCAAGTGCCCGAAGCCGGAAGGCGCTTTCTATGTCTATCCCTCCTGCGCGGCGGCGATCGGCAAGAAGACGCCGACTGGCAAGACAATCGCCAGCGACGAGGATTTCGTCAGCGAGCTCCTGGAGGCCGAAGGCGTCGCCGCCGTTCATGGCGCGGCCTTCGGTCAGGGCCCGAACTTCCGCGTCTCCTATGCGGCGTCGCTGAAATCGCTGGAAGAGGCCTGCCACAAGATCCAGCGTTTCACCGCGTCGCTGAGCTGAGGCTTCACGTCCGATGCCAACGCACGGACGTGACAGGGTCTACGATGACGAACGAGAACACTATGACCGCAAGTGCCGATCAGTTGGAGATTGTTCGCATACTCCTAGGCTTTGGATTGTTTCTTGCAAACGTCGCCGTTTGGCGCGGTGTTTATCTCGAAAATGAAGATTTTCCCGCGGAAAAAAGAAAGCTCGGATGGAAACTATTAATCTGCGGGCTTGGGTTTGAGACTGCATGCGCTTTTGCGCTGCTAGCTGTGGACACCACTATTTCGCTCAAGCTGGCCGCAACGATTAAGTTCTTACTCGCATCGTCCGTCCGCGGAGGCCTTTAGTCCTCGCGGCGCGCTTCTACTCGCGAATAAAAATAGCGGGGGTTTCTCATGTCCGAATGGCCTCAATCGCTCACCCTCATCGGGGCGGGCAAAATGGGCGAGGCGCTGCTGCGAGGCTGGCTCGGCGGCGGTCTCGATTCGCATGGCGTGACGATTCTCGAGCCCAATCCGTCGCCCGCGATTGCCGCGCTGGCCGCCGAGCGCGGGATTGCGCTCAATCCGCCACGCGCGGCCCTGCGCGCGCCCGAGGCGCTGATGCTGGCGATCAAGCCGCAGATGCTTGACGACGCCGCGCCGGCGATCGCGCCGCTCGCCGGGCCGCAAACGCTGGTCATCTCGATTCTGGCGGGAAAGCGCATAGCCGATCTCGCGGCGCGTCTCCCCGCGGCGCGCGCCTTTGTCCGCGTCATGCCCAATACGCCGGCCGCCGTCGGCCGCGGCGCCTCGGCCGGCGCGGCGAATGCGTCCGTCACCGCCGAGCAGCGCGGCTGGACCGAAAAGCTGATGCGCGCGGTCGGGCTCTTCGACTGGCTCGACGACGAGGCGCTGATCGACGCGGTGACCGCCCTGTCAGGCTCCGGCCCGGCTTACGTCTTCGCGCTCGTCGAGGCGCTCGCCGAGGCCGGCGAAGGCGTGGGGCTGCCGCCTGAATTTTCGATGCGGCTGGCGCGCGCCACCGTCGAAGGCGCGGGGGAATTGCTGCATAGCGAGCCGGGCGTCGCAGCGGCCAAGCTGCGCGAGAATGTCACCTCGCCCGGCGGCACCACCGCCGCCGCGCTCAACGTGCTGCGCGGGTCGGATGGCCTTGGTTCGCTGCTCGCCAAGGCCGTCAAGGCGGCGCGCGACCGCGCCCGCGAACTGGCGGGCTGAGACACGAAGCAGCGTCAGCGGCGGCGCAGCTTGTTCTTATAAATTTGCGCCATCGCCTTTTGCACGAGCGGCTCGTCGAAGCCCAGACCCAGCAATTCGTCGCGCGAATAGGCGGGGCCATCGCCCGCGTTATCCTGCATTCGACACAGCCGCTGATCGAGATAGTCGACGGTCGCGCTTGAGCGACCGCGAAAGATCGCGGCGGCCGATTTCGCCCAGCCCCGCCATTCGTTGGTGTTGAGAACATAGGCGATCCGGTCGGGCGGCACCGGCTCGAACAGATTATAGCCAGGATAACGCAGGCCCTCGGCGAGTTCGGCGCCGAAGAGATGGGCAAGCGTCGGCGCAAAATCCACGCTGCAGATCAGCGCGTCGAGATTGGCCTGCAGCGACTGACGAAGCTCGACGGGCAGATTGGCCGGCGGCTTCAGGGCGACGAGCGGCCGCACGACCTTTTCATGCAGAACCGACAATCGATCCCAGCTCGCGGCGCCGCTCTCGCGCGGCTCCGACGCGGTTTCGCCGTGATCGGCGACGACCAGAACGAAAGTCCTGTCGAGCCGGCCGGAACGCGCGAGTCGTGCGAACAGCGTCTCAAACTGCTGCTCGACGATATAGGCGGCGCGCGCGCGGCGAGCCGTGAGGTGGGCGGGAATCTCGATCTCGCTTTCGCTCTGAAACGGCCAGTGGAGCGCATTGCTGTAGTGAACCGCGAAAAAGCGCTCTTCGACGGTATCTAGCCAATCCGCCAGACACCGGACGATCGGATGATCGTCGACCGCTGTGTCGTTGATGAAAGGCAGACCCGATTGCTCGGCGGCGAACAACGCGTCGATCCGCGCCGATGCGAAAAATTCGTCGAGCTTCGACCAGTCCAATGTTGCCGAGGTGAAAAAACCTGTTCGGTAGCCTCGCGCCTTGGCGAGATCGAAGACAAAGGGGAGACGATTCAGCTTTTTCACGGACTCATGCGGCGCCGCGCCGGTCATCAACGCGGGAACGACGACGTCGGTGCAACTGCTGTTGGCGATCATATTGGTCGGACAGAGCCATTGATCGGCGACGCCGCTGAGTTCGACGATCCGCTCGGTCAACGAGCGCTCGGGGTTCGAGACCGAGCGCAAGTGGCGGCCGGCGGATTCGAGAACGACGATCACGACGCCATCGGGCAGAAAGGCCGGCTGTTCTTTGAGCGTGAAGGAGCCGGCGCGATCGGCGCGGCTGAGTCTCGTCGTCGCCAGCGTCGCATCGGCGGCGAGGATCCGCCAGTCGATCGCCGTCAGGTCCACGCGCGGCGTCTTGGGCCGAGCGCGGCTCAACCAGAGCCCGACGCCGACTGAAAACGCTGCGACCGTCGCGGCGGGCGCGAGGCGAAGGTCGAGACCTGTCGCGACGGCCAAGACCAACAGCAAGGCGAGCGACGACAAAAGAAAGCGTCGATACGGGAAATAGGCGCGCAGACTGGCCGGAGCCTGCTTGAGCACATTTGGCGAGCGCCATGAAAACGGCAGATGGCGGAGATTGGCCGACAGGGGATTGCCGAGGAAGCGAAATGACGCAAGGTCGCCGGCGTCATAGGCGGCCAGGCCGATGAGGACGAGAGACGCCGGAGCGATTGCCGCGGGGAAGCGCACTTGGGCGAGCGCCACGGTAAGCATCGCGCCGCCGGCGACGGCCAGCGACATGCCGATATGCCCTAGCGCCTCCGGCTGCGCGTTGTGACGGCGCAGATAGGACCAGCGGTTGACGAAGAGAAGCGCGGCCGCAGCAAGACCGAGCAGAATTGCGGGCATCATTACGATCGGAAATTCCCTAACAATGCCTGCTCCTTAGCACGAATTGCGACGGCGCGAATATCGGGGCGACGCGATCGGCGAGCCTTCCTCGCGGTGAGCGGGTCGCATCCCGGAAAATACGCCCGAGGGAACCGGCATCGCGCCCGCCCATTTGGCGAAACAGGTCGGCGGGGGCTAAGGAAGCGGTCAAGCGAACAATGGAGGCGTCCATGGCCGAGGAGAAGCAAGCCGGCGTCGGCGATGCGCCACGCGACGCGCGCGCTCGTATCGTCGACGCGCTGATGGCGCTGGCCGCCGAGCGGCGCTTCGAGGAGATCGCGATCCACGACATCGCCGAGCGGGCTGGCGTCTCGCTCGCCGATTTCCGCGACGCCTTTCCCTCCAAAGGCGCCGTACTTGGCGGTTTCACGCGCCGCATCGACCGCGCCGTGCTGTCGCATCCCGACGAAGACCTGGCGGGCGAAGCGCCGCGCGAACGGTTGTTCGACGCGCTGATGCGTCGCCTCGACGCTATGGCGCCCTATCGCGAAGGATTGCGCGAGATCACCGGCTGGCTCGAGCGCGATCCGCTGGCGGCGCTGGCAATGAATCAGTCGCTCATCAATTCGATGCGCTTCATGCTCGAGACGGCCGGCATCGACGCCGAGGGCGTGGCGGGCGCTTTCAAATTGCAGGGGCTGGCCTTCGCCTGGCGGCGCGTCGTCGGGGTCTGGCTCGACGACGAGCCCGATCTCGCCAAGACGCTCGCCGCGCTCGACCGGGCGTTAACCCAGGGCGAGCGCGCGGTCGCGGGAATTGAGGCGATGGAGCGAATCGCGGCGCCGCTGGCGGCCTTTGCCCAAGCGGCCTGCGCGCAAGGGTTGCGCGCCGGCGAGGCGGTGCGCCGTCGCGCCCGTGGCGCCGAGCCGGCGGCGCCCGCCGGGCCCAATTGAGGCCCGATTGGCTCAAATTCGAACTATTGGCGAAACCCGACACTCGCCATGGCGCCCGAAACCGGCCGAAAAGCCGTGATTTTATCGCGGTTTAACCACGTCCGTTAGCCCCTGAAACGCTGGCCGGCGCCATGCTGCCCTCGACGAAACCTTCGTCCGAGGACCAGCCTCCGCCATGCAATTGGCTCCCAAGCATCTGCAATTCGAGCCGCGTCGTTTCGCCGCGCCGGATGCGCGCGCCGACGGACGGCGACGGCAGGTGCGGCTTGACGGCGACAAGGTGGCGATCCAGCGCGTCATCCGCGGCGTGTCGATGCATGTGATCATTCCGACCCGCGCCTATCGCGGCGTCGCGCTGCGCGTGGTCGACGCGCGCGAAGACGGCTTTTCCTATGAGATCAGGCTGCTTCACGCCGATCCCGATCTCTGCGTCGCGCTGGCCGAGACGCAGGACGACAGCGAAGTGCAGGCGGAATGGCGCCTGTGGGCGCGCGTGCTCAACCTGCCGGCTCTGGTGGAGCGCAGCGAGGGCTGCACTGAGCCCGACAAGACGCAACTCGGCCAAGTGTCGATCCGCACCGTCGCGCCGCGCCGGCGCGGCAAGACGATCGCTGGCCGCCGGCCGCGCTTCCTGGCGCGGCGGCGCCTCGGCCGGCCGGAGCTCTGCGTTCCCGTCGCGATGGTCGAGGAATTGTTCGGCGGTCCCGACTACGAACGCTGAAACCGGCGCAGCCCGCGCCAAGCGACGCTGGCCACAACGGGCGAGCCGTTCTATCAAATCGCGATGCGCACCGACGTCCTGGCGGCGATGATCGCCTTCTGCTTTGTCGCTTCCGCCACGCCCGGCCCCAACAACCTGATGTTGATGACCTCGGGCGTCAATTTCGGATTCCGCCGTACCCTGCCGCATTTGATGGGCGTCGTCCTTGGCTTCACGCTGATGGTGGCGTTGGTCGGCTTCGGCCTCGACGCGATTTTCTCGCGCTTTCCCGCGCTGCTGCCGGTGATGCGCTATCTCGGCGCCGCCTATATGCTGTGGCTCGCCTATAAGATTGCGACGTCGGGGCCTTTGCATGACACGGCGAACGAGGGCGCGCCGCTCGGCTTTTTCGGCGCGGCGGCGTTCCAGTGGGTCAATCCCAAGGGCTGGGTGATGGCGATCGGCGCCTTGACCACCTATTCCGCCGTCGACAATTACGCGACCAATGTCGTGATCGTCGCGCTCTGCTACATGATCGTCACCCTGCCCGGCGCCGGCGCCTGGGCTTTGCTCGGCGCGAGCCTGCGCAAGGCGCTGTCGAACCCGCGCATCGCGCGCCCGTTCAACTGGGCGATGGCGGCGCTGCTGGTGGCCTCAATCGCGACAGTGTTCACGGATTGAAGCGCCTGTCGCCCGCCTCGCGGGCGATGACGCCAATCAGCGGAACGGCGGCTCGTCGAAGCTGCGCAATTTGCGCGAGTGAAGCGTCAGGCGCTCCTTTTGCAGCAACTCCAGCGCGGCGATGCCGATCTGCAGATGCTCGCCGATCGCCCGCTCATAAAAGGCGTTGGCGGCGCCGGGCAGCTTGATCTCGCCATGCAGCGGTTTGTCGGAAACGCAGAGCAGCGTGCCGTAGGGAACGCGCATGCGGAAACCCTGGGTGGCGATGGTCGCCGATTCCATATCGACCGCGATGGCGCGCGACAGATTGATGCGCCGACGCTCCTGCGTCCAGCGCAGCTCCCAGTTGCGGTCATCGTTGGTGACGACCGTGCCGGTGCGCAGGCGTCGCTTCAGCGCTTCGCCGCGATCCCCGGTGACATTGGCGACCGCCTCCTGCAGCGCGACCTGCACTTCGGCCAGCGCCGGGATCGGCATGTCGAGCGGCACGGCGCGATCGAGAATCTTGTCCTGACGCAAATAGGCGTGAGCCAGAACATAGTCGCCGATGCGCTGGGACTGTCTGAGACCGGCGCAATGGCCGACCATCAGCCAGCAATGGGGCCGCAGCACCGCGATATGGTCGGTGATCGTCTTGGCGTTGGCCGGTCCGACGCCGATATTGACCAGGCTGACGCCGCGCCCGTCGGCCCGCACGACGTGATAGGCCGGCATCTGGAAGCGATGCCAGACGACGGCGGCGGCGCGCGCTTCCGCCTCCTCCGCGCTTGAGTCGGCGTCAATGACGACATTGCCCGGCAGCACCAGCTTGCTCGCCGCGCCGCTGCGCAATTGTTCGAGGCCCCAATGCACGAACTGGTCGACGTAGCGATGATAATTGGTCAGCAGCACCCAGGGCTGCATCGCCCGCCAGTCCGAGCCGGTATAGTGGACCAGCCGGCGCAGCGAGTAATCGACTCGCACCGCGTCGAAGAGCGCGATCGGCCGCTCGAAGCCCGGCCGAATCTCGAAAGCGCCGTCGGCAATTTCATCGCCAACCACGGCCAGCGACGGCGCGGGAAAGAAGCGCGCCAATTCGGCGGCGCTGGCGCCGCCACGGCCGAGTTCATCGCCGCTCTCGAAAACATAGGGATAGGGGATTTCCTGCGCGCCGACGCCGACCTCGATCGTCGCGCCAAATTCCGTAACCAGCGGCCCGAGCTGTTCGAGCAGATAGGTGCGGAAATCCTCCGGCTGGGTCACGGTCGTCGAATAGACGCCGGGTTCGCTGAACTTGGCGAAAGCCCGCGCGTTCGACGGCGGCACGGCGTCGGGCTGATAGGTGAGACGCAATTCGGGGTAGCGAAAGCGCGCGCGCACCTCGGGGGCCGGCGCTTCGCCATCGGCGAGAAACTTCTCCACCGCTGCGCGCAACGCGCTCGTCGCGGCGCTATAGCGCGCGGCGAGCGCATCGACCGCCTGCGAAGGCGTCTCGACGCGCTCGAAATGACCCGGCATACCGCTGGCCGCAGGCGTTGGCGCCACTCTGATCCTCGCTTGTTCGACTCGCGCCTTACGACTTCGCCGCGATGCAGGCGATCTCGACCTTATAGTCCGGCGAAACCATTTTGGCCTCAACGGTGGCGCGCGCTGGCGTCGCGCCCTTGATGACCCAGGCCTCCCAGACCGAGTTCATCTCGGCGAAGCTCGCGATGTCGGCAAGATAGATCGTCGCCGACAGGAGATGCGACTTCTCGGTGCCCGCTTCGGCCAGAAGTCTGTCGATCTGGGCGAGAACCTGCCGCGTCTGCTCGACGACGTTCGCGCCGGCCGGCTTATCGGCGACCTGACCGGCGAGATAGACGGTCGAACCATGGACGACCGCCTGCGACATGCGCGCGCCGACGCCGAATCTCTCAATGCTCATGGAAAGCCTTTCGCGAACGAATGTCAGATCAAGCTATAGCCGGGCAGGACGCCGAGATAGTCGCGCTTGCCGATCGGCACGCCGGCGTAGCGCAGGATGTCGTAGGCGGTGACGAGATGGAAATAGAAATTGGGCAGCGCATTATGGGCGATGTAATCGGCGCCGATCATCTTGGCTTTGCCGTTGCGGCCGGCGGGAAAGACGATGTCGCGCGTCGCGCCGGCGTCGAGCGCGGCCGGGTCAATTTTTGCCAGCAGGTCCAGCGTGCGCTGAATGCGCGTCTTGAGCTCATCCAGCGTCGTCTCATTGTCTTCAAAAGGCGTCGGCGCGACGCCGGCCACCCGCGCCGCGGCGTTTTTCGCGTTGTCGCAGAAGGTCTGAACCTGACGCGCCAAGGTGAACATATCCGGCCTGAGCCGCAGCGTGACGTAGATCGCCGGATCGAAATTCATCGCCGCCGCATGCGCCGCCGCCTTGTCGATGATGGCGGAAAAGGCGGTCAGGCTGCGCTGATAGACCGGGATGCACGACTGATAGAGCGAAAAGGTCACGGCGTTTCCTCGCGTTCCGGTCTTTGAAAGGGCGCAACTTGGCAGAGCGGCGCGACTGGCCACGTCTTGCACCTTATGCCGGGTGATTTCAACGGCGCGACGACGCGCGAATTTTCCGTGCTCTCAGGCCAGAGCCGGCTCGGCGAGCCTGGCCGCATAGGCGCGCACGTCATTCGGCCACGCGGCGACATGGCGCTCGAACCGCGCGCGATCGGGCGCGAAAAGCGCGCGGGTCGCTTCCTCGAAACCCGGCAGGTCGCCCGCCATGGCCGCCATGAAGCGATAGGCGGCCTCCTGAGCGAGGCGGGCGCGATTCTCGTCGGCGCCGGTTCGCCGCGCCGCTTCGACCAGACGCCGCAGCGCCGCCGAGGCGCCGCCCGGCTGCTCGGCCAGCCATTCCCAATGACGGGGCAGCAGCGTCACCTCGCGGGCGGCAACGCCGAGCTTCGGACGGCCGCGGCCTCGGGGCGCTGCGCCGGCGGCGAGCCGCGCGGCGATGTCGGATCTGGAGCCGCGCAGATCGAGATCGATGACCGCGCCGGTCGCTTCGTCAAAAGCGAGCAGCGGCCCCTCGGCGCCCGCGGCGGTCGCCGCTTTCAGCGCCAGCGCGACGTCGATCAACGCCCCCGACAACAGCCGGCGCTCGCCGTCGAAACCGGTGGCCTGTCTTTCGGGGCCTGACATCGCGCATCTCCTGACTTCGATATATTACCCGGGTGAAATTTGCCAAGTCAATATTGTCCGGGTATAAATAGCTCCGAGAGGACATCGGGATGACGACGGAGCGACGCAAGGCGGCGATTGCCGCCTATAAGGAGCGCAAGTCCTGCGCCGGGGTCTACGCCCTGCGCTGCCCCGCGGCCGGCGCGGTGTGGGTCGGCCAGACCCGCGACCTCGACAAAGTTTGGAATCGGATCGCCTTCTCGCTGCGTTCTGGCGCCGATCCGCGCCGCGAGCTGCAGGCGGCGTGGAACGCCTATGGCGCATCCAGCTTCACTTTCGAGCCGCTGGAGCGTCTTGAGGACGAACCGCTCGAATTCGCGCTGCAATCTGCGCTCGACGAGCGAATGGCTTTCTGGCGCGCCCAGCTTGCCGCCCGAACCATCTGAAACGAGCTAGATTGGCTTAGAGTCTTCCCCCTCCACCGCGCTTCGCGCGGTGGAGGGGGTTAGACGCCCACAGCCGATTAGCGCGGCTGGCCGTCCGGCGAGCGCGGCAGATCGGGGTCGAAACAGGCCCATTTGGGCGCCGATTTCGCCCAGATCACCGAAGTCGGCTTGCCGATTTCACGATCGTCGAGCGAGCCGACCCGCAGGATGATGAGATGGGGCCGCGGCTCGGCCTCGCTGAACAGCGGCGAACCGCAACTCGCGCAGAACGAGCGCCGCATTTTGGCGCCGCTGTCGGCGATCGAGTCGAAGGCGCGGGTCTCGCCAGTGATGCGGATCGCATCCTTGTTGAAGACCGCGTTGGCCATGCCGGCGCCGCCGCTGAAATATTGGCAGTCGCGACACCAGCAATAGCGCGCGCTGATCGGCGCCTCGGCGGCGATCTCGTAGCGCACCTGGCCGCAACGGCAACCGCCGGTGATCGTCATCGCCTCTCTCCTTCGCCTTTCGCCGCGGGATCGTGCCCGCGCCCCACCTCAACCGAGATTCAATTCCTTGAAAAAGTCATTGCCCTTGTCGTCGATGACGATGAAAGCGGGGAAATCGACGACTTCGATCCGCCACACCGCCTCCATGCCGAGTTCGGGATATTCGAGGACTTCAACCTTCTTGATGCAGTCCTGCGCGAGGCGCGCCGCCGGGCCGCCGATCGAGCCGAGATAGAAGCCGCCATGTTCGGCACAGGCCTTGCGCACCGCCGCCGAGCGATTGCCCTTGGCGAGCATCACCAGCGAGCCGCCGGCCGCCTGAAACTGATCGACATAGGAATCCATGCGCCCCGCCGTCGTCGGCCCGAAAGAGCCCGAGGCGTAGCCGACCGGCGTCTTGGCCGGGCCGGCGTAATAGACCGGATGGTCCTTCATATAGGCTGGCATCGGCTCGCCGCGATCGAGCCTTTCGCGAATCTTGGCGTGAGCGAGATCGCGCGCGACGATCATCGTCCCGCTCAGCGCCAGCCGGGTGCGGATCGGATGTTTGGTCAGCTCAGTGAGGATCGCCGCCATTGGCCGGTTGAGGTCGATCTTAACAACCGGGCCACCGAGCTTGGCTTCGTCGACTACCGGCAGGAAACGCGCCGGATCGCGCTCCAGCGCCTCGAGGAACACGCCATCCCTGGTGATCTTGCCGATCGCCTGCCGGTCGGCCGAACAGGAAACGCCAAGGCCGATCGGCAGCGAGGCGCCGTGGCGGGGAAGCCGCACGACGCGCACGTCGTGGCAGAAATATTTGCCGCCGAATTGCGCGCCGACGCCGAGCTGCTGGGTCAACTTGTGGATCTCCGCCTCCATCGCCAGGTCGCGAAAAGCATGAGCGTCACGCCCGCCCGTGGTCGGCAGCGCGTCGAGATAATGGGCCGAAGCGAGCTTGACCGTCTTCATCGTCTGTTCGGCCGACGTGCCGCCGATGACGATCGCCAGATGATAGGGCGGACAGGCGGCGGTGCCGAGCGTGAGGATTTTCTCTTTCAGGAAGGCGATCATCCGCTCATGAGTCAGAATCGACGGCGTCGCCTGAAAGAGGAAGCTCTTGTTGGCCGAACCGCCGCCCTTGGCGAGGAAAAGAAACTTGTAGGAATCCTCGCCTTCGGCGGCGATCTCGATCTGCGCGGGCAGATTGTCGCCGGTGTTGGTCTCCTCGAACATGGCGAGCGGCGCGACCTGGCTGTAGCGCAGGTTCTTCTTGGCGTAGGCCGAGCGGATGCCTTCGGCGAGCGCGTCTTCGTCGTCGCCGTCGGTCCACACCAACCGGCCCTTCTTGGCCGAGACGATCGCCGTGCCGGTGTCCTGGCACATCGGCAGCACGCCGCCGGCGGCGATATTGGCGTTTTTCAACAGATCATAGGCGACGAACTTGTCGTTCGGCGTCGCCTCGGGATCGTCGAGAATATGCGCGAGCTGGGCGAGATGGGTCGGGCGCAGCAGATGGTTGATGTCGATCATCGCCTGTTCGGCGAGCAATCGCAGCGCCTCGCGCTCGACCACCAGCACCTCGCGCCCGAGCGCCTTTTCGACCCGCACGCCGTCGCCGGTCAGCTTGCGATAGGGCGTCTCGTCCGGGCCGAGCCGAAAGAGAGTGGCGGTCGAATGGCTCATGCGGGCTCAGGCTCCAGCGCGGCGGCGATTCGCCGGCTTTTTCTGCTCCGAAAGCAATCTCTTCTCCGAAAGACCTGGCCGCCGCAAGGGGCGTGCGCTCACCGCTCCAGCGCCGCGATCCCTTCGGCCAGCGCCAGCGTGCGCCCCGCCATATCCGCGTGCAGCCGTTCGACCATCTTGCCCTCAAGCTGAATGACGCCTTTGCCGGCGTTCTCGGGCCGCGCGAATGCGGTGAGGATCGCGCGCGCCGTTGCGATCTCGGCTTCGGCGGGGGCGAAGACTTCGTTACAAATCTCGATCTGGCCGGGATGGATCAGCGTCTTGCCGTCGAAGCCGAAGTCGCGCCCCTGCTCGCATTCGGCGCGAAAGCCGATCGCGTCGTTGAAATCATTATAGACGCCGTCGACGATGTCGCAGCCATGGGCGCGCGCGGCGGCGACACAGAACCCGAGCCAGGCGAGCGCTGCCGGCCGGCCGGGCGTCAGGCGCGCCCGGGTCGCGCTGGCGAGATCGTTGAGCCCCATCACCAGCGCTTCGAGCCGCGTATCGGGATCGGCGGCGCAAGCGGCGATCGCGCCAGCGGAAAGCACCGCTTTTGGCGTTTCGATCATCGCCCACAGCCTTATGCGCTCGGGCGCGCCGGCCGCGCGCAGCGCTTGTGCGACGGCCATGACATCGTCCGGTCCCTCGAGTTTGGGCGTCAGGATCGCGTCGGGCGCGGCGGCAACCGCCGCCTCAAAGTCCTCTTTGCCCCAGGGCGTGTGGAGACCGTTCACCCGCAGCACGATCTCGCGCCGCCCGAAGCCGCCGGCGCGGATCGCTTCGACCGCCGAAGCACGCGCCGCCGGCTTCTGATCGGGCGCGACAGAATCTTCGAGATCGATGACGATGGCGTCAGCCGCGAGGTCTCGCGCCTTGGCGAGCGCACTTGGATTCGCGGCGGGAACATAGAGGACGCTGCGGCGCGGACGGAGAGTCATCGCATCAGCCAATTGGCGAGCCGGCGCGTCGCCTCGGCGATCTCCTCGGGCGCGCGGGCAAAGCAAAGGCGCAGATAGGTCTCGCCGCCGGGACCGAAGGCCGAGCCGGGCGCGGCGCCGACGCCCGCTTCATCGACCAGCCGCAGCGCCAGCGCGCGCGAATCGGCTTCGCCCGCGACGGCGCAAAAGAGATAGAAGGCCGCATCCGGCCGGGCGAACTGCACGCGACCCGTCGCGGCCAGGCCGTGGGCGAGAATGTCGCGCGCCTCATGCATGCGCGCGAGCTGACCGGCGAGATAGGTCTCGCCTTCGTCGAGCGCGACGGTCGCCGCCCGCTGGGCGAAGACCGGCACGCCCGACGTGGTGAACTGCACGAGATTCTCGATCACCGCGCCGAGCGCCGGTGGCGCCTCCAGCCAGCCGATGCGCCATCCCGTCATCGCCCAGTTCTTCGACAGCGTTTGCAAGAACAGGATCTTGTCGTCGGCCGTCATGAGGTCATGGAAGGATGGCGCGCGGGCGCCCGAAAACGTCAGGCGGCCGTAAATCTCGTCAGCGATGATCCACAGATTGTGGCGGCGCGCCAGCGCCAGCGCGGCGGCGAGTTCCTCATGCGTCGCGACGAAGCCGGTCGGATTGGCCGGCGAATTGATGAAGATCGCCCGCGTCGCTGGCGTGATCGCCGCCGCCAGACGTTCGACGTCGAGCCGCCAGCGCGTCGCGCCGCGCTCGAGCGGCGTGAAGACGGGGCGCGCGCCGGTCAGCGTCACAGCGCCGGCGAAATTGGGCCAGGCGGGCGAGGGGATCAGCGCTTCGTCGCCGGCAGCAAGCGTCAGCCGCGTGGCGATCTCAAGCGCATGCATGCCGCCAATCGTGACGAAGAAACGCTCGGGCGAGAAATCGCCGCCGCCGGGCTCTGCGCCATAGACGCGCGTCATGTAGCGAGCGATCGCTTGGCGCAGTTCGGGGACGCCGCGCTGATAGGTGTAGAAGGTTTCGCCGCGGTCGAGCGAGGCCTTGGCCGCTTCGGCGATGAAGGGCGGCGTCGGCCGGTCGCCCTCGCCGACCCATAGCGGGATCAGTCCCTGACGGCCGCGGCCATAGTTGAAGACTTCGACGATGCCGCTCGGCGGCGCTTCGCGCATCGCCGGCTGGATTTCGGCGAGCCAGTCGGGCTCGCCGGACTTCAATGCGTTGGCGTTGGCTTTCACTGTCATCGCCGCCTCTTGGACCGCGCCGCGGTCGCCCGCAAGGGGCGCCGCGACGCGCTCTATTTCCGAAGGCGGCAGGCGCCGCTTAGCGCTTGGCCAGCGCGTCGCGAATCTCGGTCAGCAGCACGACTTCCTGGCTCGGCGGCGGCGCAGCCGGAGCGGCGGGCGGCGGCTTCTTCATCGAATTGATCGCCTTGACGATCACGAACAGCGCCGCCGCGACGATGACGAAATTGATGACGACGGTGATGAAGTCGCCATAGGCGAGCACGCCGCCCTGTTTGCGGGCGCCAACAAGATCGTGCTCGGTGACCGCGCTCGACAGCGGCAGAAAGAAATTGGAGAAATCGGCTTTGCCGAAAATGCCGATGATCGGCATGATCAGATCATTCACCGCGGCGTCGATGATCTGCTTGAATGTCGCGCCGATCACCACCGCGACGGCGAGATCGACGACATTGCCTCGCATGGCGAAGTCGCGAAATTCCTTGAGCATGACCACACTCCCCTTTTTGCGCCACTCTCGTCTTGCTTTTTAGTCTTGCGCTTTCTCCCCGTGCGCCAAACGCTCGGCGCGCGCCTTCAAGAGCGCGGCGCGCGCTTCGGCCATTCTGGACGCACAGAAACCGTGCTCGGATTCCCGATCGTAGTCGAGACAGATTTCGCCGCTGCGCGCGGCAAGCGCCGCCTGTTCGCGTTCGATGCCGTCGAGCTCGGGCCTGCCCTTGAACTTGACCTTGGCCATTTTGAGGATACGCGTTGCGACATCCTCCGCATGGGCGCGTTGACTCGCGATGTCCTTGGCTTCGCCAGCGGCGGCGCTTCCTTCCGTCCCCCACAGGCCGCTGGGGCTTGCCCGACAGTCGGCAGCCTGAAACGCGCAGGCGGAATTCTGGGGGGGCACCAGCACGCCGCCCTCGACCACATCGAAGGCGAAGGGGCAAGCGGGGATCTCGGCCTCATAACGCGCGAGCCCGTCAGGCCGGCCCAGGCTCTTGGCTTCGATCGGGCCGTCGCCGACGATGTCGATCTTGCACTTCTGGGCCGGGTCGGAGATCACCTCGCCCTGCAAGGTCAGCTTGGCGATCTTGAGCGCCTTGTCGCGACCCCAAAGCGTCAGTTGGCCGTCTTTACCATTGAGCCGCAGCGGACGACCGACGGTGGAGGCGAGGCTGATGTTGAAATCGACATCGAGCTTGTCGGTCTTGTCCACCTTGCGCGGCTCGCCGAGCGAGCGCGGCGCGCCCGGCGTCGGCTCGTCGGAATCGGGCGGCGGCACCAGGGTTGTGGCGCCCGGCTGGCTCGGCGGGACCGCGCCGGAGAGATCGAGCTGGGCTCGGGCGCCGCTTGTCAGGGCGGCGAAGACGACGAGCGCAAGACCGGCGGTCCAGAGTCGCTTCATGGCGCGACTGTAGAGTCACCGGCGGCGATTGAAAAGAAGCGCCCGCGGCGAAGCCACTACGCGGAACGAAAAGACGTGGACATTTCTCGGTTAAAGGGGCCGCCTCAGCGCCTTGCGCCGTCATAGGCCCCCACTTATATACCCGCCAGCACCGCAGCTTGGGGGCGCTTCGCCTCTCATCTGCAATCGTTTGAAACCGGCATCGGGGATCGGAATGGGCGGACCGTCGGCTTAAGAGTCGATCCGGATCGCGCATCTTCATGGCGGGGCCGCTACGGGGCCCTGTGATCTCGCGAAACAATGAGGAAACGGGACAATGGCTAAAGTCATCGGCATCGACCTGGGAACGACCAATTCCTGTGTCGCGGTCATGGAAGGCGCGACGCCGAAGGTGATCGAGAATTCGGAGGGCGCACGCACGACGCCTTCGATTGTCGCCTTCACGGACGACGGCGAGCGGCTGGTCGGCCAGCCGGCCAAGCGCCAGGGCGTCACCAATCCCGAGCGCACCTTCTTCGCCATCAAGCGCCTTATCGGCCGGTCCTTCGACGACCCGATGACCAAGAAGGACATGGGCCTCGTCCCTTACAAGATCATCAAGGCGGCCAATGGCGACGCTTGGGTGACCGCCGACGGCAAGCAATATTCGCCCTCGCAGATTTCCGCCTTCGTCCTGCAGAAGATGAAGGAGACCGCCGAGGCGCATCTGGGCGGCCCGGTCACCCAGGCGGTGATCACCGTTCCCGCCTATTTCAACGACGCCCAGCGGCAGGCGACCAAGGACGCCGGCAAGATCGCCGGGCTTGAAGTCCTACGCATCATCAATGAGCCGACCGCGGCGGCGCTGGCCTATGGGCTCGACAAGAAGAAAGCCGGCACGATCGCGGTCTATGACCTCGGCGGCGGCACTTTCGACATTTCCATTCTCGAGATCGGCGACGGCGTCTTCGAAGTGAAGTCGACCAATGGCGACACGTTCCTCGGCGGCGAGGACTTCGACATGCGCCTGGTCGAATATCTCGCGGCCGAATTCAAGAAGGAACAGGGCATCGACCTGACCAAGGACAAGCTCGCTCTGCAGCGCCTGAAAGAGGCGGCGGAGAAAGCCAAGATCGAACTGTCCTCGGCGGTTCAGACCGATATCAACCTGCCCTATATCACCGCCGACGCAAGCGGCCCCAAGCATCTCGCGCTCAAGCTGACGCGCGCCAAATACGAGGCGCTGGTCGACGATCTGATCCAGCGCACCGTCGAGCCCTGCCGCAAGGCGCTCAAGGACGCCGGTCTATCGGCCGGACAGGTCGACGAGGTGGTGCTGGTCGGCGGCATGACGCGCATGCCGAAGGTCCAGGAAATCGTCAAACAGTTCTTCGGCAAGGAGCCGCATAAGGGCGTCAACCCCGACGAGGTGGTGGCGATCGGCGCGGCGGTGCAGGCCGGCGTGCTGCAGGGCGACGTCAAGGACGTGCTGCTGCTCGACGTGACGCCGCTGTCGCTCGGCATCGAGACGCTGGGCGGCGTGTTCACCCGCCTCATCGAGCGCAACACCACCATCCCGACCAAGAAGAGCCAGGTTTTCTCGACCGCCGAGGACAATCAGACTGCGGTGACCATCCGCGTCTTCCAGGGCGAGCGCGAGATGGCGGCCGACAACAAGGCGCTCGGCCAGTTCGATCTCGTCGGCATTCCTTCCGCGCCGCGCGGCGTGCCGCAGATCGAGGTGACCTTCGACATCGACGCCAATGGCATCGTCAATGTCACCGCCAAGGACAAGGCGACCAACAAGGAACAGCAGATCCGCATCCAGGCCTCAGGCGGCCTGTCGGAAGCCGACATCAACAAGATGGTGAAGGACGCCGAGGCTCACGCCGCCGAAGACAAGCGCCGGCGTGAATCGGTCGACGCCAAGAACCAGGGCGAATCGCTGGCCCATGACGCGGAGAAGGCGCTGAAGGAATATGGCGACAAGGTCGCCGAGTCCGACCGTAGCGCCGTCGAGGCGGCCATCGCCGCGCTGCGCACCGCGCTGCAGGGCGAGGATGTCGAGGCGGTCAAGGCGCGCACCAATGATCTGATGCAGGCGCAGATGAAGCTCGGCGAAGCGATGTACAAGGCGCAGCAGGCGGCCGGCCCCGAGGGCGCGGCGGCCGGCGGCGGCGAGCCGAAGGACGACGTGATCGACGCCGAATTCCGCGAGGTCGACGACGACAAGAAGAAGTCGGCCTGACACGGTCGAAATCCCTGCGACGCCCCTTCGCCAATGCGCGAAGGGGCGTGCGCTTGGGCGATTGACGCGCCGCTCGCCCGCTATACATAGAGGGGCGAGTCGCGGTCGATGAGCGAAGCGGGGCCGCCGCGACAACCGGATTGCCGACACCGTGTCCAAGCGCGATTTCTACGAAGTCCTGGGGGTCGCCAGAACCGCCAATGACGCGGAGCTGAAGGCGGCCTTTCGCAAGGCGGCGATGCAGTGTCATCCCGACCGCCATCCCGGCGACAAACAGGCCGAGACGCGCTTCAAGGAACTCAACGAAGCCTATCAGCATCTCTCCGACGGCCAGAAACGGGCCGCCTATGATCGCCATGGCCATGCGGCCTTCGAACATGGCGGGCTCAACGACGGCTTCGCCAGCTCGATGGCCGATATTTTCGACGACCTGTTCGGCGATTTCGTCGGCCGTCGCGGCCGCAGCGGCGGGGGCGCGGGCAAGGAGCGCGGCGGCGATCTGCGCTACAATCTCGACATCACGCTGGAAGAAGCCTTCCACGGCAAGACCGCGACGATCAAACTGCCGACCTCGGTGACCTGCGAAGGCTGCGCCGGCTCGGGCGCTCAGCCCGGCTCGAAGCCGATCGCCTGCAAGACCTGCGCGGGCCATGGGCGGGTGCGCGCCCAGCAGGGTTTCTTCGCCATCGAACGCACCTGCCCGAGCTGCGGCGGTCGCGGCGTGACGATCGAAAACCCCTGCCAGCTCTGTGGCGGCGCCGGGCGCGTGACGCGCGAGCGCACGCTGTCGATCAGCGTGCCGTCGGGCGTCGAGGACGGCACGCGCATAAGGCTCAGCGGCGAGGGCGAAGCGGGCCTGCGCGGCGGAGCGAGTGGCGATCTCTATATTTTTCTCGCCGTCAAACCGCATCCGGTGTTCCAGCGCGACGGTGCAGATCTTTATTGCCGGGTGCCGATCTCGATGGTGCGGGCGGCGCTCGGGGGCGAGTTCACGGTGCGTACGCTCGACGGCGTCGATTCGCTGGTGCGCATCCCCGAGGGCGTGCAGTCCGGCCATCAGTTGCGGCTGCGCGGCAAGGGCATGCCGGTGCTGCGCTCGCGCGACTTCGGCGACCTCTATATCCAGGCGATGGTCGAGACGCCGCAGAGCCTGACGCGGCGCCAGCGCGAATTGCTGGCCGAATTCGAAGCTGAATCCTCGCACAAGACCCAGCCCGAAAGCAGTGGCTTCTTCGCCAAGATGAAGGAGTTCTTCGAGGGCCTGAGTTGACTTTGGCCGCCGCCGCGGCGAAGCAGGCCGTCGATGCCGATTTCGCTCCTCACGCCCAATGAGCCGCGAGCCAAGCGTATGATTGCGGACCAGGCGCGTTTCCTCAAAACCCTGATCGACCGGCCCCGACTTACCGGCAGCGTCGCGCCGTCGGGCCGTCATCTCGCCCGCGCCATGGCGACGCCGGTCGATCCGGCGCGCGAGGGGCTGGTGATTGAGCTCGGCCCCGGCACCGGCCCGGTGACGAGTGCGCTGGTCGAGCGCGGACTGGCGCGCGAGCGCCTCGTGCTGATCGAATATGATCACGGCTTTTGCCGCCTGCTTTCACAGCGATTCGCGCCGGCGCGCATCGTCCAGGGCGACGCTTATGACCTGCCCAAAACACTGGCGGCGACAATCGACGGTCAACCGGTGATCGCGGTCGTCTCCAGCCTGCCGCTGCTCAACGAGCCGCCGGCGCGGCGCATTAAGCTGATCCAAGACGCCTTCGCGCTGATGGGGCCGCAAGGCTTGATGGTGCAATTCACCTATGGCCCCGGTTCGCCGATTCCACGCGAAGCCTGCGCCCAGCGCTTTTCCGCCCATTGCACCGCGCCGATCTGGCGCAATCTGCCGCCCGCGCGCGTCTGGACCTATCGCGCCGATCCGCATGGCGCCTTCGCCGAGCCGCTGATGGCTCGGCTGATGCGCCGCGCCAGGCGCACGCGAGACGCATGATGCAAGAGCGCGACCCGCGCGACCGGCTGATCGTCGCCCTCGACGTTTCCGACGTGGGCGAGGCCGAGCGAATCGTCGCCCAGATCGGCGATGCAGCGCGCTTCTATAAGATCGGCATGGAGCTCGCCTATGGCGGCGGCCTCGGGCTGGCGCCGAAGCTCGCTGCATCGGGCAAGCGCGTCTTCATCGATCTCAAGCTGCATGACATCCCCAACACCGTCGAACGCGCCACAGCGCAGATTGCCCGGCTCGGCGCCACCTTCCTCACCGTGCACGCCTATCCCCAGACGATGCGCGCCGCCGTCGCCGGCGCCAAAGGGACTTCGCTCAAGCTGCTCGCCGTCTCGGTGCTGACCTCAAGCGACGACGCCGATCTTGCCGAGGCGGGTTACGCGCTGAGCGTGAGCGCGCTGGTCGAGCGCCGGGCGCGTCAGGCGCAGGCGGCGGGCATCGACGGACTTGTCTGCAGCGCCGCCGAAGCGAAACGCCTGCGCGCGGCGGTCGGGCCGGCGCTTGCGCTGGTGACGCCGGGCATAAGGCCGGCCGGCGCCGATGTCGGCGATCAGAAGCGCGTCGCGATGCCGGCTTCGGCGATCGCCGAGGGGGCCGATTATCTGGTGGTAGGACGCCCGATCACCGGCGACCCCGATCCGCGCGCCGCCGCCGAGCGCATTGTCGCCGAGATCGCCGCCGCGATTTAAGTCTCGCAAGCAAAGCGCTTGGCCTCGCGCCAGCCGACCATTAGCATCGCGTCCGACGGAGAGGCGAATGCCCAAGGGCTATGTGATCACGCGGGTCGACATCAGCGACGCGGAAGCCTATGCGCGTTACGCGGCGGGCGCGACCAAAGCGATCGCCGATCATGGCGGCAAGGTTCTGGCGCGCGGCGGACGCCACGAGGCGCTGGAAGGCGCGGCGCGGGCGCGCAATGTCGTGATCGAATTTGAAAGCTACGAGCAGGCGCGCCGTTACTTCTATTCGCAGCAATATCAGGACGCGCGCAAATTGCGTGAAGGCGCCTGCGACATCGAGATCGTTCTGGTCGAGGGCTCTTGAAATGACCGATATGCGGCTGGTCGTCACCGGCGCTGCCGGGCGCATGGGACGCATGCTGATCAAGACGATCGCCGAGACGCCCGGCGTGACGCTGGCGGCGGCGCTGGAGCGCGCCGATTCGACGGCGCTCGGCGAGGACGCCGGCCTGCTCGCCGGCCTCGGCGCCAATGGCGTCAAGATCGCCGATGATCCGCTGACCGCTTTGCTCAAGGCCGACGGCGTGGTCGATTTCTCTTCGCCGGCGGCGAGCGTCGAGATCGCCGATCTTTGCGCCCAAGCGCGTATCGTCGACGTCATCGGCACCACCGGGCTGTCGGACACCGATCTGATACGGCTTGCCGCTGCAGCGCGCCATGCGCCGATCGTACGCTCGGGCAATATGAGCCTTGGCGTCAATCTGCTGGCGAAGCTTGTGCGGGAAGCGGCGCGCGCGCTCGGAAGCGACTATGACGTCGAGATCCTCGAAATGCATCACCGCTCGAAGGTCGACGCGCCCTCGGGCACGGCGCTGATGCTCGGCGAAGCGGCGGCCGAGGGCCGCGGCGTCGATCTCAAGGGCCATGCCGAACGCGGCCGCGACGGGATCACCGGCGCGCGCAAAGCCGGCGCGATCGGCTTCGCCTCGTTGCGCGGCGGCGCGGTGATCGGCGACCACAGCGCGATCTTTGCCGGCGACGGCGAACGCATCGTGCTGTCGCATCACGCCGAGGATCGCTCGCTCTTCGCGCGCGGCGCGATCAAGGCGGCCCTATGGGCGCATGGCCGCAAGCCGGGGCTCTACGCCATGGCCGATGTGCTGGGCGGCGACTGAGAGACGTGGTTGACCGCCTTCAGCGTGAAGCGCCCAAATGAAACGCATTGAGCGCGAAACGCCGACGCAATAGACTTCAGGCGGAAACGAGATTCGGGAGGATGTCATGGCCAAAGGTCAGGTGCGCAGCAACAAAGAGGCGAAGAAGCCGAAGGCCGAGAAGGGCAAGGAGAAGAGCCATCTCTCCGCCTATAAGCAATCGCAGACGCGGCCCGGCGCGCCGATCGACAAGAAGAGCTGATCGCGGCCGACCAGCTTATTCGACCAATGATTGCGGCGAGCTGCGCGATTGCCTGCGGAGACGTTAGATAAATCCGCTTGAATTATTTGCCTGTCGCTGAAATTCATCTTCGGCGAGCATGCAGTGACTTGACCGTTTCTGAAGCAGCCATTTATGGTCGCGCGAATAAAAGGCGTGGCCGGGGGCTCGATGCGTAAGAGCGTGAGTTGCGTAGTGGCGGCCGCTGCGTTGCTGGCGGCCGCGACAGGCTTCCCGGCCGAAAGCTCGGCCCAGGAGGCTGCCTCCCCGACGAGAAATCTGGCCGATTGCTACTGGCTGGATGCGCTCGACGGCGCCTTTTGCAACCACAGCTATTCGGTTGGCCTTGGCGC
>SSMV01000185.1 GCA_004799435.1 Bradyrhizobium sp.
CTTTGGGCCAATCGTCAGCCGGGCTCGATGCAGGTCTGGTTCGCCGAATCGGTCGAGTGAGCTCGAACCTGGCTCACCATCCCTTGAGAATAAAAATGCGCGCCCAGCGCCCCATCGACAGCGCGACGGCATAGGCGAAGCCGTCGGCGCCGCCGAAAATATGGCGACGCAGGAAATAGTAGCGGAAGAACTGGAAGGGGAATTCCCAAATCAGCCGCGCGACGCCGACGCCGCTTGGCTTGATCCCCTCCTGTCGCTGCAGGCTGTAATAGCCGATCGTCTTGGTGACGATATGGGCGAAGTCGCGATAGCTGCGGTGCAGAACGCCGCCTTTAAGCTGCACAACGTCGTCGGTCGGCGCCACCTCGTCATGCGTCAGCGAATCGCGCATCCGTGCAGTCGCGCGATTGTAGAGGCGCACGTAATTGTGGAAATAGGCGAAGGGCGCCGGCCTTTCGCGACGCGGATAGACGACCAGGATGCGGACGCGGAAACAGCGCTTTTGCGGCAAGGGTCGGGAGAGAATATCGGCCAGCTCGGCGCGCAGCTCGTCGCTGAGCCATTCGTCGGCGTCGAGATTGAGAATCCAGTCGCAGCTCGCCTGCTCTTCGGCGAAGCGCTTCTGCGGGCCGAAGCCGGCCCAGGGGTTGTGAATAACGCGCGCGCCAAGCCCCTCGCAGAGCGCGACCGTGCCGTCCTGCGATCCCGAATCGACCACGACGATTTCATCGACCAGCCCGACAACCGACAGAATGGTCCGCTCGATGCGGTCGGCCTCGTTGTAGGCGATGATCGTGCAAGCAACGCGGCTAGGCCGCGTTTGCGTCGGCGCCGCTGCGATCGTTTTTGGCAACGCTTCGTACCGCAATCTCTAACCCTACGGCGCCTTCGATCCGGCGCGCGATACTATGCTGCGCCATAGACTCGGGAAAGCCCTTCGCCGTATTCCATTTTTTTGCCTGGCTCCGCGCGGCGGCGCGCCGGAAAGGTCCGCACGGGACCAAAAATTTCACGCGCCGAAACCGTAACCGCCCGCGAAGCCTGCCGGCGCCGTCGTAACAACGCGCCCGCTTTAGTCACACTTGCGCCGCCGCTTGGCAGTTGCCGGTCAAGTCCAGCAAGGCTATGAAGGGCGCGGGGGTCGTGCCGAATGGATCGTTTCCTTTACGCCAATCCTTTACCGCTGGGCGCGGCGCTGGTCGCCGCGGTTGCGCTCGCGACGCCGGCGCAGGCCGCCGACCCCGTTTCATCCCCCTATTCAGCCTGGGCGGGATTTTACGCCGGCGCGGTCTATGGCGCGGGTCTCAGCCTTGATCGCTCGAGCCAGACCGCGACCCGCAGCGTTTCGGGCTGGGGACAGACCTCCGGCGCAGTCATCGGCTATGATTTCCAAAGCGGACGCTATGTCTACGGTCTGGAGGGCGATTTCAGTTATCACCTGCTTCGTCCGACCAACGGCGGCGTCACGGGGGGTCTTTCGCCCAATGTCGACGACACGCCGGAGACAGAGCGTTTGCGCGCCCGATTCGGCTATGATCTCGGCGCCTTTCTCCCCTTCGTCGACGCCGGTCTGGCGACGGCGAGAATCTATCAGGCTGGCTACCCCAGCCCGGCGGTCCAATGGGGACAAACCCAGGAAGCCACCGGCGTCACGCTGGGCGCCGGGCTCGAGTGGCGCTTCGACGCCCCCTATATCGGGCCGCTGGTCCTGCGTGGCGAATACATTCTGGACGTCCTTCCGACCCAGTCTTTCGCCGTCTATCCCGGCCAGGCGCCGATCCGCACTCAGAACACCGAGCAATTTTTTCGCCTCGGCCTGATCAGCTACATGAATCCCTCGTGGCGGCCGGGGGCGAGCGCGAGCGGTAATTTTGACTGGTCGGGCGCCTATGCCGGCGTTCTCGGCGGCGGTCTGTGGGCGCAGCCGAAGACCACCTCGGCCGGCAGTCCTTCGACTACCACCTCGGCCTCCGGGCCGGCGGCGGGCATCTTCACCGGCCGCAACTTCACCTTCGGCGCGCTTGTCGCCGGTTACGAGGGCGCGCTCGAAGCGACCGACGTGACAGGGTCGGGTCCCCAACCGAATATCGCCGACGCCACGTTCCGCAATTATTTCGAGGCGGAGGCGCGACTGCGCGCCGGCTACGCCTTTGGGCGCTTCCTGCCCTATGTCACCGCCGGACTGGACTGGGGTCGCGCCGAAGAGACCGATCCCGCCACCGGCTCCTATCGCGGCCGCATCCCGAGCGACAGCGCAACCTTCGGCGGCGGCCTCGAATATGGATTCTCCGACCGCTGGTCAGCGCGCGTCGAATATCTCTACGCTGTCCCGACATCGACCGAATGGACGCGGCTCGACACGGCGACTTTGGTCCTCGACCAGACCCGCCCATCCCAGACGCTGCGCGCCGGGCTCGCCTATTATTTCCACTAATCCGGGGCTCGCCGCTCCTGCGCGGCGAGGCGATCGCGAAAGAAGGCGACAACGCCCTCGACGAGCGCGCTCTTCGTCGCTTCGCGCCGATCCCCGCCTTCCGCGGCGATCGCCTCAAGCGCGGGAAAGACAAAACCGTAAGGGCCGCCTGCCGCGCCGCCCCGCTCCTGCCAATAGGCGTCGTAACGCGAGAATTTCGCCTTGTCCTGCAGTCGGCGCAACACGTGATTGTCGTCGCTGACCGCGTGAACGGCGCCGATCCCCAGCGTCTTGGCCATCGCCCGCACGGCGAGAAAACTCGCGTCTTTCGGCCGCAAGCCAAAAAGATCGCGCGTCGCCGCGATAATGTCGCGCTTATGGACGCTGCGCGGTCCCTGAACCCCGCCGATGACGAGGGCGAGTTGGCCTCCGACCTCGGCCACGCACAGGGAAACACGACAGAGCATTTCGCCGTCGCGCCCCTTGGCGAAGTAGAAAGCCAACTCGCCCTCGCGCTGCATGAGCGCGACAATCGAAGCGCAGACAAAGATCCCGTAGTCGTCGCCGCTCCGCCCGCGTAGTGCGACGGCAAGCAGCGCCTCGCCGGCGCAGATCCGCGCGACGAAATCGCGCGCGAACAGGTTTTGCATCCAGCGATAATGTTCGACGAGCAAGGCCAGCCGGCGGCGCGGCGAATAGTCGCGATGCAGATAGGAGCGCACCGGTTTGCCGAGCACGCGCGCGACCGGCGGGCGAACGCCCAGGTCGGCGTGCAGCCCGCGAATGAAACGGGTCCAGCGCGCCGCCGTGAGCGGCGCGAGCAGAGACCGCAACAGATAGAGACGCAGCGCTTTGCGCGGCCTGATGAATCGCTTGGCCGCGATTCGATTGAGCGGTCGATGAGAAGCGTTCAACCTTGGCGTCCGTGGGAAGGCGCGGCGGCGTGGGCGACGCGAACGCCGGTATCCGCCGATTGACAGTCAGCGGTCGTCGCCTCTAGGTCAAGACTAACCGCAAGCGCGACAGCACGCCGCGCCGTCAAAAGGGCCCGGGGAGGCGTCAAAGATTGCCCATGCCGAGCGACTCCCCGTCGCGCGACGAGCCACGGAGAATTCTGCAAGTCTTGCCGCGCGGAATGCGCTACTCGCAGGATTCGGCGACCTCGGTCGATTTGTTCGTCTGCGAAATGGCGGCTCATAGCCGCTTTCGCGTCGACGTGGTCGCCGAGTCGGGCGATCGTCCGCTGCCGGCGATCTCCGTCCATGAATTGCCGCCTTTCGCCATCGCCAAAACGCAGCGGCGCGCGCGTCTCGTCGCCGCTCTGGCGCGCGAACTCAAGCCTTCGGCGGTGGTCGTCCAGCAGCATTTGCCCTCGGCGGCGGCGCTGCGCGCGCGAACGCCTTTCCCCGTCATCCTGCAAAAGCACAATTTCCTACGGCCGTCGCGCGCTGCCGCCTGGCTACGCGACGCCTCGCGCTGGCGGCGCACGCGCCAACTCAATGCGCTCGCCGGCCTGACCTTCGTTAGCGAGACCGTGCTGGCCGATTTCGAACGCGACTGGCCGGAGGTGACGACGCCGCGGCGCGTCGTGCCCAATGGCGTGGATATCGCCGCTTGGGCGCCGCGCAGCGAACGCGCGAAAGACGTGCTCGCGGTCGGCCGCAGCACGCCGGAGAAGGGCCTGCTGGAGGCGGCGCAGGCGCTGGCTGTCGTCCTGCCGCGCCATCCTGACTGGACGACGACTTTCGTCGTGTCCGAGCCCGACCGTTTCCCCAGCTACTTTACCGCGCTGACCAAAGCCCTGGCGCCGCTCGGGCCGCGCGCCCGCCTCAGGGTTGGCGCGCCGTTCCATGAGGTCAAGGCGCTCAACGAGGCGGCGGCGATTGCGCTAGCGCCGTCGGTGTGGCGCGAACCCTTCGGTCGCACCTGCCTCGAGGCGCATGCGGGCGGCGCGGCGGTCGTCTCCTCTGGCAGCGGCGGATTGCGAGAGATCAGCGGCGACGCGGCCCTTTATCTGTCGACGGTCGATGCGGCGCAGATCGCCGAGTCCGTCGAGACATTGATTATGGACGAGCCGCTCCGTAATCGCCTCAGCGCGGCGGGACGGGCGCGAATCGAACGCCTTTTTGAATTGCGGCGCGTCGCCGCCGGCCTCGACGATTTCTGCGCCGAGACCATCGAAAGAGCGGCGCGCGGCTAACGTCGCCTCACCCGCGCGACGATCAAAGAACCTCGGATCAAAGAACCTCGTCGGCGAATTCGACCTCGCCGTGAAACTGCGTTTGATGCAGTCGCGCATAGGCCCCGCCGGCGGCTAGCAATTCGTCGTGCCGGCCGCTCTCGACCAGACGACCCTGTTCGATCACGCAGATCCGGTCCGCCCTGACGATGGTGGTCAGCCGATGGGCGATGACCAGCGTTGTGCGGCCGGCGCAGAGATCCTGCAAAGCCGCCTGCACCGCCTTTTCGGATTCGGAATCGAGCGCCGAAGTCGCTTCGTCGAGCAGAATGATCGGCGCGTTTTTAAGAAAGGCTCTGGCGATGGCGATGCGCTGGCGCTGGCCGCCAGAAAGCTGCATGCCGTGCTCGCCGCAGGGACTGTCGTAGCCGCGCTCGAAACCGGAGATGAAATCATGCGCGTAAGCGGCCTTGGCCGCCGCGACGATCTCGTCGCGACTCGCGCCCGGCCGGCCCATGGCGATGTTCTCGCGGACCGAACCTTTGAACAGGAAGGTCTCCTGGCTGACATAGGCGATCTGGCGCCGTAGCGAGGCGCGCGAGACCTTGGCGATGTCCTGTCCGTCGATGAGAATCGCTCCCGAGCCTGGCTCATAAAAGCGCAGGATCATATTCATCGTCGTCGTCTTGCCGCCGCCAGAGCGGCCGACCAGCGCCGTCGTCGCGCCCGGCTCGGCGACCAGATCGAGATCGCGCAGCACCGGCTCGCCCGGACGATAGAAAAAATTGACCTTGCGAAATTCGATACGCCCGCCGGTCACCACCAAGCCGGGCTCGTCGCCGTGCTCGGCCTCGCTCACCGGCTCGTCGAGGAACTTGAACAGCATCTCGACGCCGACCAGCGACAGCGTCAGATCGACCTGCGTGCGCGCGACCCGTTTGGCCGGTTCGAAAGCCAAGATCAGCGCAGTGATGAAGGAAAAGAAACTGCCGGGATCCCGGCCCGTCTCGATCACCCTCAGGCCGCCGTAGACGATGACGATCGCGATCGCCACGCCGCCCAGCGATTCGGTCAGCGGGCTCGATCGCGCCCCGACCGTCGACAGCTTATTGGCCGCGCGCTCGAAGCTGGCGATCGCCGCACTCTGACGGGCGCGCATGAAAGGCTCGAGCGCAAAGGCTTTGACCACCCGGATGCCCTGCACGGTTTCCTGCAGTGACTCGATGATGCTGGCGAAGCCATAAAACTCATTGAGCATCACCTTCTTGACCCGCCCGCCGAGCTTGCGGATGCCGACCACCACGGCGGGCGTCACGACCAGCGCCAGCCCCGCCATCAGCGGGTCCATCTTGATCATCACCACGCTGAGGCTGACGACGGTGAGGACATCGCCGGCGACAGCATTGATCAGCATATTCAATGTTCCGCTGGCCGATTGCGATATGAAGGCCTGGCGCGCGACGAATTCGGTCGAGTGACGAACGTTGTAATAGGCGAGATTCATCGCGAGCATCTTGTCGAAGATGCGCCGCTGCACTTCGGCGACGATGTTGTTGGCGATACGCGCCAGCACCACCTTTTCCCCGTAAGTGGAGAAACCCTTAACCGTGTAAATCACGACGATCGCGCCCGCGATGAACCAAACCGCGGCGAGCTTCTTGGCGACGAAAATGTCGTTGATGACATCCTTCATGATCCACGCCGTGAGCGCCGTGGCCCAGGCGGCGACCGCCGACATCGCGACCGCGAAGGCGTAGCCCTTCCAGTGCCTGGCGCCCTGATCGCCGAGAAGACGCCCGATGAGGCGCAAGCCGGGCGTCGTCGGCAAGCGGCGCAGCTGCGTCATCAAGGCGCTCTGCAATCGAGAAACCATCTTCAGCCTTTTCGCCCCGTCGGCTTCATCGCGGGCAGCGACGGGTCCGGTCTGGCAATCTCGCCGATGGAAGGTCGTGTCAAGTCTCCGGTCCTGTCCCGCCCGGCTTGCGGCGAGGGACCAGCCTGCTTAAAGACCGATCCGCATGTCCACGCTGGCGGTCGCCAAATTCAAATGGCGGAAGGAGTACGGAGAAAGCGATGCGGGTTTCCGTCGTCCTCCCCGTACGCGATGGCGGCGCCTATCTGGCCCTCGCCGTCGCCAGCATGCTGTCGCAGACATGGCGCGACTTCGAACTGATCCTGGTCAACGACGGCTCACAGGACGGGGCGGTCGAAATCCTCTCGGCGAACCTTTTAGGCGAAACGCGACTGCGTGTGTTGCGCAATCCGGGGCGCGGCCTCGTCGCCGCACTCAACTTCGGTCTTGCCCAGGCGCAGGGTGAATATGTGGCGCGCATGGACGCCGACGACATCGCTCTACCCGATCGGCTCGCCAGTCAGGTCGAATGTCTCGATCGCCGCAAGGATATCGCGGTCGTCGGCGCGCAGGTCGCCTTTATCGACGCCTCGGGCGCCCTGACGGGAGGCCGAACGCACTTCCCGACCGACCCCGACAGGATTGCAGCGGCCCTGACGACGCGCGGCTGCGTCCTCAAACATCCAAGCGTGCTGGCGCGCTGGCAGGCGTTGCTCGATGTCGGCGGCTACCGAGCGGCCGTGGCCGGCGCCGAGGATTACGACCTCTGGCTGCGTCTGGCCGAGCGCACGCGACTGGCCAACCTGCCCGACATCCTGCTCCACTATCGCGAACATCCCGGTCAGATCTCGACGGGCGTCAACCTCGGGCAGCGTTTCGCGCATGACCTTGCGCTGATTGCAGCGCGCGCCCGACGCGCCGGCGAAGCCGACCCTCTGGACGGCGTCGGCGAAGCGCCAAGCCTCGACCAAGTCGAGAGCTGGGCGGCGATGGGGTCGCCGGCGCTCAAGAGCCTTGCGAGCGCCTATCGTGCGCTCGGTTTCTTCGAGGGCGCCATCCTGACGGCGCCCGACCGCGCCGCTCTGAGCGACCTGATCGAATCGGCGCGCCGCGGGCTGCTTGGCGATGGCCGGCGCTTCCGCGCGCAGGCGCTGACGCGTTGCGCGGAATTTGCATGGCGGCGGGGCGACTGGCGGCTCGCGTTTGGAGCGGCGCGGCTCGCGCTGCGCCTAGCGCCGGGCAGAGCGGCGGCGTGGCTCGTTTCGAGAATCGCGATCGCGCGAACGACAGCCAGCGGGTCCGTTGAACCAAGATTGTGAGTGTGCAGCCGCCATGACCAATTGCGCCATCGTGATCGCGCCCCATTTCGACAAGGGTGGCGCAAACAACCTGTTTGCCGCCCAATGCGAATATTATCGACGGAAAAATTGGCGGGTTCTGCTCATCTTATGTGCGGAATTTAAAAAGCGAAAATACGAATATAGGAATTTTAGATCGGAATTGCGCGCCGACCTGGTGACGACCCTGCATCTGGGAAGCGCGGAAAAGGATATTCGTTTTCTGATTTCGCATCGTCTTCTCGGCGAGGATTCGGACGATTTCGTCCACCGCAATTTCATGAACCGCGCCGGGCGGCTCGATCCCGAGGCGACGGCGTTTCTGCGCGGAAAAGAGGTCAAGGAAATCTGCGTCAATTGGTGCGACAACGTCGACCTCGCAATCGCGTTGCGCCGACGCTTCGGCCAGGAAAGCGCGAGAATCGTCCTGCATACGCATGACGTCATGGCGGATTGGAGCGCGTGGAACCAGAAGCGCGGGGCGCGGCGGCGAGGACTGGAACTGAAATGGTCGGCGGCCGCCGATCATCTGGTTCATGTCTCCGAGGTTGACGCGCGCTATTACGCGCGCGAACTCGGGCGAAGCCAAACCACGTCCTATGTGACGCTCGATCCCACAGTCGAGAACGCGCTCACCCTGCTTTCCCGCCGTCCCAAGAGATCGACGATCCTCTATGTCGGCAGTTGGAACGTCGCCAATCCGCCGGGCATGGACTGGTTCTTCAGGCAAGTGCTGCCGTTCGTCGATCCCGACGCGAAGATCGTCATTGCTGGAAGCATTTGCGGCTACATCCGCGAGCGCCTCAGCCACCAATACGGGCGCCACGCGAACGTGCATCTGCTCGGGCCGGTAGACGACATCGCCGAATATTATGAACGCGCCGCCGTCGTGATGATGCCGACGATGTCGGCGACCGGCGCCTCGATCAAATTCATCGAGGCGCTAGCGATGGGGGCGCCTTTCGTCTTGAGCGCCCCGGCGCTTCGCGGCGCGCCCGAAGCCGTCAAAGCGGCGGTCAAGCCGTTTGTCGCCGACCGCCCGATCGAATTCGCCAACAAATTGAACGCCATGCTTGGCGGCGAGCCGCCGGCCGTCGATCTCCGCCGGCTCTATTGGGAACATTTCTCAAACGAGGCTTTTTTCCGCCGGTTGGGCGCTGCAAGCGAAGCGGCGCAGGCGGAGCGGGGCGCAGCCTCCGCCTCATGAGTCCGGTTTGCGCCCCATCAGCCGAAAGAGCGCGCCTTTGACGCGCCGGCGCAAAGCCTTGCGCCGGAAATAGGCCTTGGCTTTGCGTTCGATGAAGCGAACGCCGTCGCCCGACAGGCCATGGCGATTGCGCTCCTTCGCGCGGAACGCAAGCGACATGGCGAGGCCCAGTCCGAGGCGACCGGTCGAGACATCGGTTCTCAGCAATTCGTTTTCGATCAGAATGCGCAATCGCAAAAATTCATCGTCGAATTCAAAAATCGAATTTCGCGCGGCGGCGTCGTCCAGCGTCTTCCTTTCGCGCAAATGGTAAAATGCGAGAACGTTCGGAACCCCCGCGACATCGGCGCTCAGCAACACGCGGGCGAGCCACTCGCAATCATACATGACCTGCATCGCCGCATTGTTGCGTGAAACAAGCTCCAGCGCGCGCGAACGCATCAGAAGCGAGATCGGTGGCGGGTGAGAGAAGAAGTCGAGCGAGTCGAACAGGGAAATCACCGGCTTCAGACGCGTATGAGGCCGACGGCCCAGGGCGACGATCCGCCCGTCGACCAGCAATTCGCCGATCACGTCGGCGTCGCAGGCGGCGCCGATGAACCGGGCGCCGCCCGGCTGACGAAGATAGCCGACCATCGTCTCGAGAAATCCCTCCGACCAGGAGTCGTCGTCGTCATGGACGCAAAAAAACTCCCGATCGACCTTCGTGAAACCGAGGTTGCAGGCCGCCGGCTGCATCAGGGGCTCGGGATTGTGAATGATCTCGACCGCGATGTCGCCGGCCAAGCCGCCCCGGACGATCGCTTCGGTTTCGCTCGCGGCGCCCCCGTCGTTGACGACGCAAAGTCCGATGTCACGGAAGGTCTGCGCGTTGACGCTGGCGATCGCGCGTCTAAGAAACTCCGGGCGATCCCGGGTTCGCAAGATGACGCTGACGCCTGGCTTGCAGGCGCCCGGCGGTTGAGACCAATCTTGCGGCGGCCCAAGGAAGAATTCCCTTTCGGGTAATGAACGCTCGACCGGCACGCCCTTGCCTCCGCCGTAGATTCAATTTTGTAGCTTCGATCCGCCCGGTACGATCGGACGGCGGCAAAACTCGCGATTTCCGCCCGCGCCGCCTAGAAGCGCGCGGCCGAGTCTGGCAGGTCCGCCAGCGTTTCCCATTCCCCTACCGCAGGCGACTCATGCTGCGCAACCAACGCAAGCGCCCCGTCGCAAACGCTGCCCCGGGGTGGGGACTGGACGGAACGTCGCAAAACACGCTCCAATGGGCTCGGACCGGCTGCGGTTCGACGAAAACTTGCGCGATCGGCGCGGCATAAGCGACGCGCCAATTCGCGATTGCGGACCACACCGCTGGCCGGGCTGGAAGGAGGGCGCGATGCAAGACTGGCACGATTTCGTCGCGCTGCTTCGCCATCCCCTCAATTCGACTAAGCGCAAGATCCACCGCCGGCGCATCCGCAAGCTTCCGCTTTCGCCAAAATTGCGCGCTTTTGTCGCGCGACGCGGTTCAGAATCCGGTCTACCGAGGCGATCGCCGACCGACGCCCTGTCGATCGTCGGCAGCAGCCGCCTGTCGCTCCCCGAGTCGGAGCTCGGAGCGTCTGACTGTTTCTTCATCTCGATGACGACGACGCCCATTCGGGCCGTGTCCGAGGATTTTCTGGCGGTCCTCGATTCGCTCTGCTCACAGCGGCGCAAGGCGAAACAAATCTTCCTCGCTCTACCGAAGGTCTACCGGCGCGACTTTGCGATCGACTGGCAGGCCGAACGCCCACGCGTGGTCGATCGCATCCAAAGGCGATATGGCGACCGGGTCCATATCGTCGAATGCAAGGATTTTGGGCCGGCGACCAAAATCCTCGGCTTGCTGAGCGACGAGACGAGCAATCGCAATGTCAGGCCGTCCGGCCGGATCATCGTCGTCGACGACGACATTCTCTATTCGCCGGAGCTGGTTTTCCTCCACGAGCTTTGCCATGACCTTTATCAATGCGATATCGCCGCAATTGATCAGAATGGCTGCATCGAAAGCTGGCTGCCGCTTCGCTTTCGCAATCACACCGCGCTTTTTTCCGACAGTGACGCACCCTCACTATACGGCTGGCTCGGCTTCAGCCTTCGCTGCGATCGGCTGGAGGGGTTTCAGCAATTCTTCGACGAAGCGGTCGCCGACACCCCCGAAAGCCTTTTTCACGACGACGCGATCTTTTCCGCCTTCGCCAAGGTGAACGGCCTCTACAGCGTACGGATTAACCGTCCGCCGCTTGGCGCCCTGGCGCGCACGCCGCTCGATGGCGACAAAGGCGGCGCCTTGCGAAAAGCGCCGCAGTCGCAATGGTCGCTCAGACGCGAGGTCGAGCGGCGCCTGGGCGCCTACGTTCAACCGCGCGCCCGACCGGCGCAATTTTGTATCCCGCCGCGGATCGCGCCGCGCATGGCGCGTAATTGCGCGGACTTGACGTTTTGCAACGACGACAAGAATCTTCACTTTGCCGCTCATTATCTGAGCGCGGAAGAAATCCTCGTCACCGCCACCATATTTGACGACGCGCTAATCGGACGCGAGGTCGATGTCGAAATCGCGGTCGCCAACGATCGTTTCCGGACTCCCGTTCGTCTCGAGAGCGCCAAGTTTTCCTTTGTCCTGCGCGGCTATCGGCCGTTATTCCTGCCGCTCGACGATCGCGCGGAGATCGCGATCGTCCAGACCAACAGCGCG
>SSMV01000186.1 GCA_004799435.1 Bradyrhizobium sp.
CGTTATGGCAAATCCAATCGCGATCCTGCTAAGTGGCGTACAAACGCGTGCGGTCGCGCTGCGATTGAATTGGTTGCGGTAGGAAACCGTAGGACGATGGACGTATTCGCGATGCGATCGGCCGCTGAGGGACGCGGCAGGCGGTGGCAAACCGCTTGCCGCGGCTTACTCGTGGCGATGGCCTTGGCGACTTGTCTTGCCGGGGCAAATGCTCAGCAGGGGGCGCCCGGAATAACGCAGCGCACGGCTTTCCCGCCTTTCGACCCCAACGCCCCGGCATGCTCCCCGCCTCCGGGTCTTAGAAAAGCGCTGACTTTCGTTCAGGAGAACCAGCGCGAATTCCTGCAGGGGGTCGATCACGGCCTGTCGCAGGCCGCCAAGGATCGCGGGTTGGAATACTCCAAGGTTGAAGTCGAAAACGACGCCGCCAAAGCGGCCGAGCAGCTACGATTGGTTCGCGCCTCGAAGGCGGGCGCCGTCATTGGAACCTCGTCGGACGCAGCTACCGTCAGCCGCGGCCTCCAGGATGTCATCTGGTCAGGGGCCTTTGTCGGCACCGTCATGCCGCCGCCCGCAACATTGCTGGTCAATGCCCCCCAATACGCGACGGGGAAGGCCCTGACCGACTCGGCGATCGCCTATATCAACGCCAAATTCGGCGGCAAGGCGAGCGTGGTCCTGCTCACTCAGGACACGATGCAGTACTTGTCGCCTCGTTTCCAGGCTATGCGCGACGGCCTCGACAAGCTTCCGGGAGTCACGATCGTGGCCGATATAGCGCCCAATCCGGTCAGCAAAGAGGGCGGTTTCGCCACCATGAACACCATCCTCCTCGCCAACCCGAACATCGACGTCGTTCTCGGCGCCGACGCCGTTGTGCTAGGCGCATTGAAAGCGCTGCGCGCGGCCGGGAGGGATCGACCCGACCAGTTCCTGGGTGGAATCGATGGCGAGCCAGAGGCGGTGTCGGAGATCAAAAAGGGCTCTGGTCCCTATAAGGCGAGCATCTCTCTGGCATCGCCTGTCTTCGGCTACGCCATGGGTCAGTTCGCCGCCGACTGGCTTGAGGGCAAGAGCATTCCGCAAGCGATGGACATTCTTCCCGTCGCGCTCACACGCCAAAATATTGCCCAGTACGAGGCCGATCTGGTCAATCCCGCCGCTGTCTATTTTGATCCCGCTCGACGAAACGCCTATCTCAAAATGTACGGGAATATCTGCTATGACACGCGCGACCGGTACGTGAATTTTCCCTGGTCGTCGGAGCAGAAATAGCCGAGTCCGACGGATGCCGTCAGTAGGGCGAGGTGCCCCGCGTCGAGATTTTCATTGACACTCTTCTGCCACCGCGCCTGTCGCCACGATCGTATTTGCCGTCGCAACGCCCGAGACCGCCGAGTTGCAAACGACTCAGGCTTCCTGACTGCCCAAACCAATCTGTGCCGAAGCGGATGTCCGCTTGGGCATTTTGAGTGCCGCAAGCCGCCATTCCGCTCTCGGCCAATCACTATCGCTTTGCGCCCAAGGTAGCCGTTCAGCCGACTGTCGATGCAACTCCGAACCGGACGGTCGGGAGGCGGCCCGGCCCTGCTGTTGTGGGCGGAAACGAAAGTCGCGGGCTGCCCCGTCGGCTCCGCCTCTCATCAATGGCGTAGGGCGCTGGCAACCTGCGGCGCGAGTTCCATCGCCAATGCGTGGTATCCATCGGGCGTGAGATGTATTTCGTCGTCCTGGTGCGGCAGACCTCGAAACATCCCGCTTGGGACCATCACGACCCTGATATGGCGACCGGCTGCAGTCGCCTTGATGCTGGCAACATTGGCTTGAGTGTCGCTGTCGCTCCCGCCTTTGCGCGCATCATTGCCGCCCGGCTGAATGACGAGCACTTTTGTGTCCGAATTCAGCACACTGTCGAGCCGCGCCAGCATTCCTGCGGTCGTATCGCCGTTTACGCCGGCGTTCGTCACCGTTACGCTAAATCCCTTTGCGTGGAGGATCTTCTCTAATTGCGCGGGGAAGTCCTCGCCTCGCTCGACACCCTTGCCGTAGGTGTTGCTCGCGCCGAGCGCAACGACTTCGGCCGCATGCGATAGACCCGACACTGTGATGAGTGTCGCCAGAACGGCGACGACGCAGAACATCGGACGCGCTGCGAACGAAAGCGAAAATGCTGAGGCCTGCGTCATCCTGCCACCCTTAGGCTTTTCCACCTCGGCAAAATTTGGCATCGCGCGATTTCGTTGTCAAAGAAGTGTGAAGAGTCGTTTGCGACCATCGCGACAGTATCTCGCGCGACTCCCTGGCTCGGTACGTGGCCAAGGGATGGCGTCGGTGTCCAACATCAATTTGGCCGACCGTCGAGGGCCCGGGGGACGGGTGCGACGGGGAGCGTTGAAACCGGTCGATGCGCGCAGTTGATTGAGAACTGCCGCGACCTATGCAGAAGCGATGTCCGCTTCGTTATTTCAACAGCCCGAAGCTGCCAGCCCGCTGTCGGCCATGTTTCAAGGGTCAAGTGTCGAGCGCCATGTTCTCCTCCTGGCCGGTAGTGGCCGAAAGAGGAGATGGCAATGGGACACTCGGAGTACGATCCAGCGACCAAAGATCGGCGCCCGTGGAACGCGGGCCGGATGGTTGGCGCCAAGCGCGCATTGAAGCCGCAACAGGTCTGGGCCATCCGGTTCTGGCTTGACCGTGAACGTCGTTTGCGCGACCGCGCAATGTTCGATCTCGCCATCGATAGCAAATTGCGCGGGTGTGACGTCGTGAAGGTCAAGATCGGCGACCTTGTCAGCGGCGGTCGGGTTCGCTCACGCGCGATCGTCGTCCAACAGAAAACCGGCCGGCCTGTTCAGTTCGAACTCCTTGAGCCGACTCGAGGCAGCATTTTGGCCTGGCTCGAACGACGAGGCGGCACGCTTGACGAGTTCGTCTTTCCGAGCCGGCTCGATCACGCCGATCATATCAGCACTCGGCAATATGCTCGACTCGTTGATGAGTGGGTCGTTGGGATCAGATTACGCCCGGAGGATCATGACACTCACTCGCTGCGCCGAACCAAGGCGTCCATCATCTACAAGCAGACAGGTAACCTGCGTGCCGTGCAGATCCTGCTGGGCCACACGAAGATCGAGAGCACTGTTCGCTATCTGGGCGTTGATGTAGAAGACGCGCTAGCGCTTGCCGAGGGCACGGAGGTGTAGTCTCGTTTAATCGGCTCCTCGACCGCAACGTCGGGGATCCTTCTGCCAGATCGCTATGGCTTGGTCGCGCCCATTGCAGCCAGGCCCGGCCAATGAGGTGGTTCCCGAAAGTGGACGCCATGCTGGCGAGGCGCTTTCGGTGACCATGG
>SSMV01000187.1 GCA_004799435.1 Bradyrhizobium sp.
CTTGGATTCCGGTCTGGGTTTTGAAAGCGGCGCAACATAAGGGCGTGCGCTCAGCCCGGCAACCCGTTTTTCGCCGGCTGCGCACGGATCTCAGTGCGAGAGCGGATAGGCCCCGGCGAAGCTGTAGCGCAGTTGCATCAGCGCCATGACCGTCCGGTCGTCGCCGAAATCGGCCGACAGGGTGGCGGCTTTGTCGAGCTCGAAGCCGGCGTCGAGATTGTCGTTGAAGCGGTAGCGCAACCCGGCCGAATAGAACCAGAGCTGACGATTGGAGCGGAAAGTCGGATCGCCCTCATCCGAGGAATAAAGCAACCCGGCGCCGAAGGTCCATTTGCCCGGCGAATATTGGACGCCACCGTAATAATCATATTGCTCGGGGCGCTGCTTGACCAACGGCACCTTGGTGTAGCCGCTCGTTCCGGCGTTGACCGCGCCGGCGCCGAGGCTCCAGTCGCCATAGGAAATCTGATAGCCGAGCTGATAGGAGGCGAGCCCATAGAATTGCGCGCCGGTCGGCGAGGGGACGGGGTCGCCGCGAATGCCGGCGAGGCTCGCCTGCAGCCGGAACGGGCCGAAAGTCTGGTCGTAATTCACGCCGGCCTCGACCACGTTGATGAAGCCGTCGCTCACCGCCTCGAAGGTTCCCGTGCCGGTCGGGCCGCGGCCCAATATGCCCATCGAGGATTGGCCATAGACGAAGTCGAAATCCGATTCGCGCGTGTCGGGCTGGTAGGAGACGCCGGCCTGCAGGCCGCCGAGGCGCGGCGAGAGATAGATCAGGCGCGGACTGTCATTGGCGCTGCCATAGGCGCTGACCGAATTGAAACCGACATCCTGCGGCTTATCGAGAAAATAGGGGAAATCGCCGGCATAGGAGCCGACGCCATAATCATGCGGACCAACGACCGCCGTGCGCTCGCTGACGCCCGCGCCGAAGCCAAGCTCGAGCCGCCCGAACGAGCCCTGATAGAAGAGCGCCAGCCTGTCGATGTCGAGCGCCGTCTGCGGCTTGATGCGCGTCAGGTTGAGATTGGTGTCGTCGAAGGGCACGGCGGCCCGCGTGCCGATATTCGCGGTGTTGAGGTTGGAATAGACGCCGAGCTGGAGCCCGAAGGCCGCGCTATCGTTGATCTTGTACGTCGGGGCCGCATCGACCTGGCCCCAGAAACGGCCGATCGCGTCAGGGGCGGGAGAAAATGTGTAAGGGGTCAGCGCCCAGGGCGGCAGCGACAGCGGACCGAAGTCCAGCGCGCCAATCTCCGGCGTCGCCTGGCCCGAATAATCGACACGCGCCTGCGCCCAGACATCAGAAGACGCCAGCAGCGCGATTGCCCCAATGGCCCAGGCCATCCCCCAGCGCACGAACCCAGCTCCATAGCGAGACCGATCCGCCGCCGGGCGGGAATCTCAGCCGCAATCTTGGGGCAGGGCGCGCGCTTGGGCAAGCCGTGAAAGGCGCTCTGGCGTTTCGATCCGCCAGCCCCTAAATAGGCGGTGCGGAGCTGGGGGGCGCGTCAGGACACATACCCTCGGGGCCGTACGATCCCAATGGGGGCTGTCCCTGTCCTCGCCCGTGGGCTTGGGCATATGGTTCCCACCTACTTACGTAGGCGCCCGGGATCCTCGTCCAACGGCCATCTCGGCTCCGCGCTTCTTGCTATGGGTTCGTCGATTTCAAACGCGATATCATCCGCGGCGGGCCCCAAAGTGTCGCTCCGGCTTCGCGGGCTCGAGCGCCGCCGCGCCGTCGATTCGTCGACGCGGCTCGCTTTCGCCGTCCGTCTTGCCGAGGTCGGGCTCGATTGCGCCCGCCGCTGGCGCCCGAGCGTCACCTCGGCCTTTGTTTCCATTCGCGACGAACCCGACACCGGCGCCCTGCTTGGCGAATTGCAGCGCGCCGGCTTCGCGCTCGCCCTGCCGGCGGCCGCCAGCCGCGCCGAACCGCTGGTCTTTCGCCGCTGGCGGGTCGACGAACCGCTGATCGCCGGCGGGCTCGGGATCAGCGAACCCGACCCGGAAGCGCTTGCAGTCGATCCCGATCTCCTCTTCGTGCCGCTGATCGCCTTCGATCGGCGCGGCAATCGCATCGGCTACGGCGCCGGGCATTACGACCGCGCCCTGGCGCGGCTGCGCGCCAAAGGGCCGATTCACGCCGTCGGCGTCGGCTTTTCCGCCTGCGAGATCGACCATGCGCCGGTCGAAGCGCATGACCAGCGTCTCGATTTCATTCTGACCGAGCGCGAGTGGATCGCGACAGCGGGCGCCGGCTGATGCGGCTCCTGTTCATCGGCGATGTCGTCGGCCGTTCCGGTCGCGCCGCCATTCTTGCCCATGTCGGCAAATTGCGTAAGCGCTGGCGGCTCGACCTCGTCGTCGTCAATGGCGAAAACGCCGCCGGCGGCTTTGGCATCACCGAGGCGATCTGCGAGGAATTTCTCGCCGCCGGGGTCGACGCCATCACGCTCGGCAATCACGCCTTCGACCAGCGCGAGGCGCTTGTTTTCATCGAGCGCCAGCCCCGCCTGATCCGCCCCGCCAATTATCCCGCCGGCACGCCGGGGCGCGGCGCGGCGATCGTCGAAAGCGCTGCGGGCGAACCGGTGCTCGTCGTCAATCTGCTCGGGCGCGTCTTCATGCCGCCGCTCGACGATCCCTTTCAACGCATCGAGCAGGAGCTTGCCGCCTGCCCGCTCGGCGTCGGCTGCAAGGCGGCGATCGTCGATTTCCACGCCGAGGCGACGAGCGAGAAACAGGCTTTCGGCCATTTTGTCGATGGCCGCGTCAGCCTGACGGTCGGCACCCATACGCATGTTCCAAGCGCCGACGCGCGCATTCTGCCCGGCGGCGCCGGCTTCATCACCGAGGTCGGCATGACGGGCGACTATAATTCGGTGATCGGCATGGATAAGGAGGAGCCGGTGCGCCGATTCGTGCGCCGCATTCCCTCCGGCCGTTTCGAACCGGCGGAGGGCGCGGCGACGCTTTGTGCGGTTGCGGTCGAAACCGGCGACGACGGACTTGCGCGCCGCATCGCGCCGGTGCGCATCGGCGGCGCGCTTGCGCCGGCCGAACCGGACTTCTGGCAGGATTGAGGACGAAGGCTTGAAAGAATCTCCCGCTCGCATCTTGGTGTTCGACCTCGATGGAACATTGGTCGAATCCGCTGTCGATTTGATGGAAGCGCTCAATTTCGTTTTGGCAGGGGAAGGCATTGCGCCGGCGCCGGTCGAGGCGGCGCGCCGCCTGCTCGGCAAGGGCGGCCGGGCGCTGATCAAACGCGGCTTCGCGCTCGCCGAGCGCACGCTCGATGACGAGAGGCTCGAAATCCTCTTCGAGAAGTTTCTCGCGCATTACAACGCGCATATCGCCGATCACACGGTCTTCTATCCCGGCGTGGTCGCGTTTCTCGATCGTTGCAGTGCGCTCGGCTGGCCGCTGGCGGTCTGCACCAACAAGTTGGAGGCCTCCTCGAAGCTCCTGCTCGGCAAGCTTGGCGCGCTCGACCGTTTCGGCTTCGTCTGCGGGCAGGACACATTCCGCGTCGGCAAGCCCAATCCCCGCCCGCTCCTCGAGACGATCCGCGCGGTCGGCGGCGAAGTTTCGCGCGCGGTGATGATCGGCGATTCCTCGACCGATATCGAGACCGCGCGCGCCGCCGGCGTGCCGGTCGTCTGCGTCGATTTCGGC
>SSMV01000188.1 GCA_004799435.1 Bradyrhizobium sp.
GGCGCATTCCTGACTCCCGCGGTCGCATTCGCGACCGACTGATTTCCGCCCTTTTTTGGCGACCCCCGACCGGCGCCAAGCGTTGGGTCTTGACCACTAGGCTGGCGACCTTGCGCGATCGGTCGCAACCCATCGACGCGACTAGGCAGCGCCTACGCGAATACAAAAGGGCCGCCGGGTTGTGCCGCCGGCCCTCCCGTCCAAGGCGTACGCCTCGCATCAATTTGCGACGAGGCGGGCGTCGATTGTATGTCGGATCAACGGCAGATCCGCTCGCCTCGGTCATTGGTCCAACAATCGCGGTGATCGCGGTGATGATCCCGATCTTCCCCGCCGATGCAGGCGCCGAGAGGTCCAATGTGGGCGCCCACTGCGCACTCGACCGTCTGGATGTCCGACGTTGAATACAAGGACCCAGCCGCGGGCGCGACGGCGGCCTGGGCCATCACGACTGTGGCCAGCATCACGCCGGCGGAGAGCGCGACTCGGGAGCCGCTATTCAAGTAAAATGAAAACATGATCTTTTCCTTTGGGCTTCGATCGCGGGGGCGAGGGAGGACATGGTCGAAATGCGGTCGTTCAAAACGACGCTGCACTACTCCCGGTCTCGGACACGAACGATACGCGCAGCACTCCCAAGCGATAGGCTCGGAATCCACCTACCTAAGTAAGCTGACATCGGCGGCCCGCGCGGCTGTGCGTAGTTTCCGAGGCTGACCTGCCACCGCTGGCGGCGTAAGGCTAAATTGTTGCCGTGGGACTCGCTGCGGATTCCCGACTTTGGAGAACATCCTATGCGCCAAGATCCTCTCGCCATCCCGAGCGCTTGGAACCAAAGCGTCGGTTTTGCCCAGCCCCTGTTTGCTCTTCACCGAGAGGCAGGTCTCGCCGCGATCGCTGTCGAGCTCAATTTGCAAGTCGATGAGCTTGCACCCGAAGTGGCCGAGGCCGTCGAAAGAGGCGCAGCGGCGCTCTTCCTTGGAGGTTATGGCCCGTATTCGACGCTGACCCGCCAAAGCGCTGGAGTTGGCAAGGAAGCCCCTCAGCGCAAGACCTCGGGCGCCATACGCAACCAAGGCAAGACGATCTCCAAGTCGTCAAAAGAGCAGAGGCGCAGGGCGACAGCCGCGGCTTAATCGCCAATTTTCTTCCGCTCTCGAAGGGTGAATCATCTTCAGCCGCGCCACGGGATTGAGCCGAGGGTCGATTCTGGATGCGAAGCTTCAGCCAACGTCGACGCATTTGCAGCGCCAGACACAAAGAGACCGACGAATATCACCAGTAGACGAGATGGTGAATGTGTCGCTTGGCGCGAATTCGAAATCAATAGTCCCGCGTTCCGAGCGGGAGCGTAGTCAGAGGTTCTATCACGACATCCTCGGCTGGCGCCATCGCCCCACGGAACGCTTGTGACCCTTCGAGAAGAAGGGTTCATTGGCAGGTCTGAAGCGGCGTAAGGGAATGCCGAAAATTGGGAGAAGCTTTTGGGTTGCCTGGACGATTAGTTGAGTAAAAACTAGCCCTGCTCGAAGCGTCCGCGCGCCTGATCTGCTCTCTCTGTGTGGGGACTCAACTCATCAAGACCTAGATTGTCTGTGCCCGCGTCGTAACTGGAAACAGAGATCTCCAAGAGCAGTTAGCACGACGAGAGAGCGCTTCCCACGACATCCGACGAATGGAGAAAAGTGATGACGACGCACCTAACCGGGACACGTGAAGTATGGCTGGCGGCGCGGCTCGCACTGCTCGAAGCGGAGAAGAATCTAACGCGGCTCAGCGACGACTTGGCCCTGCAGCGGCAGGCGCTTCCTTGGATCCAGGTCGACAAGGCGTATCGGTTCGACACCGACGACGGCGACGCCTCGTTGGCTGACCTATTCGCGGGGCGCTCACAACTCCTCATCTATCACTTCATGTTCGGGCCACATTATGAGGCGGGGTGTCCCTCCTGCTCGGCGATCGCGGACGGGTTCAATGGATCCGTGGTCCATCTGGCGAATCATGACGTGACGCTGATGGCGGTGTCCCGGGCGCCGCTCGCAAAGCTGCAGGCGTTCAAGCGACGAATGGGGTGGACGTTCGCCTGGGCTTCTTCCAGCGGCGCCGACTTCAACTTCGACTTCGACGTCTCGGTCACCGAGGCGCAACAGCGCAAGGGGGGCTATGACTACAACTACCGGCCAGTTGCGGCGTGGCAGGCGCCGCAACCTGGCGCCCTCGTCGCACAGGTCGCGGCGACGGTCGGGACTGACGCGGCTACATTCACGCGTCAGAGGCCGGGCATGAGCGCGTTCGTCCTCGAGGATGGCGTCGTCTACCACAGCTACTCCGCCTACGCGCGCGGACTGGACGGCCTCTGGAGCATGTACCAGTGGCTCGATCGCGCGCCCAAAGGTCGCAACGAGACTGGTTTTTGGTGGCGCCACCACGACAAGTACGGCCAGAATTGAGCGAACTTTTGTTGGAGCAACCGCGACGAGAGGTCTCACGATCATGGCTTCAGAGCGAGCATCCGACCGGAACTTCTTGACTGTTTCGGCGCTGCTCTTTGCCGGCAGTGCGGCGGCGACGATGGTTTGGAGCAGATCCATGTCGGCGACAGACGGGATGCCGATGCCCGGCGGTTGGACGATGTCGATGGCTTGGATGCTGATGCCAGGACAGACTTGGCTGGGCGCGGCCGCGTCGTTCCTCGGCATGTGGGTCGCGATGATGGCGGCCATGATGGCCCCGTCCCTGATCCCGACGCTCACGCGCTATCGCCAGGCCGTCGCAAGTGCAGGCGGGACGCGCCTGGATTGGATGACCGCACTGGTGGCCCTTGGGTACTTCGCGGTGTGGACACTGTTCGGATTGGCAGCCTATTCGCTGGGTGTCGGAATGGCTGGGGTCGAGATGCGGCAGCCGGTGCTAGCGCGCCTCGTTCCGATCGAGGTCGGCGTGGTCGTTCTGATCGCCGGAGCGCTCCAGTTTACCCGGTGGAAGGCGCACCACCTCGCATGCTGTCACGATGGGCCGACAAGCGGCCTGATCTTGCCGGCGAACGCCGGCGTGGCATGGCGACACGGTCTGTGGATAGGCTTCCACTGTAGCTGTTGCTGCGCTGGCTTGATGGCAGTCCTCCTGGCCCTCGGGGTCATGGACGTGAGCGTGATGGTTGTCTTGGCGGCAGTCATCACTGTTGAGCGGCTCGCTCCAGCCGGCGAGCACGCCGCGCGAGCCATCGGAGTCGTCGTCGTTGGGGCGGGGTTGATTCTCATCGCGCGAGCTGGACTCGAATAGTGTGAGAATAGGAGCCGAAGTTTGACCCATTCGGCCGGCCTTAGTCGGCAGGAGAGACGCAACAACAACTCAATCGTCGCTAACGAACAACTCCCAATCCCTCAGAGGCGACGTCCAGCACCCTTGCTGTGCCTAAACCCGGCAAACCTGCCTAAGGAGCAATCCAATATGTCCAGCACTTCTCTCGGTCAGTCCGAAATGAAGACGAAGGTCGCTTTGGGCAACCATTCAGCCGTGCGTGTTGGGCGGGCCGAGCGGGAGAGGATTCGTATCTTCTATCGCGACGTTCTGGGTGGCCAAATCTTGAGGACGTTCGACGATAAGGACGACGTTCGCCTTGGAGACGATTTTTACATCGCGTTTCTCTACGGCGGTGGCGATGGGAAAGGACCCGACAAAGGCGTGAACTACGGAGCGGAGGACGCCCTGGAAATCGGCGTGGGGTCCGAACGCCTGTCGGCGCGCTAAGGTTATGACGATATTGGGTTGGGTAGGGTCAGCATCTGTGTCCGTTTCACAGTTTGTCCCAACGCAGCCGATCGACGGCGAGGCGGGTGTACCAGACGTTCGGCGTGACCGTGCGGGCGGCCAGGCGCTTCAAACGCGCAAGGCGTCTAAATCGACCTCGCCGAAGCGGACCAGTAGCGCGGCGTCCCGAAACTCTCCAATCGAGGGATCGCCCGCGCGTGCGAAGGCAAGAGCGCCGACGTGCTCAAGCGCCATGGCGGCCGCGCCGGCGGTGGGCAACTCTTGGGCCTCTCCGGGCTTCAGGTCGCCCTCAGGATCGCGATCGAATGGAACGACGACGTAGTAGGTCACTTCCATAGACCCGGCCTCCTTCTTCACCGGCAATACGGCCATCGCCGCGCCGTCACCCCGGTGTCGTCCGCACGACCTCATGCGCATCGCGATCAGCGATCCTTGCGATCTCCGCCGCGATCCCCTCGGGCGACAAGATGAAGTCGACACATCCGCTGGCGATTGCGCTCTCCGGCATGTCCGGCTGTGCCGCCGTTTCAAGTTTCTGAGCGATCGTAACGCCGCCAACCTCGCGAATGGCGCAAAGCGCGTCGGCGCCGTCGCCGTCGAAGCCGGAAACAATAACGGCGACAAGTTTGCCGTTCCAGTTCGCGGCGAGAGAGCGCAGAAATACCGTGATCACGTCCGGCCATCCGCGAGGCTTCGAAATCGGCTTGAGACGGAATTGGCCGCGAAAGACGTGCAGATCGCGCTGGGGTGGAATAATGAAAACGTGGTTCGGGCGGATGACCAATCCTTCGGTGATCAGATCGACCGGCATTTTGGTATATTTCGGCAAGATTTCATGTAGCAGCGTCGCGGTCTTTCGCAGATGATTGACGATGACAACGGCGACGCCCAGATCGCACGGCAGTTGCGACAGCAGCCGAATGTAGGCGTCGAGCCCTCCGGCTGACCCGCCCACGCAAACGACGGGAAAGTCGCTAGCGCCTGTCAGGGGCATGGTCGCCATCGACTTTCCCAGGCCCTTCAATCGGCGCCGCCTATTGCGTCGTCGCGACGGAATCAAATCGGAACGGACGCGGGGCCTCGAGGGAAATGCTAGCTTGCAGTCTCTCGGACATGGCAGCGACGCCTTCCCATGTCAGCGAAAAGTGCGCCCATTTGCTGGTATTCCGGCGAGTAAGGCTAAAGGCGCCGCATGACCACGAGGACGACGATGACGATTAGGATGATGCCGACGACGCCAACGCCGCCGTGGCCATATCCATAGCCGTAGCCCCAATAGGGGACGACGCTGCCGCCCCCCAGACCGCCGAACAACAGCAAGAGGAAAACGACAATAAGGATGATTCCCAAAAGCGACATTGCGGGCTCCTACGGCCTGAGACACTCGAAAGGCCAGTCGGGTGAAGGCCGTTCTGGTGGACACGACAAGAAAAAGAGGCGGTCGCGCTGGCTTGAAGGAGCGGCAGCGACCGCGAGTCGGCAAGCGGCCGGTCGCGGGGGCAACGAGACCAGCGCTCGATTAAATCATGCTGTAATAGTCCTCTCCCTCGCGAAAGGGACGGATTCTACCTATTTGCCGTCGCCGCCGGACAACGACACGCGCACTTGCTCGACGGCTGCAGCGAGTTCCGGCGCGGTAGTGTCTCTGATTGAAAATTGATGGCTTGGCGCGCGCTCGCGCTACGCCGTTCGCCCTGCTATTGCTTGGCGCTACGGATGGCGCGGGATGGAAACCGCTTTAGAGATGGTCGAAAGGCATATTGCCGGTGGCAAACGCCATCTCGCGCAACAAGCCGCGCTTATCTCCAAATTGGAGGCCTCAGGTCGTGACGCGGGTAGCGCCGAGTTGTTGCTAGCAATCTTTCACCAATGCCAGCGACTGCATATCGAGCACCGGGACAGAATATTGCGAGAGACAAATGCCCAGAGGCCCTAAAGGCGAGCGCCGTCTCGGCGAAGTGAACGAGCGCGCCGTAATGATCGCGCGAATTGCGACGGGCGAGATCGACGACGCCCCGCCAGACGACGGCAACATCGTCGCCTTGCCGGCCTGTGGGACGCCTGGAAGAACTCGAGCGGACTCGGACGTCTATTCCTGCACCCTCCTCATTCACGTGCCGAGCCGCTGATCATCTCGTCGACGCGGCGCTGGAACTTGCCTCGATGCGAATTGGCAGCGCCAGCGGCCCCTGGATGCGCCGATCGACGTTCGGACCCCGATTCATACGGATGACCGCTTTCGGGGAGACGAGCCTGCCTTTGAATGACGGGAGAGGGCGCGAAGCTGAAGTGACCGGCCGAGAGCGGACTGGCGGCTTTGGGCGATCGAAACATAATAGCTGACATTCACTCCGAATTGGGGTCGGCGAGCGCTCGATCTGAGTGGTCACTCGCTACGTTGCCGGAATCTTGGTAGTTTTTCCAAGAGCCTTGAAGCCCCACGCCTACCGCGTCAATTTACACGCCGCCGCCATCACGTGCGATGCGGCTAGCTGCTTGACTCCTCCACATTCAAAATTCTCCATGGATCGAGACGCCGATCAGCGGCCGGCCGCTACGCCGAGCCAAATCCAAAGCGCTGGATCCCGGGGCGGGCGAGCGCATATACTTGCAGCGCCAATTGCAACTCGCTCAGGTGTACTTGTGTGACAACTGAACGGGCGGTGGCCGATTACATTCAGGGAGCGATCTGGCATGAAGTTCATTGCGATCATTGACGTCGTTCCCGGCGCGCCGCTCGAAAACGTAAAGGCGGATCTTCCGAATGAGGTCAGAGAATCCTGGAAGCTCTTCGCCGCCGGGGCGCTTCGGGAGGCTTACGCGACCGACGCGCCCACCCGTGTCGTTTTCGTTCTTGAATCAGCCGACGCCGCCAGCGCCGCGACAGACCTTGGGAAGCTGCCACTCATTCGAGCCGGCCTCTTGGCCTACGAACTCATAGAACTCCGGCCATTCGCAAATTGGTCGCTGTTGTTTGCCCGCTGATCGCCGCCGCCCTGAGGCGAGGAATGCCGCAGGCTCGCGCTGCGCTGGACTATTGTGCAACCTAGCCTCCTGGGCAGTAGGCGACGGCCAATAGACCTCTTAGGTGGAAGCCATTATTTTGGAGGCTTCCATGTCCAATCCCGCGCCGACCAGCTCTTTGCAAACGCTTTCCGACGCGCTCTCCGACGTCGTCGCTGACGCTGTGAAGAGCGTTGTCGCCGTTCACTCGACCCGTTCTCGCTCAAGCGGATTTGTCTGGCGGCCTGGCTTGATCGTGACGGCGGATGAAGCGCTCGCGGACGAAGGCGAGATCGCTGTCATGTCGCCCGGCGGCGAGGCGGTCACCGCGACCTTGGTCGGGCGGGACTCGACGACCGACATCGCTCTTCTGCGCGCCGACGGTTTCACCGCCCCGGTCGCCTCGCTCGCACCCGCGCCGGCGAAGGCCGGCGCGCTGGCGCTGGCTGTCGGCGCCGGACGCAACGGCCCGATCGCCGCCTTCGGCGTTGTGTCGTCGGCCGGCCCAGCGTGGCGCAGCCTGCGCGGCGGCGAGATCGACGCGCGGGTCGAGTTGAACCTCTCCCTGCGCCGCGCCGCCGAAGGCGGTCTCGCGCTCGACGCCTCGGGCCGCGCGTTCGGCATGGCGGTGTTCGGACCAAGGCAAACGGTTCTGGTCATCCCGGCGGCGACCATCGACCTCGTCGCCGGCAAATTGCAGACCCACGGCCGGATCGCGCGCGGGTACATTGGCCTTGGCCTCCAGGCTGCTAAACTCGACGGCGACGGCGGAATCGGCGCGATGGTGATGAGCGTCGACCCGACAGGGCCCGGCTCGGCCGCCGGGGTGCGGCAGGGCGACCTCATCGTCAAATGGAAGGGGGAGTGCATTCGCGACGTGCGGGCGCTTCTCAGAGCGCTTGGACCCGACAGCGTCGGCCAAACCGCCAAGCTTTCGTTGTTGCGCGGCGGCGAACCGATCGAGGTCGCGCTGACAACAGGGGAAAGGCCGGATAGTTGACGAAGGAAGGCGCGCCAGAGCCGGTTGTCATTGCGATCGAGATCGACGATCCGGGTCTTGCCGATCGGTTGACTGCGCTGCTTGCCGACGTTCCAGGCTTGCGGTTGGCGCGGTCAGGCGAAAGAGCAGACGCCGTACTGGTCTCGCCGCTCGCAGTGGCTCCCTACGAGCAGGTCTCGGGACTAACGCCGCGAGAGATCGAGGTTCTGAACCTTATGGCGGAGGGCGCTTCGAACAAATCCATCGCCCGTCGCCTCGAAATCTCCGTTCACACCGTCAAGTTTCATGTCGGTTCGCTGCTCGACAAACTCGATGCCGCCGGCCGAACCGACGCTGTCGCACAAGCCGCCCGCCTCGGGGTCATCAACCTGTGAGAGTCTCGGCAGGGTCAACGATGCATTTGATGTGAAATGGGTCGGCGGCGTGGGCTTGAACGCTCGGCCGTCTGGTTGAGTTTTCGCTGACGTTGTGTCGGCGCTGCTGCTTGCCAATCAGAGGGAGCGTCGATGTCGAGCGAACGCGCGATTCACGTCGATAGCCGGGAAGATCTGATCTATCTCCTCGCGGAAGCGGCCGAGATCGAGCACAATCTGATGTGCTGCTACCTCTTCGCGGCCTTCAGCTTGAAAGACGAATCGGACGGCCTCGAGGCGGCGCAGGCGGCCGAACTGAGCAGCTGGCGGCGCGCCATCATCGACGTCGCGATCGAGGAGATGTCGCATCTGACTTTGGTTGCCAATCTGACGCTGGCGATCGGCGGCAGTCCGCATTTTGGCCGGCCGAATTTTCCGGTCGCGAGCGGCTATCACCCCTCAGGCGTCATCGTCGAACTCCATCGTCTCGACCGGGCAACTCTCGACCATTTCATCTACCTCGAACGACCTGAGGGCGTCGAAGCGCCGGACGGCGCCGCGTTTCCGCATCGCGATTCGAACTATGTGCGCGACATGGGCGCTGGCCGTCTCATGCCCAGCGCGCAAGACTACGCGACGGTCGGCCATCTCTATCGCGGCGTTCGCAACGCGATTTCGGCCTTGTGCGATGCCAACGGAGAGGCCGCGATATTCGTCGGCGATCCCGCCCTGCAGGTCGGTCCGGAGCTGGCAGGCCTGCCTGGGCTGCTGAAGGTCACCGACAAGGCAAGCGCGCTGCAGGCGCTCGACGTCATCGTCGAGCAAGGCGAGGGGTCGCCAACGGATTCGGAGCACTCGCACTATCGGCGCTTTATCGCCATCCGCGACAGCTACGACCGGTCGCTCGCGCAAACCCCCGGCCTCGATCCTAGCCGCCCGGTGGCGCCGAACCCGGTAATGCGAAAGCCGCCGGCGCCCGAGGGCAAAACCTTCGTTGACGAGCCGGGTGCCGCGCTCGCGCTCGATTTCGCCAACGCCGTCTATGGGGCGATGCTGCGGGCGCTCGTGCAGGGTTTCGCGGAACGTGAGCCGGGCCGCAAGCGCGCCTTTCTCGACACCGCCATCGACGGCATGTTCGCGATCGGCCCCGTCGCGCAATACCTCACGAGACTGCCGGCGTCGCCGCGCGCGCCGGGGCTGAATGCGGGGATGACCTTCGCCATGCTGCGCGACGTCGCGCCGATGCCCGACGCCCCCGCAGTGGCGATAGTGTTGAGCGAGCGCCTGCGCCAGTTGGCCGATGGAGCGGCGCACGCGCTGGCCGGCGCGCCAATCGCCGAGGGCACGGCGGCGGGCCTGCGCAAGCTTGCGGACCGGCTCGGCGCACACGCAGACGCAGCGGTGAAAGTCGATATCAAAGAGACAACCATCATTGCGGGCGAAGACGCCTCGCAAGCCCCAGACCAAAGTCCCGCGATTGAGGTTGCGGAGGGTCACGACGTGGTGATCGCGTTTGAAACGAAACGCTGCATCCACGCGCGCTTTTGCGTGCTGCAGCAGCCCGGCGTATTCAAGGCGAACGTCGTCGGGCCGTGGATCGCTCCCCACGACGCGACGACGACGGAGGGCCTAGTCGCGACGGCGCAGAATTGCCCGTCGGGCGCCATTCGGTACCGCCGCAAGGATGGCGGAGCGGAGGAAGGGCCGCCGCCGGTCAACTTGATCCAGGTGCGCGAAAACGGCCCGCTCGCCTTGCGCGGCGCGCTTTCGATCGGCGGCGAGGCGATCGGCTACCGCGCCACGCTGTGCCGCTGCGGCCAGTCGCAGAACAAGCCGTTCTGCGACGGATCGCACAAGAACGTTGGATTTGCGGCGACAGGCGAACCGAGCGACGGCGACGTGACTCCGCTGGCGGCGCGCGACGGTCCCGTCGTCATTCGCCCGCAGCGGAACGGACCGCTGGCGGTGTCCGGCAATCTCGAAGTCGTGAGCGGCACGGGCCGCACGACTCGCAAAGCAACCGACCTGAAGCTTTGCCGTTGCGGAGCGTCGGGCGCCAAGCCCTACTGCGACGGAAGCCACGCGCGCGTCGGGTTTCAGAGCTGACGGGTTTGGCACTTGCGTTAGCAAGATCAAAGACCAGCCGGCGCGAAACAGTTACAATTGCTCGCCCCGAAACAATGAGAAGTTCAAATGAGTCTCCAAGCCACTCCCGGCTCCGACCAGGGCGCGATTCTATTGATCGATTTTCAGCGCGATTTCGTCGAACCGACGGGGCGCATGCCCGCCGCGCAAAACCAGATTCCGGCGGCCCTCGCGGCCGCCTCGCGCGCGCTAGCGAGAGCCAAGATCAATGGCGATCTAGTCGTCACGATCGGAAATGAATACAATCGTAGAGACTATTTGAGGAATCTTTTGCGACGGCATGCCGCGATCGCCGGATCGGATGGCGCGCGCTGGAGCGAACGACTGGAAGTCGACGGCGCGCATTACTTTTCAAAATGGGCGAGCAGCGCGTTTGTCAATCCGGAACTCGATGCCTGGCTGCGCGCGCACGGCGTTACGACACTGACGCTTTGTGGTCTGATGGCGCGCGCCTGCATAACCGCGACTGCGGAGGAGGCCCTCGCAAAAGGCTACGATGTTCAAATTTTAGAGGACGCCGTGGCGTGCTACTCCGACGCATCGCGCAAGCGTGCACTCGCACACCTAAAGACCCAAGGCGCACGCGTGATTTCAGCAACCACCTGAAGACCGCGCGCGAAGAAAGTGGTCAGCCTCCGCGGCGCCAGTCGGCCTTGCGAAAATGAATTAGTCGTTGCGCTGGATCGCACGGCATCCGACTGCTTGGACTTGCAGAGGAAGCTCTTCGAGCCTTCGCTGTTATGCTGCATGACTATCAAGACGCCAAAAGAGAACGGCGTCGCTTTCAAACCGGTTCGCAATTTCGTCGATCTATCTGTGCGAGGTCGGATGATGCCACAAACACGGCAATGGGTTGTGCTGGCCGTCGTCCTGATGGGCACCTTCATGGCCATCCTGGACGTCGCGATCGTCAATGTGGCGATCCCGTCGATTCGCGGTGATATGCACGCGAGCTTCGGCGAGATCGAACTCGTCATCTCGGCCTACACCCTCACGTACGCGTGCCTCCTGGTCACCGGTGGGCGGCTTGGTGATCTCTACGGTCGCAAGCGCTTGTTCATAGTCGGCCTCCTGGTGTTCGGGGCGGCGTCCGCGCTTTGCGGTTTCGCGCCGACGGCCTGGGCGCTGATCGGAGCGCGGGCTATTCAAGGCGTCGGCGGCGCGCTGATGTATCCCCAGGTGCTCGCCATAATCCAGGTGACGTTCGCAGGCGAGGAGCGCGGCAAGGCGCTCGGCATATTCGGCTCCGTCATCGGCCTTGCGGCCATCGCCGGCCAGATTCTCGGCGGGTTTCTGCTTGCCGCCGACATTTGGGGGCTTACCTGGCGGCCGATCTTCCTAGTCAATGTCCCGCTCGCGCTAGGGATCGCGGCAACCTTCGTGCTGGGAAAGGACCAACGACAGGACCATGTCGGCCTCGATTGGAGCGGCGTCGGACTTGTCACTCCAGCCCTTTGTCTGCTCATCATCCCGTTGCTCGAAGGTCGCGAACTTGGGTGGCCGGTATGGCTAGTTGGCTGCCTCATCGCCGCCGTTCCGATCTTCGTTCTGTTCGTCTGGTACGAACGTCGGCTCGGGCGGCAAGGCGGGACGCGACAATCAATATCGGCGGAGCTAGTGCGGTGCTGTTCATCCTCAACGACCGATCGCCGCGAAAGCGCCACCAGCGTTGTTGCACCTGCCGGAGACAGTCACGGCTCGGCGCCGACGATCATTGAAATAAGCTCCCGCTGGTTGGAGCTGTCCGGCTTCAGCTCGCCGACCTTGCGTCCCTGTCGCAACACGACGGCGCGGTC
>SSMV01000189.1 GCA_004799435.1 Bradyrhizobium sp.
CGCCGCCTCGAAGTCGCGCCAACGCGTCGCGCGACGCGCCGACGCTTCCTCGTCCGCGCCCCAGGCGGCGATCTGAAAATCCTCGTCGACATGGGCGACTCGCCAGGCGTCGGCGGGGCTTAGCGCGCCGCGCGCGACCAGCAGCGCCAGCAGCGCCGAGCCGGTCAGGCTGGTCATGACATGCAGGCCGGCAAGCGCAAAGGGACTGTCGAAGGCGTCGATCGCCGCGCGCACGGCGTCGAGCGACGCCTGGGGTTGCGCGACATGGGCGAGGCTCGCCGAACACACGAAGCGCACGCCGAGCGCGCCCTCGGCCCAGGCGATCACGGGATCGAAAGCGGCCGCCTGCAAATGCGTGAGCGCCTCGGGCGCGCCGGCGCGATAGCAGACGAGATCGGCGCCGGCGTAACGCGCGACTTCGGCCCGCGTCTCCTCCATCGCCTCAGCGACGCCGTCGATCGCCGAATTGGCGAGCCGCGTCGCCGGCATCGTGGCCGGGTCGATCGTTGCGCCCTGCGCTTCCCATTCGGCGGCGATCAGTTCAGCCAGGGCGCGATTGGACAGGCGCAGCGCCCGCTTGCCCGGCGTGCGCGCCTCGCGTCCATCGAGCCGCAGGGCGAAGCCGCCGCCCGACGCCGCCTCGACGCTGGCGTGCTGATAGAATCGCGCCATCGGCCTGGCGCGCATATTGGCCTGCGCGGCGCGTATCGGATCGCGCCCGTCCTCAGGCATCGGGCGCGTCTTCGATCGGATCGTAGCTCGCCACATCGAAGCCGAACATGGCGAAGCTCTTCTCCATATGGGGCGGCAAAGGCGCTGTGACGTCGATCATACCGCCGCGCGGATGGGGCAGCGTGAGGCGGCGCGCCACAAGATGCAGCTTCGGCTCGACGCCCGGCGGCACGGCGCGCAGCGGATCGTTGCGGGCGGGATCATTGGCCGGGCGGCGATTATATTTGGGATCGCCGATAATCGAATGGCCGATCGCCTCGCAATGAGCGCGCAACTGATGCGTTCGCCCGGTGATCGGCCGCATCGACAGCCAGGCGAGCCGCACCGGCACTTTGTCGACCACCGCGTAAAGCGTCACCGAATGTTGCGCGTCGGGCTCGCCGTGACGCGCGACCCGCATGCGCTCCATGTCATCGCGATTGCCTTTGGCGGCGCTCCGGTCGTCGCCCATCGCCGCGCCCTTGGCGAGGAACAGCGAGATGCGACCCTGCGCCGGTTTCGGCACGCCTTCGACCAGCGCCCAATAGACTTTCTTCGCGCCGCGCGAACGAAAGATCTCGCCAAGCTCGGCGGCGATCTTGCGCGACTTTGCGACGAGCAGCGCGCCCGACGTGTCGCGATCGAGCCGATGCACCAGCGAAGGGCGTTCGCCGCGCTTGTCGCGCAAGGCTTCCAGCATGCCGTCGATATGACGCTTGGTGCCGGAGCCGCCCTGCACCGCCAGCCCATAGGGCTTATTCAGCACCATCAGATCGGCATCCTCGTAGAGGATCATGGCGCGGATCGCTTCGGCGTCGCGCGGGTCGGCGGCCCCGGGTCTGGCCGGCGGCGCGCCGGTCGGCGCGAGCGGCGGCACCCGCACGCTTTGGCCAGCCTCCAGACGGGTCGAGATTTCCGCCCGCTTGCCCGAGACCCTCACCTCGCCCTTGCGGACGATCTTGTTGAGATGCGCCTGCGAAACCTCGGGGAAGCGGCGACGAAACCAGCGATCGAGGCGCATCCCCGCCTCGTCCTCGCCGATGGCGTAATTGGCGACGCGGCTTTCACCGCTCACGAGAAGCTCCGCATCAGCCACAGGCCGGCCCAGAGCGAGAAGACGCCGATCAGCACCGAGCCGCCGACATAGACGAGCGCCGCGCCGATCTGGTTGCGCTCGATGAGCAGGATCGTCTCAAGCGAAAAGGTGGAGAAGGTGGTGTAGCCGCCGAGCACGCCGGTGGCGAAGAACAGTCGCGCATGTTGCGACCAGCCCACGCCGGCGCGAAAGGCCAGCCAGCCGATGAAGAGGCCCATCACCAGCGAGCCCGAGACATTGATGATGAAGGTCGCCCAAGGGAAATCCGTTCCCAGCGCCCGGCCGACGACCTGGTTAAGCACGTGCCGCAGCACGCCGCCCAAACCCGCGCCGACAAAAACCAGAAGAATCTGTTGCATCTGAGGCCTATAGCGCAAGGCCCGCGAGGGCGAAAGCGGCGCTGCGCAGCCGTCGGATTTCAACAGCCCGCGAGCTGCAGACAGACTGGGAACATCCAAAGTTGTCCACACTTGTCCCCTGACCGTCCCAACAGGAACAGAACTTGACACGAACATAAAGAGAACATATCGTGTTCAATACGTCGTCTGTTGGGAGAATAAAATGGCTCGCCACATGGTTGCCGCGCTGCGCGATCTCTGGGAATTGGCCTCGCTGGCGGCTTTCGTCACGATGATCGCCTTCGCCGCCCGCGCGCTTGGGGCGTAAGCGCGCGCCACGCCCGCGGCGGCCCCGACCTCAATAAAGGCCGGGGATGAGTCGCCAGGTCCGCGCCCGATAGGCCTCGTATTCGGCCCCGAAGGCCTCGGTCAGCAGCGTCTCTTCCGCATGCATGCGCGCGATGAGCGGCGGGATCATGCAGACGGTCAGCAAGGCGCCGACGGCGCCGCGAAACGCGAACGACCAGCCAAGCATCAAGACGATGAGCCCGAGATAGCTCGGGTTTCGGATGAACCGATAGAGACCGTCGGTCACCAGCCGATGGCCTTCCTGCAGCGCGACAAGGCCGCTGAATCGCTCGCCAAGCTTGAAGACCGGCGCCACGCGCAGCGCGCCGCCGACGGCGTAGATCGCCACGCCAAGCCACCTCAGCCCCTCGCCGCCGAAGGTCAGCCAGCCCAGGCGATCGAACAAGGCTGGCAGATAGCCGACCAGCAAGCCGATGACCACGAAGGGGATCAGCACCCAGCGATTGGCGCGATCCTCGCGAACGCCGGAGCGGATGTTTCCCTTGCTGAAGGGCGCCGCGGCCGAGAGCGCGGCCGTCACCACCGCAAGCGCGATTAGCGGCGGATGTTCGGCGAAGGGCGCGAAGCCGCCTTCTCCGGCGACCACGAGGGCGAGATAGACGATCGCGCCGACGAGGGTCAAAGGGATCATTCGCCGGTCTCGCGCCATCGCGGGCCTCCGTTCAGAGTTTTGAGCGACGCCATTCTAGTCCAATTCGCAGCGCGCGCGGCGCTCGGGTGTCTTGAGACCCCGCTTGGCGATTGGCGTCGGGTGGATTATGCCTCGCCCGGCCGCCGGCGCAGCGCCTCGGCCCCGTCGCGTCACCGGAGGCTTCGCGCTTTTGCCTTCCCGCGTTTCCCTCATTGTCGTCGCCGCCGGCCGCGGCGTGCGTCTGGGCGCAGCGACCCCCAAGCAATATCTCGCCTGCGCCGGACGGCCGCTGATCGCTCATACTTTGCAGGCGCTTGCCGAGGCGCGGAGCTATTGCGCGGCGACGGTCGTCATTCACCAGAACGACCGCGCCCTCTACGAGGCCGCAATCGCCGCCTTGCCGCCCGCCGCCGCCCACGCCTTCGGGCCACCGGCTTTGGGCGGCGACAGCCGGCAGCGCAGCGTTCTCGCGGGGCTCGAAGCGCAGGCGGCGGCCGCGCCCGACATTGTGCTCATCCACGACGGCGCCCGCCTCTTCCCGACAGCGGAATTGGTCGCGCGCGCTGTCGAAGCGGCCGAGCGTTTCGGCGCCGCCGTTCCCGGCGCGCCGCTCGGCGATACGGTCAAGGCGATCGACGCGGCCGGTCGCATCGTCGCGACGCCCGAGCGCGCCTCGCTGCGCGCCGCGCAGACGCCGCAGGCTTTTCGCTTTCCGCTTATCCTCGACGCCCATCGGCGCGCCGCCGCCGCGGGTCAGACTGAGATGACCGACGACGGGGCCGTCGCCGCCTGGGCGGGCCACGATACCTATGTCTTCGAGGGCGACCCAAGGAACATCAAGGTGACGACAGCCGACGATCTCAACGCCGCCGAGGGCCGCCTGATCGAGGCGGCCGGCGATATTCGCGTCGGCCAGGGCTTCGACGTTCACGCCTTCGCGCCCGGCGACGCCCTCTGGCTGGCGGGCGTGCGCATCCCCTTCGACAAAAGTCTTGCCGGCCATTCCGACGCCGATGTCTGCCTGCACGCGCTGGCCGACGCGCTTTACGGCGCGCTGGGCGACGGCGACATCGGCGCGCATTTTCCGCCTTCCGATCCCCAGTGGCGCGGCGCCGCCTCCTCGGTGTTTCTCGCCGACGCCGTCGCCAGAGTGCGCGCGCGCGGCGGCATGGTCGCCCATCTCGACGCGACGCTGATTTGCGAAGCGCCGAAGATCGGGCCTCATCGCGAAACGATGCGCGCACGCATCGCCGAAATCGCCGGCCTGACAATCGACCGCGTCGGGATCAAGGCGACGACCTCCGAAGGGCTCGGCTTTGCCGGTCGCGGCGAGGGCGTCGCTTGTCTCGCCAACGCAACCATCCGCCTGCCGCGCCGCTGAGCCGGTTTCGCGCTATTTGCCCGTGGTCGCCGCGCCGACCGCGCAGACCGTTTCGTCCTGCGCGCCGGTTCCGCCCGAACAGCCGATCGCGCCGATCAGCTTGCCGTCCTCGATCAGCGGAATGCCGCCGGCCGAAGCGATCGCCCCATCGAGACTGAGCGTGGCCGGGCCGCCCTTCTGCACGGCCTCCTCGAAAGCCTTGGTCGGCCGCCGAAACAGCGCGGCGGCGCGCGCCTTGTGCTCAGCGACGACGATCCCGCCCAGTTGCGCCCCGTCCATACGGCTGAAGGCGACGAGATTGCCGCCCGAATCGACCACCGCGACATTCATCAACCAGAAGCGGCGCGAGGCTTCGCCGGTTGTCGCGTCAATCGCCGCGCGCGCCTGCGCCAAAGTGATCGGCGCGCCATAGGGCGTCGCGAAGGGCATGATCTGAGGAACGTCGGGGGAATTCGCCGCCCCTCCCGCCTGTTGCGCCTTCGCCGGAGGGATAACGGCCAGCGCCGTCCCGACCGCAACCGCCATGATGACAACCCGGTTCGGCATATTCGCCTCCCGCATGAAAGACGGACCAGGAGGGCCCGCCGGAGCGTCGATTTCCATCGCCGCCGATCCGCATTAAAAGCGCTGGCCAGCCAGGAGTTCCCATGCGCCGCGCCTATCGGGTGCTCGACGTCTTCACCGAGACCGCTTTCGCCGGCAATCCGCTCGCCGTGGTGCTTGAGAGCGAAGGGCTCGACGACCAGCGTATGCAGACGATCGCCCGCGAATTCAACCTCGCCGAAACGGTGTTCGTTCTGCCCCCGCGCGATCCCGTGAACACCGCAGCGCTGCGAATATTCACGCCGGCGCGCGAATTGCCCTTCGCCGGTCATCCAACCGTCGGCGCGGCTGCGCTCCTCGCCCATTTGCGCGCCCCGCAAATGCTTGCCGCGCAGGATCTGCGTCTGGTGATCGAGGAGCGGGTCGGCGAAATCGTCTGTATCGCTCGCCATCGGCGCGGCCAGGCGCTCGCCGCCTATTTCACCCTGCCGCGCCTGCCACGGATCGGCGAGGCGCCGCCGCCAGTCGAAGAAATCGCCCAACGTCTCGGCCTCGCGCCAGAAGACATCGGCTTTGGCGCCCATGCGCCGGTTCGCGCTGAAGCGGGCGTCGAATACCTCTTTGCGCCGCTGGCCAGCCTTGAGGCGCTGGGGCGCGCCGACCCTGATCGGCACCGCTGGGGCGCCGACGGCGGTCCGGCGATCTTTTGCTACGCGGCTGGCGACGGCGAGACGAGCTATCGCGCCCGCATGTTCGCCGCTGGCTGGGGCATTCGTGAGGATCCGGCGACCGGTTCCGCCATCGCCGCCTTTGCCGGCGCGCTCATGCGCTTTGCGCCGCCAGGCGACGGCGATCATATGCTGATCGTCGACCAAGGCGTCGAAATGGGGCGGCCGAGCCGCATCGCGCTCGGCCTCGAGGTTGAAGGCGGCGCGCTCACTTCGGCGACGATCGGCGGATCGGTCGTGCTCATCGCCGAAGGGACGATCGAGGCTTGACCTCCGCTCGCATCGAAGAGGTCAACGCGCTCGATCTCAACGTTACGCAGCGCGCGTGGCCCTTCGCAAAAGCCGAGGCCAAGCGGATCGCCGACCATTGGCAGGAGCGCATCGCCGCCAAGCCGCGGCTCTTCAATGGCCGCGTGCTGATGCTCGGGCGTCATGCCATCGAGCGCGGTCATGAGGGAAACCTGTTTCGCGGCGAATATTTCGAGACGGACTTCGCCGCCTTTCTCGCCTGGCGCGATTTCAACTATCCCGATCCCGACGTCGCCAACGCCTTCGCGATGGCGGCGCTGATCGGCGCCGACGGCGGCTATCTGGTCGGCGAAATGGCGCCCCACACCGCCAATGCCGGCAAGGTCTATTTTGCCGCCGGCACGCCCGATCCAGAGGATATTTTCGCCGGCAAAGTCGATCTGACGGCGAGCGCGTTGCGCGAGCTCGGCGAAGAGACTGGCGTCCAGCCGCATGAGGTCGCTTTCGGGACGAGCTGGACGCTCGTCTATGCGCCGCCGCGCATCGCCTTTTTGAAAATCATGCGCCTGGCCGAACCGGCCGAGACGGCCAAAGCTCGCATCGAAGCCTTCCTCGCCAAGGACGCCGAGGCGGAGCTCTGCGCAATTCACGTTGTGCGCAGGCCACGCGATGTCGACCGCCAGCGAACGCCGGCCTTCCTGGCGTCTTTCTTCGATTTCGCCTTCGCTCAGAGGTCGGTCGGATAGCCGTGGCGCTTGTGCGAGGCGATGAGTTCGGCCTGCGCCTCAGCGTCGCGGCCGGCGCTGCAATCGGCTTCGGCCTGGGCGATTTCCTTCTTGATCTGATTGTAGACAGACTTGGCGACGTGGCCCATCGAGAGATCATTCTCCTGAATGGCGCGATAGCGGGCGATATCGGCGGCGCATCCCTCGCCCGAGGCGATCCGTTCCGGCGCCGCAGATAACGGCGCTGCGGCTTGCGGCGCGACGGCCTGCGACGCGGCCACCGTGCCGCCGCCGCCGCCCAGCAGCACGGCGGTGAAAACACCCGCCAGCAGAGCTCTCATCGTCTTTCTCCCATACGAAAGCGAAACTCTCGCAAGACTGGCGCAAGTGCGCCGCGCCCTCAAGCGCCAATCGCTTCAATGTTTTGCCAAGGACCCGATATCCCCCAAGATTGCGGCGGCCGCCGGACCTGGAAGCGGCTTCAGCGCTGCGCACGTCCATCGAGCCGGCGCGCCTGTAGAGCGGCTGACAGCGCGGTGGCGACGCGCTCGGGCGCCTCGAAGCGCAACGTCACCGGCAGCGCCCTGACCATCAGGCGTTGGGCCGCCGTCAAGCGCACATAGTCCTTCTCGGTCGTTACCGCCGTCAGCCCGCGTCGGCGGGCGATCGCGACGATTTCGTCGATTTCCTTGGGATCGTAGCTGTGGTGATCGGCGAATTGGCGGCGCGCGGCGATCTGCGCGCCCAGCCCTTCGAGCGTCGCGTAGAATTTTTCCGGACGCGCAATCCCGGCGAAAGCCAGCACCGGGCGCCCGACCAGCTCGGCGCCGACGATCGCATCCGCCTCGAGATGGGCGCGAAAGATCGAGCGTCCTGGCGGCAGCGCGCTTGCCGGCGCGTCCATGCCGCCAATCGCCACTTCGGCCGACACGAAGCGCGCCTGACGAGCCGGCGGCGCGCGCAGGGGACCGGCGGGAAAACAAAAGCCGTTGCCGAAGCCCGCTTCGCCGTCGATCACCGCCAGGGAATAGTCTTTCGCCAGCGACGGATTCTGCAGACCGTCGTCGAGCACCAGCACGCTCGCGCCCTCGGCGATCGCTTCGCGCGCCGCGGCGACCCGATCGACGCCAACCCAACAGGGCGCGACGCGCGCCAGCAGCAACGGCTCGTCGCCGACGCCAAGCGCGCCATGCATCTGCGGATCGACACGGGTCGGCGCCGCGCGCCGCGCGCCGCCATAGCCGCGCGACAGAAAGGCGACGCGTTCGCCGGCGTTGAGCAACAGCCGCGCCACGGCGATCGCGGTCGGCGTCTTGCCCGCGCCGCCGAGCACATAATTGCCGACGCAGATCACCGGCGCGTCGACCCGCGCGCCCAGGCGTCCCATACGCGTCGCAGTCGCCAGTCCATAGAGCGCGCCCAGCGGCGCCAGGCCGCGCGCCAGAATACCGGGACGCGCGGAAGCCCAGAAGCGCGGCGCGATCATGCCGCCGCCGGAGGGTCGGTCGCCGCCAAGAGCGGGGCGAGCGCCTGCATGACGCGGTCGGCGGCGCCGGCCTCGGCTTCAACCGCCTTGGCGGCCGCGCGCGCCATGGCCCGCAGCCGTGTGGGATCGGCGAACAGCATCGTCAGCATCGCGGCCAGCTCATCGGCGTCGCGGACCAGGGCCGCGCCGCCGGCGCCATCGAGCAATCCATAGACCTCGGTGAAATTGGCGACTTGCGGCCCGTGCAGCACCGCGCAGGCCAGTTTCGCCGGCTCGATCGGGTTCTGACCGCCCTGCCCGACAAAGGACTTACCGACCATAACGACGCCGGCTAGGCGATAGAACAGGCCGAGTTCGCCCATCGTGTCGCAGATGTAGATTTCGACATCGCGTTCCGGCCGTTCGCCGCGCGAACGCAAGGCGCAACGCAGACCCATCGCGCTGAGCTCGGCGCGGATCGCTTCGCCGCGATCGGCGTGGCGCGGCGCAATAAGGGTCAGAAGATCGGGAAAGGTCGCAGCGACGCGACGATGCGCGTCGGCGGCGATGCGCTCCTCGCCGGCATGGGTCGAGGCGGCGATCCAGATTTGCCGCCCGGAAACCTGACCCGAAAGTTCGGCGAGTTCGCGCTGGTTCGCCGGCGGCGCGGAAGCGTCGAATTTGAGATTGCCGACGACCCGAACCTGGCCCGCGCCAAGCGCCGCCAGTCGCTCGCCATCGCCCGCGCTCTGCGCCAGGCAGAGGTCGAAGCGGGCAAGCAGCGCCCCGATGAAAGCGGGCGCGCGCCGCCAGCGCGCATAGGAGCGTGCGCTCATGCGCGCATTGACCATCGCCATCGGCGCGCCCGCGCGGCCAGCCTCGAGGATCATATTGGGCCAGATCTCGCTTTCGGCGATCAAGGCGAGATCGGGCCGCCAATGGGCGAAGAAGCGGCTCATGAAGCCCGGCGTATCGAGCGGCGCGAACTGATGCATGGCGCCAGGCGGCAGGCGCTGGCTCAACAGGCGCGCCGACGAAACGGTGCCGGTGGTGATCAGCGCACGGCGACCGGCCTGGGTCAGCCGTTCGACCAGCGGCATCAGCGATAGCGCCTCGCCGACGCTCGCGCCATGCAGCCAGACCAATGACCCGGCGGGGCGCGGCAAGCCGGCCACACCGCGCCGCTCCTCGATCCGCAGCGGATCTTCCTTGGCCTTGTTGAGCCTGAGCGACAGCAGCGCGCCGCTCAACGGCGAAGCAAGACCCGTCGCGATCCTGTAAGCGCCCAGCGACAGCGGCAGGCTCATGAACGCCTTAGAGCTCATGGACGCCTCAGATCTGCGCCGGGATCGCGCGACTGGATCATGGCGTAGGCGCGGGCGTGGACGGCGTCGAGTCCGGCTTCGACCTTGCGCCGCACCTCCTCAAGCGCCGCCTCGTCGGCGTCACGTGAGACGTGAATGAGATCGCCGACGACGATCGCGCCGTCGCTGAAGGGCAGCCCGATGCTCGCGCGATCCCAGGAATTGAAATCGAGCCGTCGCCTCACGACCACCGCGGTCGGCGCGATTGGACGACCCGAGAGCCGCGCCAGCGTGACAACGCCGAGGCCGGCGAAACGGGCGGCTTTGGGCAGATCGGCGGTCATCGCCACCGACGCGCCCTCGTCGAGCTCGCGCACCAGGCCGCGCAGCGCCGGCGCGCCACCCTTGAGCTTGTCGCGCTTCTCCGCCCTGCCGCCGGAGCCGCGCACAGGCTTCACCCCCAGCCGTCTGAGCGCCGACGCCTGCGCGCCGCCATCGACGCTACGCGAAATGAGCGCCGCCATGCGGGGGATCGAACGCGGCCAGGCGAAGGAAATCATCAGATGCTGACCATGCCACATCGCGACGATCAGCGGCGTCTGGCCGGCGATCGCCGCGTCGATGTCGGAAGGCTCGTAGCGAAAGCGGGTCGTGCGCTGAACGAGCCGCAAATAGGCGGCGAGCAGGAACCCCAGCGTCTCCTGCACGAACCGGCTTCTTCCCAGACTTTTGAACATATTCCATTCAGGCCGACTTGCGACGCAGGCCTTTGGGTTCGAGGAAACGATGAAGATGGACGATGAAATAGCGCGTCTGGGCGTTGTCGACAGTCGCCTGCGCCCGCCCCCGCCACGCCGCCTCGGCGGAATCATAATCGGGAAAAATGCCGACGACGTCGATGCGCGACGGGTCGCGGAATTCGTGGCTGTCGAGGTCCTTCAGCTCGCCGCCGAAGACCAAATGCAGCAATTGTTTCGATTCAAGCTTGGCGGCGTTGCTTTTCGTCATGTCGAGAATCCATGGTCACGAATGGGTGAATTGGCCCCACGCGCCCTCAGCATGGGTGGGCTTTGCCCCGACGCGGCGGAAAACGCAACCAAGCGGGGCCGGCCTGCGACACAAGATTCATGCCGTGGCGTTCATTCTCTGGCCTGGCGCAGGACGGCGAAAGCCGCCTCGCGATAGGCCGACGGCAGAGCGGCGCCCAGGCCCGCCAGCGCGCCGTGGCAGGTCTCCCGCCGATTATAGTCCAGCCCACGCCCGCCCTCGCCGATCAGCGCCGCGCCGGCCTCGCGCAGCACGATATCGGCGGCGGCGATATCCCAGTCGTGCGAATTGGCCGAGGCGAAGGCGAGCATGAGCTCGCCGCTGCCGACCTGCGCCAGCCGCAGCGCCAACGAAGGAATGCGCGCAACAACCTCCCATTCCACGCCGGATTGAGCGCTGAGCGCAGCAATCATCGTCCTGGGGCCGCCGGCGACGGGGCGCCCCTGCGGCGCCGCCTCAGTCCCACCGAGGCGAAAGCCGTTGCGCGTTGCGCCGCAGCCGTGCGCGGCGGCATAGGTCTGTCGAAGCGCGGGGGCGTGAACCACGCCGGCGATCGGCCGACCCTCGCTCACTAGTGCGATCGACACCGCCCAGCGGGGATCGCCCGACATATAGGCGCGCGTTCCGTCGATCGGATCGACCACCAAGAGCTCGGCGCGGTCGAGACGCGCGGGATCGTCAGCGGTCTCCTCGGAAAGCCAGCCCGCATGAGGAAAGGCGGCGCCCAAATGCTCCAGGAGAAAGGCGTTGACCGCCAGATCGGCGCCGGTGACCGGCGAATTGCCACGCTTGAGAGCGACCGTCGCCGAAGTCTTCTCGCCCGGATGGAAGTCGCGTAGCGCGATTTCGCCCGCCTTCAGCGCGGCGTCGAGCAGCGCCTCAAGGGCCGCCTGGGCGCGGAGGCTAGGGCCGGGAAGTATTGGCGCGGTCAAACCATGGTTCCGATCCCGGCTGGTTTAGCGACGCGGCGGCGCCCACGCAACGGCGGGACGCGGCGGCTTGCGTTCAGGCGCCCGCCGCCGGGGCGTTCGAGGCCGGAGCGTTCGAGGCCGGAGCATTCGAGGCCGTCTTGGGCAAGGGCACCGTTCCGGCGTAATGATGGATGAGCGCAGCGGTCAGAACGACGCCCGCGCTCAGCGCCAGCACGACGACGCCGACGGCGATCATCACCCCCAGGATCGCCGCCTTGCCCTTGGCGTCGCCCCGCCCGCCGGCGACGGAGGCAAACATCTTGCCAACCGCGCTGAATGCGGGGCCAACGCCATTGATTGCGCCCATCGTGTTGTGGACCTGGGCAAAAGTGTTGTAGGCGGCCAGCCCCAGATTCATCAGGCTGTGATTGCGATAGGCGGCGATCCAGGACTCGATCGTGATAATCAAGCCGGTTCCCAGCACCGGGAAAATGATGGTGAGATACCAGAGGCTCAGGGCGCCGTTGAGCTGGTCGTCGGTGAAATAGTCCGGCGCGAAGGCGTTCGCCGCAAAGAGCAGCGGGAACAGGAAGACCGAACTGAAGCCCACCGCGCTCTGCACGGCGCCGCACCAGACGAGAAAACGGATCGAGCCGCCGACCGCCTTGGACTCGGCCCAGGCTCTGCCGCAGCTTCGCGCGTTCCACCACGAAATGGCGAAGTTCAACGCGAGGATCAGATAAAGCCAGATTGAGCCCGAGCCTGACATGCCGTCTCCCCGCCCCGAAGCCGGCTGAAACTGGCCTGCGCTCGCACGCTTGGCAAGCAGCGCCTCCACCGCGGCCTTGCCTTTGCGCCGCCGGGCGCTAAGAAGCGGCGATGACCAAGCGCCCTGCTCCCGCCACCGGCTTCGCCCATCTTGGCAAGCCCTCGCAAATTCCCGAGCGCCCCGATCCAGCGACGCTCGAGCGCGCGCCGAATCCGCATGCAGACGTCGACTATGTCGTTCGCTTCGCTGCGCCGGAATTCACTTCGATCTGCCCGATCACCGGCCAGCCGGATTTCGCCCATCTGGTGATCGACTACGTGCCGGGCAAATGGATCGTCGAATCGAAATCGCTCAAGCTGCATCTCGCCAGCTTCCGCAATCACGGCGCGTTCCACGAAGATTGCACGGTCAGCATCGGCAAGGCGCTCAAGACGCTGCTCGCGCCGCGCTGGCTGCGCATCGGCGGCTATTGGTATCCGCGCGGCGGCATCCCGATCGACGTCTTCTGGCAGACCGGGCAATTGCCCAAGGGCGTATGGGCGCCCGACCAGGGCGTTGCGCCCTATCGCGGCCGCGGCTGAGAGCCGCCGCCCGCTTACGCCGGGTTTTGCGCGGACGGCCGCGCTTTGGCGAGCCGATCGAAGGCCTGCAGTTCCGCCACCAGCGCCTCGAAAGCGCTCAGCGGCACCATGTTCGGTCCGTCGGAGGGCGCATGATCGGGGTCCTGATGCGTCTCGATGAAGACGCCGGCGACGCCGACGGCGACCGCGGCGCGCGCCAGCACCGGCACGAACTCTCGCTGACCGCCCGACGAGGCGCCCTGCCCGCCGGGCTGCTGCACCGAATGGGTGGCGTCGAAAATCACCGGCGCGCCGGTGTCGCGCGCCAGGATCGGCAGCGCCCGCATGTCGGAGACAAGCGTATTGTACCCAAAACTGACGCCGCGTTCGGTGACCAGCGCGTTGCGGCCGCCCGCGTCGGCGATCTTGGCCACGACATGCTTCATGTCCCATGGCGCGAGGAACTGACCCTTCTTGACGTTGACCGCGCGCCCGGTGCGCGCCGCGGCGATCAGCAGATCGGTCTGACGGCACAGGAAGGCCGGGATTTGCAGGACGTCGACCGCCTGCGCCGCGAGGGCGCATTGGGCGGGTTCATGCACGTCGGTCAAAGTCGGCAGACCGATCGTCTCGCGAATTTCGGCGAAGATCGGCAGCGCGCCTTCAAGCCCGATGCCGCGCGCGCCGGCGCCGGAGGTGCGATTGGCCTTGTCAAAAGAGGTCTTGAAGACGAGGCCGATGTTTAACTTCCGCGCGATCTCCTTGAGCGCCGAAGCCATCTCCAGGGCGTGGGCGCGGCTTTCGAGCTGACAGGGTCCGGCGATCAACGCCAGCGGCAGGCCGGCGCCGAAATGCGCCGCGCCGGCTCCGGAGCCGATGACCACATTGGCGTTCAGCGTCATTCGCCCTGCCCCTTGCCGCAGGCGTGCGCCGCCCCTTCACAGCCGCGCCGCCCTAGAAAATCGGCCGCACTCATGCGCGCTTCTGGCGAACATCTCAAGCTGGGCTCGCCTGCGCTCAACAGAAGCGCCCCTGGCGCCGGATGGCCGCCTTGATCTGCGGCGCAAGCGTCCGCAACAACACGCGATAGAGATCGTTGTTCGAGGAGGCGTGAACCGTGCCGATGCCGCAATCGGCCAGCGAGACATCGGCATCGACCTTGACCGTGGCGGTCTCGTCATAGAGCACAACGCCGCGCGCCGGCGAATGTCGGCTGCGCAATTTCAGCACGACCGAGAGCGAGGAGCCGTCCGTTCCGGTGTGCAGGATCGCCGACTCAAGCCAGCTCCTGCGTTGATTGCCGAGGCAGGCGCGCTTGCACAGCCGCGCGACGCCCTCGACCACCTTCGGATTGGCGGCGAGCACGCTCGACAAATCGACATCGAAGGCCCGCGCCGGCGCCGCGGCCAAAAGTGTTGTGGCCAAGAGCGTCGCAGCCAATGCGACGATGAAGGGAAAACGGCGCGGTGAAAAACTCTTCATGGGACGTCCCGGAATCAATGCGCGGCTCCGCGTTTTCCTCGCGCAAAGAGCGGTTTCCGGGACCCACTAATCACGCGCCGCCGAGCGCCTCAAGCGCATAGAGCGACGTTCTCGCGCAGACGGCGCCGGCCAATCTCTCGCCCGGCGCCGCTTCTCTTTCATTCAACGGAAATCCTTAGGCCGCGCGGATTTCTATCCGCGCCGGATTTCGCTCTCGATCACTTGCCCGTGCCGCCGTTGGAGCCGCCCGTCGTGCCGTTGCCGTTGCTCGCGCCGGTGGTGCCGCCCGGCGCTGCGCCATCGCCATTGCTGGCGCCGGTCGTAGCGGCGCCGCCCGCGTTATCGACGGGCGCGATAGCGCGGGGATCCTCGTTCTGCAGCTTGACGTAATTCGGCGGGCAGCTTCCGTCGCCCATTTCAGGGACATCCGGTCCACCGGTCGCCGAAGTGGCGTGACACACGGCCGCGTAGGAAGCGGACGGCAACGCGAAAGTCGCGAGGGTCAAAATCGCGAGACACGGTGCGACGCGGGTCAAAATCTGGGTGTTTCGCATGGGGTTTCTCCAATGTAAGGTCTTCATGTCCGTTGAACCTGATGCGCGCCGTCCATCCAGAACGATCGCCGCAATCAGTTCCGTGCAGCCAACGAAACAGCCCAAGCGATAGTTCCACGTCACGGAAGCAACGCATGATTTTTGCGTCCGTCTCGGAGTCAACTTCGCGTGTGCGCGCTTCACAATCGACAACAGCGTACTGGCGATTTGCGATCGCGCGCGTGGCGCGCAAGGATTCCACATCGCGCGAATCGCAAACTCACACCTGCGCGTTCGCTCGCTCGACAGAACGCCGATCGCGTTGCGACACGCGGCGCTCAGTGGGAACACCATCGAGCGACGGTGGTATAGATTGGTCTCTATACTTATTGCCGCTTCGTATTGACCAAAACGGCCGAGCGATATAACCGGTTCATGACGCTGCGGAGCGAATAACTACAATATAAAGTAGAACCGTGGCTGGGTCTTTTAGCGTTTGCCGAATGGCGTTTTCCGGCTGTCAGAGGGGGACCCGTGCGCGAAGCCGCGAGAATTTTGACCTTGAGAATTGCGTTGATCGTCACGTCCGTCGCTGCGATGGGGATCGTCGCCGCGAACGCGCAATCGGCCAATGCGATCAGCAAAATTCAATTCGGCCCCTTGAGCGCGATTCCCAATGGCTATTACGAATTATGCTCGGCCTATCCCGATCTCTGCCGGATGAAGCCGGGACGAATTCCCGTTACCGCCGACGGCAGCGTCACGTTGACGAGCGCGATGATGGATGAGCTCAAATCGGTCAATTCCGCCGTCAACGCGACGATCACGCCCGCCTATCGAGATACATGGGCGCCCGGCGAGCCAGCGGGAGATTGCAAGGATTTCGCGATGACGAAGCGCCAGCGCCTGATCGACTCGGGCTGGCCGAGTTCGGCGCTGCCCGCCGCCATTGTCGTGACGGCGGCGGGAGAGCTGCATCTCGTGCTGATCGCGCGCACCAGCGAAGGCGATTTCGTCCTCGACAATCTCACCTCGCAGATCGTTCCCTGGACGAAGGTCTCTTACGCCTGGGAAAAGATTCAATCGACGACCGACGGGCTGAACTGGCGTGTCCTGCAATTGCAGCGGGCCTCGCCTGCCGAGCCCGTCGATGGAGCCACGGGCGCCGTGGGCGCGGCGGCTTACGCGACCAAGTCGGGTGGCGTCGCCTCAGTGACAAAGGCGTCAAGCGCCGCCTCGAGGCCCATCGTCGACTGATCGGCGGAACCGAGACGGCGGATCGACACCGCGCGCTCCGCCGCTTCGCGCTTGCCGATCGCCACCAGCACGGGAACCTTGGCCAGGGAATGTTCGCGCACCTTGTAGCTGATCTTCTCGTTGCGCAGATCGGTCTCGACCCGTAGCCCACGCTTGCGCGCCGCCGCCACGACCTCGTGGGCGTAATCGTCGCCGTCCTGGGTGATCGTGCAAACCACGATCTGCACCGGCGAAAGCCACAGCGGCAAATGGCCGGCGTAATGTTCGAGCAGAATGCCGATGAAGCGCTCGAGCGAACCGCAGATCGCCCGATGCACCATCACCGGCGTCGTCTTCTCGCTATTGGCGGCGATATAGAAGGCGCCGAAACGTTCGGGCAGATTGAAGTCGACCTGCGTCGTGCCGCATTGCCAGTCGCGGCCGATCGCGTCGCGCAGCACATATTCGAACTTCGGGCCGTAGAACGCGCCCTCGCCCGGATTGATCTGGGTCGTGACGATATTGCCGTGGCGATCCTTGATCTCGCCGAGCACGCGGCCCATCACCGCCTCGGCGTGATCCCACAGCGCGTCGTCACCAACCCGCTTCTCCGGCCGGGTCGAGAGCTTGACGACGATCTTGTCAAAACCAAAGTCGGCGTAGACCGACAGGATCAATTCATTGATCTTGTGACATTCCGCGGCGAGTTGATCCTCGCTGCAGAAGACATGGGCGTCGTCCTGCGTGAAAGCTCGCACCCGCATCACGCCATGCAGCGCGCCTGACGGCTCGTAGCGATGAACGACGCCGAATTCAGCGAGCCGCAATGGCAGTTCGCGATAGCTGCGCAACCCGTTCTTGAAAATCTGGATGTGGCCGGGGCAGTTCATCGGCTTGAGCGCATAGATGCGCTCGTCCTCGGTTTCGGCATCGGCGCCCGCCGGACGCGCCATGAACATGCTCTCGCGATACCAGTTCCAATGGCCGGAAATCTCCCACAGATGCTTGTCGAGCACCTGCGGCGCGCTGACCTCCTGATAATCCGCCGCCGTCTCGCGGCGGATTA
>SSMV01000019.1 GCA_004799435.1 Bradyrhizobium sp.
TGTCGCCACCTTCGGCCTGATCGTCACCATTCTTGCCGTATCGCGTTTCAGAGCGGAGGCAATCCCGGTTGCTGTCGGGCTCTATATCACGGCCGCTTATTGGTTCACGGCCTCGACCTCCTTCGCCAATCCCGCCGTGACCATCGCCCGCGCTTTGACCGATAGTTTTGCGGGTATAGCGCCTGGCGACGTTCCCATGTTTATTGTCGCGCAGCTCGTGGGCGCATTGACCGGCCTCGGCCTCATGCGGTGGTTTTTCGTCGCTGACGGCGCCTCCGCGCGCTAGCTGGCGGCGGAACGCATCTGACGATGACCACGGAAGCAGTCTTGAGTAAGCAAGCGGCAGCGCCGGCCCGACGAAGTGCAGGACGCAGGCTGCTGACGATCGTTGCGGCGCTCGTTCTGCTCGGCGCGGGTTTTGTGGGCGGACGAATGACGGCGGGGGTGAAGACCTTGCCGCCGCTCGCCGCAACGCTGCCGGGCGACGAGACGGACTTCAGCCGGGAATTAGACGACCGAGTCCAGGAGCGCTTTCCGGTCGGCAGCGATGACAAAGCCCTGATCGCCGAACTGGCGGCCGAGCGGTTCGTTCCCGAATTTCGGCACGGAAACGACGCCAACGCCAGCGTCTTCGTCTGGACAGGATTGCTGTGCACGAAGATCGTCCGCGTGACCTGGCGGGCGGATTCGTCTGGCGTCCTGACCCAGGTGAAGGGGTCTTACGAAAGCAAGTGCCAGTGATGCTTCAGGCCGGTCAATTCGCCGTCATTGCGAGTCGCGCAGCGACGAAGCAATCCATGCCGACATGCCTGACGAAAGCTGGATTGCTTCGCTTGCGCTCGCAATGACGCGCACGGCAGGCCGCCGCTTTACTCACCGAGCGTCTGGCGCATCTTGAGCGCCAGTTGCTCCAGCGTGAAGGGCTTGGCGAGGAAGGCGACGCCGGGATCGACGACGCCATTATGCACCACGGCGTTGCGCGTATAGCCGGTGGTGTAGAGAACCTTCAGCCCCGGCCGCAGCGCGATGGCCCGCGCCGCAAGTTCGCGCCCGTTCATGTCCGGCATGACGATGTCGGTGAAGAGCAGCGCGATTTCGGGGCGCACCTCCAGCGCTTTCAGCGCCTCGCCCGGCGTTTCGGTCTCGATGACCCCATAGCCAAGTTCGCGCAGCGCCGCGACCGACATATGCCGCACCGCCGCCTCGTCCTCGACGACCAGCACGATCGTCTCGGCCGAACCTTTGGGCGTCGGCGTGGCCTTTCCTTCGTCGAGCGCCGGCGGCGCGTCGCCGAAATGGCGCGGCAGATAGATTTTGACTGTCGTGCCGCGACCGGGTTCCGAATAAAGCTTCACATGGCCGCGCGATTGTTTGACGAAGCCGAACACCTGGCTCAGTCCGAGCCCGGTGCCGCGTCCGACGCCTTTGGTGGTGTAGAAAGGATCGAAGGCGCGCTCCATCACCTCGCGCGCCATGCCGGCGCCGGTGTCGGTCACCGAAATCTGCACATATTGTCCGGGCGTCACTTCGCTATGGGCGGCGGCGTAGCGCTCGTCGAGATCGGCGTTGCCGGTTTCGATCGTCAGCTTGCCGCCATCGGGCATGGCGTCGCGCGCGTTGACGGCGAGATTGATCATCGCATTCTCAAGCTGCGCCGGATCGGCCCAGACGCGCCAGGCGCCGGCGGCAAGCACGGTCTCGATCTGGATCGTCTCGCCGAGCGTGCGCTGGAGCAGTTCCGACATGCCGGCGACCAGTCTGTTGGCGTCGAGCGCGCGCGGCTCCAGCGGCTGCTGGCGCGAGAACGCCAGGAGTCGCGCGGTCAGCGCGGCGGCCCGACGAGCGCCGTCGACGGCGGCGTCGATGAATTTGGCGATGTCGGGATGTTCGCTTCCGGTCAGCCGGCGTTTTGCCACGCCGAGCGCGCCGAGGATGATCGCCAGCATATTGTTGAAGTCATGCGCGACGCCGCCGGTCAATTGGCCGACAGCCTCCAGCCGCAGCAATTGCCGCACCCGGTCTTCCGCCGCCTGCCGCTCCGCCATCTCGTGGCGCAGGCCGGAATTGGCCGCTTCGAGTTCCAGCAATCGCCGCCGCGCGTCGGCGATCGCCAGCGCGCCGAAGACGATCACCAGCAGGATGGCGCCGACAAAACCCGCCTGGCCAACGCCCTCCAGCCATTTCGCCCGCGCCTGGCGGCGTTCGAGCAGGCCATTTTCCTCGGCCAGCATGACCTCGAGCGCTTGGCGGACCGACGCCATCAGCGCCTTGCCCGTGCCGGCGTTGACGATCGCCAGCGCACCCTCCGCGCCGCCCGAGGAGCGCAGATCGACGGTCTTCTGCAACTCGGTCAGTCTCGCCGCCATGGCGGCGCGCAAATCGACTATGGAGGCGACCTGGACCGGATTGTCGGCTGTCGCGGCCGCGAGGCCGTCGATCTCGGGGCCGATCTGGGCGCGCGCCGCCTCATAGGGTTCGAGGTAGCTGAACTGGCCGGTCAGCAGATAGCCGCGCTGGCCGGTCTCGGCGTCGGTCGCCAATAGATCAATGCGATCGAGCCGGGAGGTGACCTCCAACGTGTGGCGGATCCAGAAATCAGCCTGCTGGCGCTCGATCGACACCAGCGCATTGGCGCCCGCCGCCAGGAGCAGCAGCAGGAAGCCGACGGCCAGCGGCGCCAGCGAGCGAAGCGATTGTCGGCGAGGAACGAGGCTTAGCCGCGCCAACGGCCATTCCTTTTGAAAGAGTGGGAGTTTCGCCCCTAGCGAATGAGAAACTTTAGGCCAAAAAGCAAGCCGGAGGCGGGACGTCGCTCAGGGCGGCGGCGGAGGGCGATTAAGGCTTTGGTAACCGCTTTGCCCCCAGCATGCGGGGTGGCGCGGCCCTATGGGCCGGACGCCAGCAATCGCGCGCGCGGGCGGCGACGAGGTCAAGCGGTGTCGACGACCACTTCGACATATCTCTCGATCGAGAACAATCTCTCGAGCTATCAGAGGATGGTCGAGAGCCAGCCGGCGGTGAAGACGGCGACGGCCTATTACGCCGCCAATATTGGCAACGTGAATTCGATCAGCGACCTGGTGAACAATTACCGCCTGCTGTCCTATGCGCTCGACGCCTATGGGCTTGGCAACCAGGTTCAGAACAAGGCGCTTGTCACCAAAGTTCTGGAGGGCGGCACGACCAGCCCCAACGCGCTGGCCAATACGCTCGGCAATCCCAATTGGGCGAAATTCGCCGCCGCCTTCAATTTCGCCGCGGGGGCGAGTTCGATCTCGAGCGCCGGCGCCGTCAGCACGACCAAAAGCAATTACGTCGAACAGACGCTTGAGACCGACGAGGGCCAGCAGGATGTCGGCGTTCAGCTCGCGCTCTATTTCCAGCGCGTCGCGCCGACGATCACCAGTTCCTATAATGTGCTGGGCGACAAGAATCTGCTGGAGGCGTTCCAGACCATTTTCGGCGTGACGCTTAATTCCAACGGCAATATCGATTCCAACGCCGCGATCGTGAACCGGCTGATGCCGGTCTCGGATCTCAGCAATCCGACCAAGCTCAAGCAACTGACCGAGCGTTTCACCGCCGAATACACGCTCGACTACGGCCCCGGCGGCGTGGATTCCGGCAGCCCGATCACCGCGGTGTCGGGCACGGGAACGACGACCAACACCAATGCCGCGACATCGATCATGAGTTCGATCATCAGCGGCAACTCGACCTTCGGCGGCTCGTCGGCCGGCTCGTCGCTCGACAGCACCTTGCTCTCGGCGATGCAGAACCTGCCGTTCGGCGGCTGACTCCAGCAAGCTTCATTCATCTGGCAAGTCTGATTTGCCGTCGCAAGTCTCCTTCGCTTGGCAAGTCTCGGGCAAGCATGGCGCGCTTTGTTGCCGCATCGCCGTCATGGAACAGGCCGTGACGGGGCGGATGTTTCGACTTGACGCTGAGACCATCGGCTGGGCTCCTCTCCCGGTCTTCAACTCCCGCCGCGGCAGCCGACGAGCCGATCGGACTCGATTCGCTTTATCAGCGCGGCGTCGCGCTATGGAACAGCGGCCGGCGCCAGGAAGCGATCGCCGCGCTCGATGCGGCGCTGCGTCTCAATCCGGAATTTCCCGACGCGCTCTGCATGGGCGGCTATATTCTGCAGCAGTCGGGCAAGCGCGAGGCGGCGCTCGAATTCTATCGCCGCGCGCTGACGCTCAAGGTCGATCTGACCGAGGGCTGGTCGAATGTCGGCAAGCTGCTCTTCGAACTCGATCGCTTCGACGAGGCGCTCGACGCTTTCGACGCCGCGCTGGCGCTGCGCCCGGCCTCGGCGGATTTGTGGAACAGCCGCTCGGGCGCGCTGCGCAAACTCGGCCGTCTCGAAGACTCGGCGATCGCCGCGCGCAAAGCCCTCGATCTGCGGCCGCGTTTCGCCGAAGCCGCGCTCAATCTCGGCACCGCGCTGTTAAAGCGCGACCGCGTCGCCGAGGCGCTGGAGGCCTATCAATCGGCGAGCGCCGTTCAGCCAGATTACGCCGCGGCGTTCAACGGGCAGGGCCTGGCGCTCCGCGCGCTCGGTCGGCTCGACGAGGCGCGCGCCGCCTTCGTCGAGGCCGAACGGCTCGGCAATCAGGAGGCGATCGGCGGGCGCGGCTGTCTCGATCTGACGCTCGGCGATTTCGAACGCGGCTGGGAAGGCTACGAAGCGCGCTGGATCGCCGGCAAGTCGCTCGCCGATGCGCTCGGCGCGCGTTACAAGAATTGGCGTGGTCCAGACGACAAGGCGGCGCGCGTCTTGGTGATGAACGATCATGGGCTCGGCGACACGATCCAGTTCGGTCGCTATCTGCCGATGATGATCGAAGCGGGCGTTGAGCCGACATTTCTCTGCCCGCCGCGTCTGCATAGACTGATGTCGTCTTTGACCGGCGTGCGCCTGGTCGCCGAACCGCCGGCGGGCGAATCCTTCGACGCGCAGATCGCGATTTCGAGTCTGCCGCGCGCCTTCGCCACGCGGCTCGACAGCGTGCCGGCCAAGGTTCCCTATCTGACCGTCGAACCCGAGCGTATCCGCAAATGGGCGGGTCATATCGGCGCCGAAGGTTACAAGATCGGCATTGTCTGGCAGGGCAATCCCAATCCGGAAGCTGACATGGCGCGCTCCGCGCCGCTTGCCGCTTTCGCGCCGCTGGCGGCAACGCCCGGCGTGCGGCTGATCTCGCTGCAATTCGGCTATGGCGTCGAACAACTCGCCAATCTGCCGACCGGCATGACAGTCGAGACTTTGGGCGAAGGATTCGACGCCGGTCCCGACGCCTTCCTCGATGCGGCGGCGGCGATGGCGGCGCTCGATCTCATCGTCACCTGCGACACCTCGATCGCTCATCTCGCCGGCGCGCTGGGGCGTCCGGTCTGGGTGGCGTTGAAGAGCGACGCCGAATGGCGCTGGCTGCGCGAACGCCAGGATTCACCGTGGTATCCGACGATGAGGCTCTTCCGCCAGCGCGAACGCGGCGACTGGGGTTTCGTCTTCGCCGCAATGGCGGCGGAACTCGCCAATCGCGCGCCGCGCGCCTTCGATCAGCGGGCGATCGCCATTCCCGGCGCAGTCGGCGAACTCATCGACAAGATCACCATCCTCGAGATCAAGGCGCGCCGAATCGCCGACGCCGGCAAGCTCGCCAATGTGCGCAATGAATTGACCCTGTTGCAGGCGAATCAGCGCGAGGCGCGGCTCGACGAACACAAGCTGCAGCCGTTGAAGGCCGAGCTCGCCGGCGTCAATGAAATGCTGTGGGACGTCGAGGACGAAATTCGTCTTTGCGAGAATGCCGGCGATTTCGGCCCGCGTTTCATCGCGCTGGCGCGGGCGGTCTATGTCACCAATGACCGGCGCGCGGCGATCAAGCGCGAAATCAATCTCATGTTCAATTCGGCGATCGTCGAGGAAAAACACTACGCCTGAGTCGGCGTCGCCGGCGCGTCAGTCGCGCATGGCGTAATAGCGTGCAGCGAGCGCCGCCCGCTCGCTCGGTTTGACGGTCGTGTGGCCAAAGCCGGAGAAGCGTGCGCCGAGCGTCGCGCCGCGTCGCCATACGGTCGCCACCGATTCGATCTGGCCAGTTTCGTCGTCATGGAGACGAAATTGCGCCGGCAGGCCGACCTCTCGCCCAAGCAGCAGACGAACGCCAGTCGCCGAGCGATCGTAGATCAGGCATTCGCAGAGAAAAGCGTTGGCGCCGTCGAGCACTTTGCCCGAGCGCATGCGGGTGCGCCGACGCCCGGCTGCGCGCGAATCGCGCCGCGATGAAGGTCGTTTGGGTTCGCGCGCCGGTTCGACGACGCAATAGGCGACGCGACCACGCTGGGCGAGCGCGCGCGCCTGATTCGGATCGCCGCTGCGAAAGGGCTCGCGCACGCCTTCAAGAATTTCGCCCATTCGTCCCGCCTCGCCCACCTCTTTGGGCCGAGGTTAAGCGCGTCGCGTTGCGATTTGGTTGCCCGCCCATCGCGAAGGCCGGCTTAAAGCCGGCGTAGAGCCGATTAACAGCTTGTTAACCATAAGGCCCGTAGCTTTTGCGCATGGGAACTGGGGCGGCGACCGGCGATTCGCAAAACAAAGCGATCGCCGGGGATGTTGTCCAAGGGAACATCGAGGGGATCTGCGGGGGCGTCGAACTGAGCGACGAAAGCTCAAAACCGGGCGCCCCAAAACTCCACGTCATGTGCTGCTGAATCGTCCGAGCGAATGATTCGCTCGATAGCCCTCCTGTGCGCGTTCTCGCGTCAGTGTCGAGTCGTCCAGTGCGTAGACCCAGAGATCTTGCGGGGCAGACTCATGTATATCATCGTCGATGATCGCAATATTGTTGCCGGCGGCTACGCGTCCGGCTTTGATCGTGAAGGCGTTTCGACCGCCGGAATCGATCCGACCGAATTCAAGGACTGGATCGGCAAGGTCAGCGACGGCGACATGCGCGCGGTCGAGGCCTTCCTGATCGGCGATTGCAACAATCGCGAAGTCCTGCCGAAATTAATCCGCGAGCGTTCGACCGCCCCGGTGCTCTGCCTCAACGATCGCCAGTCGCTCGACGAAACCCTGGGTCTCTTCGCCGCCGGCGTCGACGACGTGCTGCGCAAGCCCGTCCATGTGCGCGAAATTCTCGCCCGGGTCGGCGCGATCAATCGCCGCGCGCTCGGCGAACAAGGCCATGTGACGATTGGCGATCTCTGCGTCTATCTCGACGGGCGCGAGCCGGAAGTGAAGGGCGTGGCGCTGCCGCTTCCCCGGCGCGAATGCCGTATCCTCGAATATCTCGTCCGCAATCGCGGCCGGCGGGTCACCAAGACCCAGATCTTCAACGCCGTCTATGGGCTCTTTGACGAGAACGTCGACGAGAACGTGGTCGAGAGCCACATCAGCAAGCTGCGTAAGAAGCTGAAGCATCGCCTCGGCTACGACCCGATCGATTCGAAGCGCTACCTCGGCTATTGCATCGAGAAGCGCTGAGCGAATCTCGCGCTGCCTTTTTCGCCGTCTTACCGCCGCCCGCCGCGATTCCTTCGCCGGCGGGCGTCGCATTTTGAGCGCCCCGTCAGGCGGGGCGACGGCGGGTGATTCGCGAAGCTTGCGGGCAAAAAAATGGCCGGGCGAGGAGCTCCGCCCGGCCTTATAGGAGCGCCGCTTGGGCGCTTCACGTCTTGCGCCGCCGCCGGAGTCTCGTCCGGCGGCGAGTAGGTTCTTCTCAGCCGTTGAACAGCTTGAGGATCAACTGCGAGTTCTGGTTGGCGATCGACAGCGACTGAATGCCGAGCTGTTCCTGAGTCTGCAGAGCCTGCAGGCGGGTCGAGGCGGTGTTCATGTCGGCGTCGACGAGGGCGCTAACGCCCGTCGCGTAATTGGTGGTCAGCGCGGTGTTGAAGGTCGAGGCCGCAGTCATGCGGTCCTGGGTGGCGCCGATCGTCGCGGCATAGGTCGTCACGTTGCTGAGCACCGTGGCGACGCCCGCGAGGGCGGTCTCAGCGGTGGTGGCGTCGGTGACGGTCGTGCCGAGGGTCAGAAGGTCGGTGCCCGAGCCCGTCGCCGAGCCGGTGCCGCCTTCGAGGATGCCTTCGCCGGCGCTGGTCGCGTCGATCAGCGCGTTGGCGGTGAAGGCGATCGTGTTGACCGTGCCGCCGGTGGTCGAGGCGTTGAAGCCGGCGACGAAGTCGAGCGCCGAGGTCTGCGAACCGTCAAGGACGTTCAGACCGTTGAAGGAGGCGCCGCTGACCGCGTCCTGGAGCTGCTGGCCCAGCGTGGTGAGCGTCGTCTGGATGTTGCTGATGCTCGCGCCCGGGTTGGTCGCCTGGGTCAAAGCCGATTCGATCGAGTTGATCGTCGAGATGACCGAGCTGATCGCAGAAGAAGCGGTCGACATGACCGACTGGCTTTGCGCGAGAGCCTGGTTGGCGGCGGTGACGACGCCGCTGTCCGAAGTCAGCTGCGTGGCGATCGACCAGTAAGAGGCGTTGTCGGCGGCGGTCGAGACGGCGAGACCGGTCGAAACCTGGTTCTCGGTCGTCTGCAGGGCCGACTGCGTCTGCTGCAGAGACTGCAGGGCGCTGAGGGCCGAAGCATTGGTGAGAATCGAACTCATTATAGGTGCTCCTGTCCGTGAATCACGAAAACTGTGACATTTCGGATTTGCACCGAGACGACGAAGCGGCCTTATGCCTTTAGACCCAAGCGGGCCTAATCGTCGTGTAATGCCGAAACCGGGACCACTGAGTGGCCCGATGCGGATCAGTTACGGCCAAAATGCATCAGACCTCTTAAGATTGGGTAAAGCGCTCACGCCATTGGCGCCTTGCTTCTCGGCGCCTGACACGCAATGCCCGCGCAAGCTCCGTCGCCGAATGTCGCAACTGGCCTCGCAACGCCGTCCGGCGCACCCGGAACGGTCGGTTGGGGCGACCGGTCGGGGCGTGCGGACGCGAAATGAACGAGGCACTGGCGCAGGCTGAACGTCTTTGGGGCAACCTCCTGGCGCTGGGCGGAAAACGCCTTGCTGCGCTGGGGTTGATCGGCTTCGCCGTCTTCGCCATGACCGGTTTCGCCGGCTATTACCTCAGCCGGCCGACGATGGAGGCGCTCTATACGGCGCTCGACCGCGACGACGTCGTCAGCATCGGCTCGTCGTTGACCGAGGTCGGCATACCCTTCGACGTCAGCGCCGACGGGACGACGGTCATGGTGCCGGTCGGCCAGGCCGCCCAGGCGCGTATGACGCTGGCGGAAAAGGGCTTGCCGCATTCCGGCAGCGTCGGCAACGAACTCTACGACAAGCTCGGCTCGCTCGGCCTGACCTCCTTCATGCAGGAAGTGACCCGGGTTCGCGCCATGGAGGGCGAACTCGCCCGCACCATCCAGATGATTCACGGCGTCAAGGCGGCCCGCGTCCATATTGTTATGGCCGACGAGGGCTCGTTCCGCCGCGAGCGTCAGGCCCCCTCCGCTTCGGTCATCATTCGCACCGACGGGGGCGACGATCGCTCCGTCGGCGAAGCGATTCGCCATCTTGTCGCCGCCGCCGTCCCCAGCATGAAGACCGACGAGGTCACCGTCCTTAATGTCGACGGCCGTCTGCTGGCCGGCGGCCCCGACAGTCTGGAAAAGTCGCCCGACAATCTGCTTGGCCTCGAAAAGGAAGTCTCGCAGGAGCTGCGCGAGAAGGTCACCACGACGCTCGCTCCCTATCTCAGCCTGCATAATTTCCAGGTCAGCGTCGCCGCGCGGCTGAACGCCGACAAGACCCAGACCAACGAGACCATCTACAACCCCGATCAGCGGGCCGAGCGTTCGGTTCGCGTGGTCAAGGAGAAGCAGAGTTCGCAGAACGCGGCCGGCGAAGCGCCCGCCGGCGTCGACGCCAATCTGCCCAAGACCAACAAGAATCCGACCGAAAGCAAACAGTCGAACGACGCCACCGACAAAAAGGAAGAGCTGACCAATTACGAGATCTCTTCCAAGCAGATCACCACGACCAGCGCCGGCTTCGTCGTCGAAGGCCTGTCGGTCGCAGTCCTGGTCAATCGCGCCGCGCTCGCCGCCACCCTCGGCGACAAGCCGAGCCCGGACGCGATGGACAAACAGGTTCAGCAGATCGAGCAATTGGTGACGACCGCCGCGGGCCTGCGCAAGGATCGCGGCGATTCGGTCAAGATCGCCGTCGTCGACTTCGCCGCCGATTCCGGCCGCGATCTCGCGCCCATCGAGCCGCCCTCGCTGCTCGAGACCCTGGCGCGCCAGGCCGGCTCTTTCGTCAGTTCGGGCGCGATCGTCATCGTCGCCCTGTTGCTGGTCTGGTTTGGACTGCGGCCGGCGACCCGCGCCCTGCTTGCCCCGCCGAGCGATTCGGCGCCGGCGCTGGCGGGCTTAAGCGAATTGCCGCCGCCCATGTCGGCGCTCGGCGGTCCGGCGATGGCGCTGGGCGGCATGGGCATCGGCGATATGGGGGGCTCGGAGCAGAATTTCCTCGTCGACGCCAATGAAGACGGCGACGATTTCCTCAAGGAGCTCGTCGCCCGCAAGGACAAGAGTCCGCAGCGTCACCTGCAAAAACTCGTCGATTTCGACGAGCAGGTCGCGGCGGCGATTCTCAAGCAATGGATTCGTGAGGGAGCGAAAGCATGAAGCCGGTTCCGATCCTGCAGTATCTCGACCATTTCGGTCGGGTCGGCTCGGGCGACGCGCAGCCTGCCGCCCGCGCGCCCTCGCCTGCGCCGTTCAAGCCGAGAAACCTGCGCGCCGTGCCCGATCCCGCGCCGCGGCCCCAACCCGCGATCGCCCGCGTATTGCGCGAGACCAGCGCGCCGCGCACTGAGCGCGCGCCCGCGCCAAGGCCGCGGGCAATCCCCAGCGAAGCCGAGATCGAAGCCCGTCTGGAGGCTGCCTATGAGCGCGGCCGCCGCGACGGGGCGCAAGCCGCCCGCGCCGAAGAGGCCGAGGCGCTGGCTCAGGCGGTGGAGGCGGAGCGCGAGCAGGCGATTGAGAGCCAGCTCGATTTCCAGCTCAATGAATATGCCCAGATCGCCGATCAGATCTCGACCGGGCTGCAGGAGATCGAGGAGCGCGTCGCCGAGGCGACGGCGCGCATCCTTGGGCCGCTGCTCGCCGCCGAGACGACCAAGAAGATCGTCCAGAATCTTTGCGAGAGCCTCGCCAAGCTCAGGGTCGGCGGCGCGTCGAGCCTGATCCGCATTCGCGGGCCTGAGCGTGTTCTCAAGGCCCTGCGCGAGCGCGTCGCCTTTCTGTCGGTCGAGGTCGAATATGTCGCCGAGGATGGCGTCGAGGTGACGATCGAAGCGGAGGAAACGACGATTCGTTCGGAGCTGCAGCAATGGTCGGATCTGATCGATTCGCTGACGCAATAGCCCATCGCCATGGACGAGCAAGCGCATCCTGAAATCATCATCATCAAGCGGCGCGCCGTTCATGAGGAGGAGCATCACGGCGGCGCCTGGAAGATCGCCTTCGCCGATTTCATGACCGCGATGATGGCGTTCTTTCTCGTGCTGTGGATCATCAGCGCGACCGACAAGAACACCAAGACGATCATCGCCCGCTATTTCAATCCGGTGAAAATCGAGGAATCGGCGCGCACGCCCAAGAGCATTCACGGCGATGGCTCGGCGACGCCGTCGCTGACGGCGCCGGGGGTCAAGACCGACGCGGAACAGACCGAGCCGGGCGACGCCAACACCGAAATGCCGCCGGAAGGCAAGAGCGACGCCGCCAAGGCTGCCAATGGGCTCGAAAAGCCCGATCCGAGCAAGGCCGGCGCGTCGGCGAATTTCGGCGACCCCGCCAGTCCCAAGCCGACAATGAGCGAAGGCGTGCTCTTCGCCGATCCCTATCGCAGTCTCGACGTCATCGCCGGAACAGGTTCGCCAAACGCGCTTGCGGTTTTGCAGCGCGACAAGGCCGAGGGCGGGGCCGCAGACGACGAGGGTCTGGCCGATCCTTTCCGCGTCGTCACAACCCAGCCAGCCAATACGCCGCCGCCGGAGGGCGTGGCGTCGCCAACCCCAACGCCCGTTTCCGACAAGCCCGCGCCGCAGGCCGCGCAAACGCCGCAGCCGGAGCAAACACCGCAGACGCAGGCGGCGACCGCCAACGCGCCGCAGGCCGCGCCCGCCACGCCGGTCCCGCAGGCGACCGACGCCAAGCCTGCTGCGAGCGACGCCAAGCCGCCGGCCGAAGCCAAGCTTTCGACAGCCGAAGTCAAACCCTCGCCGGCCGACGCCGAACGCCTGCAAAAGGCGCTGGAGCTGCAGACCGGTGCGCTCGGCGGCAAGCAACTGGGGCCGGCGATCGACGTCAAGGCGACCGACGAAGGCCTGCTGATCACGCTCACCGACAAGCTCAATTTCTCGATGTTCGCGATCGGCTCGGCCGAGCCGCTGCCGCAGGTGATCAAGGCGATGGACGCCGTCGCCAGCATTCTCAAGACGCGTCCCGGCGCGGTCATCGTGCGCGGCCACACCGACGCGCATCCCTATCGCTCGGCGACCTATGACAATTGGCGCCTGTCCTCGGCCCGCGCGCAGATGGCCTATTACATGTTGACGCGCGCCGGACTGACGGAGAGCCGCTTCGAGCGTATCGAGGGCTACGCCGACAAGCGGCTGCGCGATCCGGCCCATCCTTTCGCCGCCGAGAATCGTCGTATCGAGATCCTGCTCAAGGAGGACAAGCCGTGAGGCGCGTCGTCCTTGCCGCCCTGACGCTGACGGGAATCGCGCTTGGCTGCGCCCGGCCTGCCGCGGCGCAGTCGATCGCCGACATGACGCGCGATTTTCAGACGCTGCAGACGCGTATCGCCGCCGGCGACAAGGCGGCTTATGCGGCCCAGCCGGAGCGGATCGCCGCCATCGGCGCGGCGATCGCCGCCGCCAAGCCGGAACTGTGGCAGTCGAAGCGCGAAACCGACGCGGCGGTGATCTATCTGCTGAGCGGCGGCCAGCCGCGCGACATCGTGCATCTCCTGGAAACTGGGGCCGTTCCAGAAAGCGAGGCGCCGCTGATGCGCGGCGCGCTCGCCTATACGCTCGGCTCCGAGGATGAGGCGGTCAAGCGCCTCGGCAGTCTCGATTTGCGCGCGCTCAGCCTGCGGCTCGCCTCGTCGATCGCCTTCGCGCAATCGGTTCTCGAAACCAAGCGCGATCCCGTCAAGGCGATCGCGCTGCTCGATCAGGCGCGGCTGCTGGCGCCGGGAACGCTGATCGAGGAAGCCTCGCTGCGCCGCGAAGCGATGCTCGCCAGCGATCAGCGCGACATCGATCGCGTCGCGCTGTTGTCGCGCCAATATGTGCAGCGTTTCGGCGCCTCGGTCTATGCCGACGCCTTCCTTCAGGCCCTGGCCGACGCGCTGACCCAGACCGGGACTGTCGACACGCCGGATAATTTCACCAAATTTTCCGCCTTCTTCGCGGCGCTGAGTCCCGAGGCGCGTCGCGGCTTTCTGCTGATGGTCGCCCGCACCGCGGTGATCGACGGCAAATGCGTGGTCGCCAACACGGCGGCTGGCGGGGCGCTCAAAGTTGCCGCAGCCGACAGCGCCGAGGAAGCGCGCGGCAAGCTCTATCAGGGCGCGGCCCGCATCCTGACCAATGAATATGACGCCGGCCTCGCCGAGTTGCAGAGCGTCGCTAGCGCCAAGCTCGACCGCCACGACCAAGATTTGCTGGCGGGGGCGCGCGCCGTCGCCGCCTTCCTGCGTCAGCCGCCAGCCGAGATTGTCGAGCAGCCGGCGGTCACCGCCGGCGCGCCGGCGCCTGAAAGTGATTCGGCCTCTCAAACGATTACGCTCGCCGAGGCCGCGCTTGACCGCACCGCCCCGATGGTCGGGCCGCCTGCCGCGAGCGCGCCGCCAGCGCCTGTCGCGCCCGCCCCAGCCAACGCCCCCGCCGCTCCTGCCGACAAGGGAAGCCCATGAGCCTCGCCACTGTCGCAGCTTCGGCCAATACCGCGCCGCCGCCGCCGCGCGAACCCGGACGCGAGAGCGCTGGCGACGCGGGCATGGCCAAGAATTTTTCCAAAATGATCGACGCCTTCGGCGGCGCCGCCCAGCAGAATGACGCGGCGACGGACGGAGCCAGCGAAGCGGCGAGCTCCGCCGTCGTGGCGCCGGCGGCCAGCCCGGAAGCGACGCCGCTTCTGCGCGCCGCCACAAATCTCGACGACGCGCTGGCAAAAATTGCCCGCGATGTGTCCGGCGGCGCGCCGCCGCGCACGACAAAATCAAGCCCGGCTACGGGCGCTGCGCCGGCCGCCGCCAGCGCGGCGTCGGCAGCGGCCGCAAATGGCTCGCAGCCGATCGATGCGACGAGCGCCGCGCGGGGAGCAAAGCGCGCCGGAACGAGCGATGATTCGTCTTCGAGCGGCGCCGACAGCGGCGACGCCGCAACGGGCGACGCGGCGAGCCAGACCGCCGCCTCGACAATTCTTTTGGGCGCGTTGACGCCGGCAAGCTTTTCCGCGGCGATCGGCGCCGTCGGGCCCGCCGTCAGCGACAGCGTCCTGCGCGCGTTGCAGGAATCGCTCACCGCCGCCGGTTCGGTTGGCGGCTCGTCCTCTACAGCGGCCGGGCAGGCCGCGCCGGCAAACGCCGCGACGCTCAGGGCGCTCATCGGCGCCGATCCGGGTTTTGTCGTCACCGGGGCGCAGACCCGCACTCATCTCGGCCTCGACGGCGCTGCGCGCACGGCTTCGGCTGCAGCCCAAACCGCAGCTGCCGCCGCCCCCGCCAATTCCGCCGTCGCGGCGACGAGCGGCGCTATCGCCACGCCAGCCAGCGGTTCGACCGGCAAGAGCGGGACGAACGCGTCACTTTCGCCCCGGCGTTCCGCCGAGGCGTCGAGCACGCCGCCCTCTTCATCGAACGACGACGCGCCCGCGCCGGTGAGCGCGGGCCCTCTCGACAAGCGCCCGGTCGCCGCCGCGACGAAAACGGGCGCCTGGCAGGGCGACGCTTCGTCTTCCGCCGCTTCTGCCAAGGCCGCCGCCGCCGACGCGGCGACAAATGGCCTGACCAACGCCCTCGCCGGTCCGGTCACACTCGCCCAGCTTCCCGACGTGATCGCCGAGGCGGCCGACGGATTGAGCGCCACGACGGACGCGGTGAATGCGACTCCGACGGCAAGCGCCCAGCCGGTCAAGGAGCTGCAGCTCGATCTGCTGCCGGCGGAATTGGGCGCGGTGCAAGTGACGATGCGGCTGGTCGATGGCAAGCTTTCGGTCGTCGTCGGGGTCGCCAAATCCTCGACGCTGTCGGCGATCCAGGGCGAGCGCGACGCCATCGCGGCGCGGCTGGGGGCCGACGGCTCGCCGCTCGAATCGCTGGTCGTCACGCAACTCGACGCAAAAGCGGTCGCGACGACCGATTCGCCCGATGGGACAACATCCGGAAACCAAGACAATGCCTCGAATGGAGCCAATGGCCAGGCGTCCTCGAACGGCGACGGCGCGTCTCGCCGCAACGGCGCCTCGGACACCGGGCGTCGCCAGACCTTCGCGCAATCGCCGCCGGCTCGGCGCGGCGCTGGCAATCTTACTGTCTAGCGCCGGCCTGGCGCATAGCCAGTCGGATTCGCTCTGCGAGCAGGAGATGGCGCGCGCGGCGCAGGAAAACGACATTCCGCTCAATATTCTCTATTCGGTCGGCCTGACCGAAACGGGGCATCGCGGCGCGCTGAGCCCGTGGGACATGAATGTCGACGGTCGCGCCGTGCATTCGGCAAGTCTCGACGAGGCGCTGCTGCGTTTCGCCGACGAGCGCGCCCATGGCGCCAGGTTTATCGACGTCGGCTGCATGCAGATCAACGCGCATTATCACGCGTCGCATTTCAGATCGTTGGCGGAAATGTTCGATCCGACCCGCAATGTCGATTACGCCGCCGGCTTCCTCAAGACGCTCAAGGCTCAGGAGGGAAGCTGGACGATGGCGGTGGCGCGCTACAACGCCGGCCCGGATAATCCGCAGGCGCAGAGAAATTACGTCTGCGCGGTGATCGGCAACATGGTCAACAGCGGCATGGGCGAGTGGACTCCGCATGCGCGCGAATTCTGCAAATAGCGCCGCCTCATGCGTAAGAAATTGGTAAACAATGTCGGTCAGCTTCGCCTAAAGCCTATTTGAATCGCGCGTCTCGCGCTCGTCGCGGCGGCCAGGGCGGCGGCGGCTTGCGGCGCGAGGCGGCGAGCGCTGCCCTTCTTTCGCTCGAAGCGTTCGCTCGCCATCACGCCGGGGGAAACATGAATTTCGGGCCGAATGTCAGACGCACGCTGCAGATTGTCGGCGCCGTAATCTTCATTGCGCTGGGCGCTTTGAGCGCGTCGCGGGCGCGCAGCGACCCGCTGACCGAGGCCTATGTCCTCGGTCTGATCGCCATCGGCGCCATCGCCTTCGCGGCCTTCGCCGCCCATTCCGAATCGGCGGCGGGCGCCGCTCCGGCCGAGGACTTCGAGCGCCGGGCCGACGCTGCGCTCGCCCACGCCCTGAAACTCATTCGCGATCATGCGGCCGACGGCGCGCGTTTTGGCGAATCGCTTGCCGGCGCCAATCGGAAACTGTCGCGCGGCGGCTCCTATGACGCGGTCCATGAGATCGTGCTGACCCTGATCAACGACAATCGAGCGATGCAGAACAAGGTCAATGGCCTGTCGGAGAAGCTCGAACAGTCGCGTTTCCAGATCATGCGCCTGCGCTCCAACCTCAATAAGGCCGAGGAGATCGGCGTTCGCGACGCGCTCACCGGGATCGGCAATCGACGCTATTTCGACAATGCGCTGGCCGAACAGATCGTCCGTGCGCGCGAGAACGAGGGCGAACTCTGCGTCGGCGTCGCCGACATCGACGCTTTCAAGGCGATTGTCGACAAATTCGGCCGCATGGCTGGCGACATGGTGCTCAAGCGCTTCGCCGATCTTCTGACCGCCAACGCGAAGGGCGACGACAAGGTCGCGCGTCTCGAGGGCGAGCAATTCGCCATCCTGCTGCCTGAAGCAAGGCTCAATGAAGCGACCGTAATCGTCGCGCAGATCCAGAAACAGCTCGAGGGCAAGCGTTGGGCGCTCGCCACCAGCGGCCAGCCGCTTGGCGCCGTCAGCGCCTCCTTCGCGTTGGCCAGCCTGCGCAAGGGCGAATCGGCGGAGGAGCTATTGCGCCGGGTCGATGAAAAGCTCGTCGAGGCGAAATCCGAAGGCCGCAATCGGATCGCCGTCGACGCCGAGGATCGGTCGCCGGCCAAGGCGCAGACATGATCGCCGCGCCCGGCGCGCCGGGCCGGGCGACGACGAATTTCGGGCGCGTGTTGGAAGACGTCGAAAGCGCCGACGACGACGCCGCCGAGCGTTTCACGCGGCCGCTGGAAGTGCCGTTCGATGCGATCGCGACCGCGAGCGAGGCGCAAAGCGACGATGTCGGCGCGGCCTGGGATCAGGCGCTGGCTTTCGTCGAGGATACGCGCGCGACTTCGCCCCTTGATGTCCCGCCGCCGCCCGACATTGACCTTCGCAAGGGGCTGCCCACGCCGGCGGGCTTAAGCGACGATCCGCAGGCGATCGGCGCCGAGCTTGGCCTGACAAAAGCTGCGACGCTCGCAGACTTGGGCCGCGCTCGTCGCCGCTTCATGTGGACCAATCATCCCGATCGCCGGCCCGATCTGTCGCCCGATCTGGCCAATCGAAGGGTGGCGATCGCCAATATGCTGATCGACAGTGCCGAGGCGGCGCTTGCCGCCAAGCCGGGGCGAGCGAAGGCTCGCCGCTAACCCTCGCTCACTCGCTGCCGCCGAAAATCATGCGTCGCGAAAACGGATCCTGCGCGACCGCCGCGCTCTGCGGCGGATCGGCGGTCAGCAAGGATGTCCCCGAATCGTCGATCAGCGTCCAGCGGCCGTCGCGCTTGACGATTGCGGCGACGCGTCCGAGTCCAGGCGCGATGTCGCCCGGCTTGACGACCCGCATTTCGGCGCTGTTGCGCAGCCACGCCATGCCGGGTTCGACCGCGACCAGATGATAGGGATCGCTTTGCGAAGCGTCGTCGCCCGCGACGCGGAAAATCGAGCCGGTGGGATCGAAGTCGATCGCCTTGCCGTCCGCGCCTGTCGCGGGCGCGGTCTGACCGCCGGCGACGACGGTCGGCGCCGACGAGGGCAGTGCATGGAGCCGTGGCTGGCTGAAGATCGCGAGATATTTCATGCCATTGACCAAAGGCGCATGGTCGCCTCGGCTCACCATCGCCGCCGCGAAGACGACCGAGGCCGCGGCGCTTGCCAGGCCGGCGCTAATCAGCGCAACGTCGATCGCCGACCGCTTGACGGCGCGACTTGCGGCTGACGGGCTCTTTGACGGCATGTTTCGCTTTCAGATCTTGCCGGTCAGCCGGCGGCGGGGTCGGCGCGCTCGTCCCTGGCGTCGTTGCGCAGCGCCGCGGCGAGTTCGATGAAGGGGTCGTCGCAGGGTCGCGACGACAGGCTCTGGGTCATCGCTTCATAGAGACGCGGCACCGACTGCACCGCCTGATCGAGCACCGGGTCGGCGCCGGGGGTGAAACCGCCCATCAGCCGCAGATCGCGGGTTTCCTCGAAGCGGGCCACCAGCGATCGCAGTTTTGAGACCAGCTTGCGCTGCTCGGGCGACCAGTTGGGGTTGGGGATGCGCGAGACGGAAGAGAGAATATTGACGGCAGGGAAGCGCCCCTGATCGGCGATCGCCCGGTCGAGGACGATATGGCCGTCGAGTGTGCCGCGGATGCTGTCGGCGACCGGATCATTGTGATCGTCGCCGTCGACCAGCACCGAGAAAATGCCGGTGATCGAACCGGAGCCTTCGATTCCCGGTCCGGCCCGCTCGAGCAGGCGCGGCAAATCGGAAAAGACGCTTGGCGCATAGCCGCGCGCCACCGCCGGTTCGCCGGCGGCCAGCGCCACGTCGCGGGCGGCATGGGCGAAGCGGGTTACCGAATCGATGATCAGCAGCACCGAATCGCCGCGGTCGCGGAAATATTCGGCGACCGCCATCGCCGTGCGCGGCGCCAGACGGCGCATCATCGGGCTCTCATCGCCGGTGGACACGACGGCGACCGCCGATTGGCGATTGTCGACGAGCGCATCGTCGAGAAATTCCCGCACTTCGCGGCCGCGCTCGCCCACCAGCGCGATCACCACCGTGTCGAAATCCGGCGCCCGGGCGAGCATCGCCAGCATCGTCGATTTGCCGACGCCGGAGCCGGCGAAGACGCCGACGCGCTGCCCGGCGCACAGTGGGGTGAAGAAGTCGATGATGCGGATGCCGGATTTGATCGGCTTGCGCACGCGGGAACGCTGCAGGGCGGGCGGCGGCTCGGCGTCGAGCGGCATGACATGGTCGCCGGCCGGCAGCGGACCGCCCCCGTCGATTGGCCGGCCCAAAGCGTCGATCGCCCGGCCTTTCCAGGCGGGCGAGGGCGCGAGCGATAGCGATTGCGCCCGATAGGCGCGCGCCCCGATCGCTGCGTCGCAACGCGCATCGAAAGGTTTGAGGGTCACCGTTGCATCGTCGATGCGCACCACCTCGCCGAGCTGGAAGCGGTCGCCGGCGTCGACGCTGACGCATTCGCCGAGCCGGAGAAAGCGCGACAATCCGGCGACCCGGTAATGCGACATGGCGATTTCGGTCACGACGCCCGCCACGCTGGTGAACGGCTGCGTCTTGATCGCCTGGGTCAGCCCGCTTTCCAGCCGCGCGAGCGCGTTAGGCCGGATCGCGGGCGCCTCAGTGTCGAGGGTCATCGAGGCCGATCCTGATCATCGCCGCGCTTGGGCATCTGGGCGTCCTCAGGCGCTTAAGGTCTTGATGGCGTCTTGCAGCGAGGATTCGGTCTGCGTGACTTCCGTATTCACGCCGTCGAAGCCCCGGGTGACGTCGATCAGCTTGCTCATCTCCTCGATCGGATTGACGTTGGAGCCTTCGACGTAACCCTGCACGACCCCGTTCTTGGTGAAATCGAGGATCGGCTCGGCTTTCTTGTCGGGGATGACGCCCGAGTTTTCGGCCCGGGTGAAGCGCGCGTCGTCGGGGATGCTGAAGACGCCGATTGCGCCGACCTGCCGGCCGTTCTGGGTGATCATCCCGTCGCCGGCGATGGTCGGGGCGCCGCCCGCCGCATCGAGAATGATCGGCGCGCCGCCGGCGTCCAGCACCGCATTGCCGGTCAGCGTCTGCAGCGCGCCGGTCTCCGACAGGCGCATACGGCCGTCGCGGGTATAGGCGACGCCTTCGGGCGTGCTGATCGACAGCCAGCCCTGGCCCTGCACCGCGACGTCGAATGGGTTGTCGGTCTTCTCCGATGGGCCGGTCAGGCGGGAAATATAGCCGGCGCCCGGCGAGACATAGGCGATGCTGTTGTCGCCGGCCTTGGCCAGTTCGGTCGAAAAGCTGACCCCGTCGGCGCGAAAGCCGGCCGTGTTCATGTTGGCGACGTTATTGGCGATCGTCTCCAGCCGGCGCTCCAGCGAAACCTGAGCCGACAACGAGACATAGAGATTGTTTTGCATGACCCGATCCGCAGCCGCCGACGGCCGGCCAGGCGGCCGGCTTCGCACGACGATCGAGCCGCCGCCTTGCATGGGGCTGACCATGGTCAAACAGCCCGGCGCAAGTTTGACGTCGCACGGTCGAGCTTAAGTCGGAAGGAGCGAAGTTTTGAATTTTGTCATCGGCCTCATTGTCGCCTTTGGCAGCGTGCTCGGCGGCTACGCGGCGCTCGGCGGTCACCTCGAAGTGCTGATGCAGCCTTACGAGTTCGTGATCATCGGCGGGGCGTCGCTTGGCATTTTCATCGTCGCCAATCCGATGGCGACCATCAAGGACAGCGGCAAGGCGGTCATGGAGGCGATCACCGATCGCGTGCCCAAACCGCGTGATTTTCTCGACGTCTTGAGCGCGCTGCACGCGTTGATGCGCGAATTGCGCGGCAAGTCGCGCGCTGAGGTCGAGGCGCATTTCGACAATCCCAAGGAATCGCCTGTTTTCATGGGCTTTCCGCGTCTGCTGGCGAATAAGGATCTGCTCACCTTCATCTGCGACTACGGCCGGATCATCATCATCGGCAACGCCAAGACGCATGAGATCGAAGCGCTGATGGACGAGGAGATCGAGACGCTCGCCCACGATCGCTACAAGCCGGTTCACGCGCTGCAGAACATCGCCGACGCCCTGCCGGCGCTCGGCATCGTCGCCGCCGTGCTCGGCATCGTCCATGCGATGGGTTCGCTCGATTCCTCGCCCGAAATCCTCGGCGGCCTGATCGGTGCGGCGCTGGTGGGCACTTTTTCCGGCATCGTGCTCTCCTACGCGGTGCTCGGGCCGATAGCGATCAAGATCAAATCGGTGCGCCAGAAGCAGCTTCGGCTCTTCACCCTCGTCAAGCAGAGCCTGCTGGCCTTCATGAATGGCGCGATGCCGCAGGTGGCGGTGGAATTCGGCCGCAAGACCATTCCCTCGCGGGAGCGGCCGACAATCGACACGGTCGAAAACGAAACCATCGCCGGCCCCGCGCTGCCAGCCGAATCCGTCAAGGAGGCGGCGTAGCCCATGCCTCGCGCAGAACACGAAGCCGCGGCGAGCGCGCCCTGGCTGAACGGGGCGCAGCCCGAAGCCGCCGCCGCGCCGATCGAGCGCCTGCCCGGGCTCGTCTATGCGTTCGAGCAATTCGCGCTCAACATTCCCGAGGCGATCCTCTCGCTGCATCGGCTCGCCGGCGCACCCGCGCTGGAGGAAACCCGCGCGACCAGCCTCTTCGAGGCGATCGGGCAGCGCCAGAACCACATCGCGGCGGTGCTGCGCAGCGAGGCGGCCGACGGGCGCATCCTGCTGATCTTCGACGCCAAGATCGCCGACATTCTCGCCGCGGCGATCTTCGGCGACGAAAGCGCTCTGGTCGCAGAACGGCCGCCGAGGCCCCTAACCAATATCGAGCTGCAAATCGTCTCCGAACTGGCGAAACGTCTCACCGGCGCGCTGGAGGCCGCTTTCGCGCCTGTCGCGCCGCTCGAACTGCGCTTCGAGCGCCTCACGACGCTGGTCGATCTGCATGCGCTGGGGCGGCGCGACGGACCGGCGGTCGAGGCCGAGTTGACGCTGGAGACGCCCGCCGGCCCCAGCCTGTTGGCGGTGCTTGCGCCTCACACGCTGCTCGTTCCCTTGCGCAAGAAGCTCGCCGTCGATCCCACCGCCGAACCGGGGCCAGGCGATCCGCGCTGGGCGCGTCAGCTCGAGGCCGGCCTCACCCGCGCCAAGGTCGGCGTATCGGCGGTGCTCGACCAGGTGCCAATGACGCTGGCCGAAATCGCCGGTCTGGCGGTCGGCCAGGTGTTGACGTTGCAAGGGACCGGCATGGGCAAAGTTCGCCTCGAATGCGAGGGGCGCGAAATGTTCTGGTGCCGGCTGGGGCAGGCCGACGGGCGCTATTCGCTCGAAGTCGAGGAAGCGATCGAGCCGGAAGACAACTCCCTAGAATCCGCGCTCTCACATTAACCCACCGCTCTCGGCGGTTGCAGTACGACGAACGAAGAAAGAGTCGCTGGCCATGGAAGACACGATCGAACCCCTGGGCGAACTTCCCGAATTCGAGCCGGAGCCGGAGGCGGAGGCCGATCCGCTCCCCGCGCCTTCGGCCGCGTCCGCCCCTGCCCCGGCGGCAGGGACGGCGAGCCCGCCGCGCTACGAGACGATTATGTCGATTCCAGTGACCGTGCAGGTCGTGCTCGGCGGCACCACCATGCCGGTCTCGAGCCTGATGAAACTGGGACGCGGCGCGGTCGTCGCCCTCGACCAGAAGGTCGGCGATCCGGTCAATATCGTCGTCAACGGCCGCATCATCGCGCGCGGCGAAGTGGTTGTGGTCGATGAGGAGACGGCGCGTTACGGCGTCTCGCTGACCGAAATCGTCGCCGCGTCGCGCGACGATCGCGCCGCCTGAGAAAACAAACGCCATGGACCCGCTCAGCGCCGACGAATCCTCCGAAGAGCCGCGCCAGTTCCTTGGCGCGCAAAAAGCCGCCGCCCTTCTCCTGGCGATCGGCAAGGCGCCAGCGACCCGGCTGCTCAAACATCTCGAGCCGCAGGAATTGCGCGAGGTGACCCGCGCCGCCGCGCGTCTGGGGACCATCTCCGTCCCGACGCTCGAATCGCTGGTCGATGAATTCACCAACGCCTTTTCCATTGGCGCGAGCCTGCTCGGCGATGTCGGCCACGCCCGCGAAATGGTCTCCGATTCAATGTCGCCCGACGAAGTGGCGGAAATGCTGGCCGACGTTTCGGCGAGCTCCGACGACAGCGTCTGGGACGCGCTCAGCGGCAGCGCGGAGAGCGTGCTGCAGACCTATCTCGCCAATGAGCACCCGCTGATCGCCACCTATATTCTCTCCAAACTGCCGCCGCCGCAGGCCGCGCAGATCGTCGCGCGCATGGAGCGCGAGACGCGCAATGAAGTGCTCTGCGCGATGGTCGGTCGACCGACCGTCTCGGAAGACGTTCAGCGGCTTGTCGAAATGGCGATCCGCAAGGATCTGAGCATTCTGACCGCCAGGGCGGCCGGCCTCGACAACCACACCCGCATCGCCGACATCATCAACAACCTCGAGCCGATGGACGCGCGCGACGTCGTCCAGTCGCTGGTCGCCTCGCGCCCCAAGGAGGCGCGCATGGTGATGAAGATGCTGTTCTCTTTCGACGATTTGCCGCGCCTCTCGCAACGCGCGCGCGCCACTCTGTTCGACAAACTGCAGACAGATGTCGTCGTCATGGCGCTGCGCGGCACCGAGGCCGATTTCCGCGACGTGGTGCTCTCCGCGATGGCGTCGCGGTCGCGCCGCCTGGTCGAAAGCGAGCTGTCGACGCCGATGGCCGCCGCGCCGCGCGACATCGCGAGGGCGCGTCGCCAGATCGTCGATCTGGTGCTCAAAATGGTCCAGCGCAACGAGATCGAGATCCCGCCGCCCGACGGCGCCGAAGCCGAAGTCGCAGCGTAGTCGAGAAGAGCTGCGATGGCCGAGGATCGGGACCAAGAAAGCAAAACCGAAGAAGCTTCGGAGAAGAAGATTCACGACGCCGTCGAGCGCGGCGACGTGCCTGTATCGCGCGAAGTGTCGCTGCTGGCCTCGCTGGCGGCGATGCTCGTCGCGATGCTGTTTGTCGTGCCGCCGCGGGCGGCGGCTTTCGTCGGCGCGCTCATGCACTTCCTCGACGATCCCGCGGGCTGGCGTCTCGAACAGGCGACCGACGTGCTGGCGCTCGCCGAGGTGGTGGCGATCGCCGCGCTCGAGTTTATCGCGCCGATCGTCATTCTGCTGATGGTCTTTGGCGTCGTCGCCTCGGCGGCGCAAAATCCGCCGCGCATCGTTCCCGACCGCATCATGCCGGATCTGTCGCGCCTTTCGCCGACAGCGGGCTTCGCGCGCATCTTCGGCCTGCGCGGCTGGACGGACTTCTTCAAGAATATACTGAAGATCACGGCGGTCGGCGTGTGTGTCGGCATGGTGCTCGGCAGCCAGCGCATGCTGCTCGCCACCTCGATGTTCGACGACGTCTCCGATCTGCCGCAGCGCGCGATGATGATCTGCGTCCATGTGATCGCCGCCGTGCTGGTCGCGACGCTGGTCGTCGCGGCGGCCGACCTTGCCTGGGCGCGCATCCATTGGCGGCGCGATCAGCGCATGAGCCGGCAGGAGCTCAAGGAAGAGCTGCGCCAGACCGAGGGCGACCGGCTGATGAAGGCGCGTCTGCGTTCGCTGCGCCTCGATCGCTCGCGCAAGCGCATGCTGGCGGCGGTGCCGCGCGCCACGATGGTGGTCGCCAATCCGACCCATTACGCCGTGGCGATGCGCTATGTGCGCTCCGAAGGCGGCGCGCCGATCGTGCTCGCCAAGGGCGTCGATCTGATCGCGCTCAAGATCCGCGAAATCGCCGAAGAGAATAACATCCCGATTGTCGAGGATCGGCCCCTGGCGCGCGCGCTCTACGGCGCGGTGTCGGTCGATTCGCCGATCCCGGCGGAGTTCTATCGGGCGGTCGCCGAAATCGTGCATCTGCTCCAAAGGAAGAAGAGTTCATGGCCTATCGTGAGGAACGGATGACGCAGATGGAAGCTCTGAGCGACGACCGACGACGGCGGCGCGAGGAGACGATCGGCGCGGCGATGGTCGATGTCGCCACCGAATTGCGCCTGACCGATCCTTCCGAGCTGATCCTGATGATCCGCGGCGAGCAGGCGGCCAATATCGCCGATCTCGTCAATTCTTCGGGCGAGCTGTTCTTTCGCAGCGGCGCGCTGCGCTACGCTCTTTCAGCCGGCTGCGACGTTCAGTGGGATTCGACGCCGATCGTCCGGCTCGACATGGAGTTTCACTATGCGGCGGTGTCGGCCTTTTTCCGTCTGATGATCGGGCGCAAGCGCGCCGCGGTCGACGTGATCGACGTCTTGGTCGATGGCGAGGACGATCTCGACGAGGGCGCGGAGGATGAGCGGCTGCAGCGGGCGATCGCCGCCGCCCGACTGCCCCAGCGCAAGCCTGGAGCAAGGCCGGACGCGTAGCCTCCTGACGTCGGTCATTGGATGGAATTGCGCGCGTGTCCCAGCCTTATGTTCTTCAGCTTGCTGCGCAGAGAACGCATTGGCTGTCTGCGCGCGACCAGTTGATCGCCACCAATGTCGCCAACGCCAACACGCCGAATTTCAAGGCGACCGATCTTCAGCCCTTCTCGGCGATACTCAATAGTTCTGAAATCTCAATGATTTCAACCAACCCGGCGCATTTGACACCGGGCGCGGACGATCTTTCCGATGCGCGCGCCGTGGAGAACGACTCCTCGGAGTCGACCCTCTCGGGCAACACCGTCCATGTCGAAGACGAGATGATGAAACTCAGCGAAGTCAATCGCGACTACGCTCTGACCACCAACATAAAGCGCGTCATTCATCAGATGATGATGGCTGTGCTGAAGTGAGTCTCGATGATCGATCCGTTGCAATCGTCGCTGCGCATCGCGGGGTCCGGACTGGACGCCCAGTCGGTCCGCATGCGCATCATTTCGGAAAACATCGCCAATGCGCAATCGACGGGCGACGCGCCCGGCGCCGATCCCTATACGCGCCAGACGATCTCCTTCGACAATATCGTCGACCGGGCGACGGGCGCGACGATGGTGCGTGTGAAAACGATCGGCGTCGACAACAGCCCGTTCAAGATCGAGCACGATCCGGGCAATCCGGCCGCCGATTCGAGTGGCTTCGTCAAGCTGCCGAACGTCGATGTGCTGACCGAGCTTGCGGATATGCGGGAAGCCAATCGCACCTACGAAGCGAATTTGCAGGTGGCCAAGCAATCGGCCGAGCTGCTCGGCGAGACGGTCAATCTGCTCAAGGACGCCTGAGCGCGCGCCTCGCGCAAGCGACGGCGACTGAGGCGAAATTTTTGGGACCCGTCGCGGGTCCAACACACTAACCAGGGAGGCGCCTTCGCCCCCGGCAAAACCGGGATCGGCAGGCGCGGCGAACATGGCGATTGACGGAGTTTCGGCTGTCGGGGCGATCGGCAGAAGCCTTGAGGCTGGTTCCACCAGCGGCACGACGGCGATGTCCTCGACGCAGGGGCCGAGCTTCACCGATATGCTTGGCCAGATGGTGAGCGACGGCATCGGCACGGTGCAGGCCGGCGAATCGGCGGCGATTCAGGGCCTGCAGGGCGCGATGCAGCCCGACAAGGTGGTCGACGCGGTGATGGGCGCGCAACGCACGCTCCAGCAGGCGCTGTCGATCCGCGACAAGGCGGTCTCCGCCTTCCAGGAAATCTCGCGTATGGCGATCTGAATTGTCGATTAGAAGGAAAGTCGGAGCATGAGAGCGCTTTCGATCGCGGCGACGGGCATGAACGCCCAAGAACAAAATCTCGAGGTGATCGCCAACAACGTCGCCAATATCAACACCACGGGCTTCAAGCGCTCGCGCGCCGAGTTCACCGATCTGATCTATCAGACCGAGCGGGTGATGGGCGTGAGCAGCCGCGGTCGCGACGCCACGATACCGGAAGGCGCACAGGTGGGCCTTGGCGTGCGCACCGCGGCGATCCGCTCGCTGCAGATCCAGGGCGCGCTGACCAACACCGGCAATACGCTCGATCTGGCGATCAACGGACGCGGCTGGTTTCAGGTGACGACGCCCAATGGCGACACAGTCTACACCCGCGACGGCGCGTTCAACACCAACGCGCAGGGACAATTGGTGACGTCCGACGGCTATCTGGTGTCGCCGACGATCACCATTCCGCCGACCGCGACCAGCGTGACCGTCAGCCAGACCGGCATCGTCAGCGCGACGATCGCCGGGCAGACGACGGCGCAGCAGCTCGGCCAGCTCACCACCTCAAATTTCATCAACGAGGCCGGCCTGCAGGCGCTGGGCAGCAATCTCTTCCAGCAGACCGCCGCTTCCGGCCAGCCGACCAGCGGCGTGCCCGGCGACACGGCTTTCGGCGTTCTTCAGCAGGGCTATCTCGAAGCTTCGAACGTCGACCCGGTGTCGGAAATCACCAATCTGATCTCGGCCCAGCGCGCCTATGAGATGAATTCCAAAGTCATTCAGGCCGCCGACCAGATGTCGGGCACGATTTCCAACATGCGGAGCTGAGGAGAAGGACGATGCGCTTCGCCGACGCCGCCGTCGCATTGGCCGCGAGCCTCTGGCTGGCCTCCGGGCTCGCCGCCTTCGCGGACGATATGGCGCCGCCGACGCCGCGCGTCGTCATCTATCCCGGCGACATCATCAGGGAGGACATGCTGTCCGATCTGTCGCCCGATACGGCGAGGGGAGCCGGCCAAACCGCCGAAACCCGCGCCGACGTGCTTGGCAAAATGGCGCGGCGCACCCTTCTGCCCGGGCAGGCGATCCCGATGGCGGGAGTCGACAATCCGCGCGTCGTCGTCAACGGCGCCTCGGTCAAGCTGGTCTTCGTCGACGGCGGATTGACGATCGTCACCTATGGCTCGGCGATGCAGGACGGCGCGACCGGCGACATGGTCAAGGTGCGCAATGACGACAGCGGCGTCACGGTGACGGGCGTGGTTCGCTCGGACGGCGCGGTGCAGGTGAGCGGCAGCTGATGCGTCGTCTCCTTTTCGCCCTGCTTCTCTGCGTTGCGGTTGGCGACGCCTGCGCCGCGGTGCGCATCAAGGACATCACCTCGCTGCGCGGCGACCGCGACAATCAGCTCATCGGCTATGGCCTGGTGGTCGGCTTGTCTGGAACCGGCGACACGCTGCGCAATGTGCCTTTCACCGAACAGGCGATCAAGGCGATGCTCGATCGCATGGGCCTGAATGTCCGCGGTGGCGACCTGCGCAATCGCAATGTCGCGGCGGTGATCGTCACCGGCGATCTACCGTCGGGCATGGATGTCGGCTCACGGCTCGACGTCACGATCTCTTCGCTGGGCGACGCGACCTCCTTGATGGGCGGCACGCTGCTGCTCACCCAGCTTTCCGGGACCGACGGCCTCGTCTACGCCGGCGCCCAGGGCGCGGTCTCGGTCACCGGCTTCGATGTCGCGGGTCAGGCGCAGACGCTTTCGCAGGGCGTGCCGACGGCCGGGCAGATCCCCAATGGGGCGATCATCGAACGCGACGTGCCGGCGCCGCCGGACCAGATCAGGATGGTTCTCGAGCTGAAGAACCCTGACGACACCACGGCGGTGCGCATTGTCGATGCGATCAACGCCTATTCGCTGGAGCGCTTCCATCGCCGCTCCGCCTTCGAGATGAGCGGGCGGACGGTCGAACTGATGCGGCCGGTCGAACTCAGCGCCACCCGCTTCATGGCGGAACTTGGCGAATTGCCGGTCGAGCCCGACACGGTCGCCCGCGTCGTCATCGATTCGCGCACCGGCACTGTCGTCATCGGGCAGGACGTGCAGATTTCCACGGTCGCCGTCACCCATGGCACGCTTTCGGTGCGCGTCACCGAGACGCCGACCGCCTCGCAGCCGGGAGCCTTCTCGCAAGGCAAAACCGTCCAGCTCGATCGCACGCAGATCGACGCTCAGCAGGATGGCGGCCAGGTGGCGATCGTCGGCGGTTCGAGCCTGCGCGCGCTGGTCAACGGCCTCAACCGAATCGGGGTCAAGCCGAGCGGCATCATCGCCATTCTTCAGGCGATCAAGACCGCCGGCGCGCTGCAGGCCGATCTCGTCGTACAGTAGCGGCCGCGAGTCCTTGTCAGCGCTGCCCAATCAGACCTCCGGCCCAGTCAGCCCGGCGCAAGCCGGGCCGGGCAAGGTCGATCGGAAATGCACCCGTCACGGCGTCGCGCCATGTCATTTTCCGCTCATCGTCTTGCCCTTCTGGGCGCGATCTTTCTCGTCGGCGTCCTCGTCGACGGGGCCGCAGCCCAGAACGACAAAACGAAGCCGGCTCCGCTTCCCCCGCCCGCGCCGGAACGAAGCGCCGACGGCGGCCTGTCGCGCTACTGCGCCAATGTCGCGCCACTGGCGGCCGAGGCGCGCATCGCCTGGGAATCGCACCGCCTCAGCGAGCTCGACGCGCAGGTCAAACAGCGCATCGCCGATCTGGAAAAAACCGAAGCGGAGACCCGCGACTGGGTGAGTAAGCGCGATGCGATGCTCAACGCCGCCACCGACGACGTGGTGGCGATCTATAGCAAAATGGACGCCGAGGCCGCCGCCGCCCAGCTCTCGACCATGGACGATCCGGCCGCCGTTTCGATCCTGCACAAGCTCAAGACCAGCGCCGCAAGCGCAATTCTCAACGAAATGGACGCTGGCCGGGCGGCGAAGCTGACCGGCCAGATTCTCGCCCTCCAGGTCCCTGAAAAGAAGTCGTGATGCGCTGTTTCGAGCGAAAGGCGTTGGTGATCGTCGCGCTGGCGGCGGGTTTGTCGGGCTGCGGCTCCGGCTCGGACACGTTTATGAAGGAGCCGAATCTGTCGCCGATCGGTTCTGGCCTCGCCGGCGGCAAGATCGAGGGCGAGCAAGGCATCGATCGCACGCCGACCGGTCAGATCGCGCGACCGATCGCCAATCTCTACACCGACCAGACCGTGACTCGCGTCGGCGACATCGTCACCGTCAACATCGCGATCAACGACAAGGCGCAATTCGACAACGCCACCGACCGCTCCAAGAGCGCGTCCTCCAGCCTCACCTCGAACTGGCAGTACACGCGGGGCAGCACCGGCAGCGGCGGCGGGACGGGATCGCCCTCGAGCATCGCGCTGAACGCGGCCTCGACCACCAGCACGCAGGGGGCCGGCAATATCGACCGCCAGGAGCAGATCCAGGTTTCGGTCGCCGCCGTGGTGACCGAGGTGCTGCCCAATGGCAATCTCGTCATCAGCGGTTCGCAGGAAGTTCGGGTCAACTACGAACTGCGCCAGCTGACCGTCGCCGGCATCGTTCGGCCCTACGATATCGCCCGCAACAACACCATCTCCTACGACCGCATCGCCGAGGCGCGCATTTCCTACGGCGGACGCGGGCGCCTCAACGATGTCCAGCAACCCAGCTGGGGTCAGCAGATCTGGGACAAGATCTCGCCATACTGAGAGCACCGGCATGGCAGTTGAAATCGAACTTCCCGATCTAACGCAAAGCGAAGAAGCGCCGCCGCCGACGAAGCCGGCGCGCGCCGGTTCGCTGTCGATCAGGCAGACGATCCTCGCCGTGCTGATCGTCACCGTGATGGCGGCGGCGATGGGCGCGCTATTCGCCGTTCCGCCGCCGACGCCCGAACATCCCAAGACCGAGGCGGTCGCCGGCGCCGCCCCGCCGCCGACCGACCTTTTCGAAATGCCGCCGATCGTCACCAATCTCGGCGCCCCGAAGGACACTTGGATTCGCCTCGAGGCCTCGATCGTCTTCGACGCCAAGAGCGTCGCCCATCCGGAAAGCCTTGCCGACGAGATCGCCGCCGACGAGCTCGCCTATCTGCGCACCGTCTCGCTGTCGCAGATCGAAGGGCCGATCGGCCTGCAGAATATTCGCGAGGATCTCAACGAGCGGGCCGCGATCCGTTCGCAGGGCAAGGTCAGCGAACTCATCATTCGAACCCTGGTAGTGCAATGAAACGTCTCGCCCTCGCGGGATTGGCGCTGGCGCTCAGCATCGGCGCCGCTTCGGCGCAGACCGTCGATCTGGGCACGCTGATCCCGACCGGCGGCGCTTCGGCGACGGCGCGCATCGTTCAGATGGCGGCGGTGCTCACGGTTCTGTCGCTCGCGCCCGGCCTGCTCATCATGGTCACCAGCTTCACCCGCTTCACGGTCGCGCTGTCCTTCCTGCGCTCGGGTCTTGGGCTGCAAAGCACGCCGGCCAATATGGTGCTGATCAGCCTGGCGCTGTTCATGACCTTTTTCGTCATGGCGCCGACTTTCGACAAGGCCTGGCGCAACGGGCTGCAGCCGCTGATGGACAACACCATCAGCCAGGAACAGGCCTATGTGGCGATCACCGAGCCGTTTCGGGCATTCATGCTCTCGCAGGTCCGCGAAAAGGACATCGCCCTGTTCGAGGATCTGTCGAAGGGCAGTTTCGAGATCAAGGACCGCTCTCAGGTCGATCTGCGCATCCTCATTCCCGCCTTCATGATCTCGGAGCTCAGGCGCGGCTTCGAGATCGGCTTCCTGATCGTCCTGCCCTTTCTGGTCATCGACATGATTGTCGCCGCCCTCACCATGTCGATGGGCATGATGATGCTGCCGCCCTCGGTGATCTCGCTGCCGGTTAAGATTCTGTTCTTCGTCCTGGTCGACGGCTGGAATCTGCTGGTCGGCAGCCTGGTTCGCTCGGTGAGCTAGCCCGGCGCCAGCCTCGCGCAAGGGTTCAATCGTTTACTGGCGGGAAGACGCCGCGCGACGTGCGGTTCGAGGAGAGCGATCCATGAGTCTAATGGGCACGGCCGTATCCGGCATGCTGGGCGACACGTCCTGGTTATCGAACATTTCCCAGAACGTCGCCAACGCCAACACCACCGGCTACAAGAACGCCGAGACGGAATTCGCGACCGTCGTCGATCAGGTTGGGGCGGCAAGCTCGGCGGGCGGCGGCGTCACCGCTTCGCTCAGATCGCTCAATACTTTGCAGGGCTCGGTGGTCGGCACCTCGACCACCACCGATCTCGCCATCAAGGGCGACGGCTATTTCGTTGTCTCGGACGCCAACGGCGACCTCTATCTCACCCGCAACGGCTCCTTCGTGCCCGACGCCGACGGCAACCTCATCAATTCCGCCGGCTATTATCTGATGGGCTACAACGTCCAGAACGGCCAGTCGGCCGGCACCACCAATTCGCTCGCCGGTCTGGTCAAGGTCAACACGATCACCTCGGGCGAGGCGGCGACGCCGACGAACGCCGGCACCCTGGCGGTCAACCTGCCCTCGGCTGACGCGACCGGCACGACCGAGGAAACCTCGCTGGTCGTCTACGACAATCTCGGCGCGTCGCATACGATCGACCTCACCTTCACCAACAACGGGCCGAATGGTTCGGGGGGCTACACCTGGGGGGTCACGGCCGCCGACGCCACGGCTCCCGCCACGGATCTCCTGGGGGGGACCGGGTTGATGACCTTCAACGCCAATGGTCAATTGACCGCCGGCACGCCGCTCACCTTCACCGTCCCCAATGGGGTCAGCATGAACCTGAACGTCGGTCAATCGACGCAGCTCGCGGCGAGTTTCGGCGTCAATGCTTCGACCGCCAATGGCAATGCGCCAAGCTCGTTGACCGGCGTCACGATCAGCACCGACGGCACGCTCGATTTCGAATATAGCAACGGCGTTTCGAGCCCGGGCTATGACATTCCGTTGGCGACGGTCGCCAGCGAAGACAATCTGACCGCGATCAACGGCAACGCGTTCCAGGCCAACCAGAATTCGGGCACGGTCCGCGTCGGCGTCGCCGGCACCAGCGGGCTGGGTTCGATCGCGTCATCGTCGCTCGAAGATTCGACCGTCGATCTCGCCACCGAACTCACCGACATGATCCAGGCGCAGAGCGCCTATCAGGCCAATTCCAAGGTGTTCCAGACCGGCGCGGATCTACTGGACATCCTGAACAATCTGAAGTCGTGACGGCGCTTTAAGCGCCCGAGGTTTCAATAAATGAGTCTGTCGACCGCACTCAACACCATCAACTCCGCGTTTGTCACGAACGCGGCGCAGTCGGCGATCATTTCGAGCAACATCTCGAACGCCAGCACGCCGGGATACGCGCGCGAACTCGCGAATCTGATCACCACCGCCGCTGGCGGCGTGACGGTCGGCTCCTATACGCGCGAAGCCAATGCGGCGCTCAGCGATCAACTCAGCTCATCGACCTCGCAGGCCGCCTATGAGCAGGCGCTGTCGGATGGATTGTCGACGCTCTCCCAGACGGTGAGCGACAGTTCCTCGGCGACCTCGTCTTCGGGCGCGACCGCCAATGGCAATTCGCCCTCGGCGATGTTGGCCAATCTGCAAAGCGCGCTCGCCACCTATGACGCGACGCCGAGCAGCACGTCGGCGGGCCAAGCAGTGGTGACCGCCGCATCCGATCTCGGCTCCTCGCTCAATGCGGGCGCGAACGCCGTCCAGAGCGTACGCGAAACCGCCGATTCCGACATGGCGTCGTCGGTCAACACGATCAACTCGCTGCTCACGCAGTTCTCGGCGGTCAATGCGACGATCGTCTCGGGAATCGCAAGCGGCGCCGATATTTCGGGCGCCGAGGACAGCCGCGACACGATCCTCACCCAGCTCTCGCAGCAGATCGGCGTCTCGACCGTCAATAACCCGGACGGGTCGATGTCGATCTACACCGACAGCGGCGTCACCCTGTTTCAGGGCGGCGTGCCGCGCAGCGTCTCGTTCACGCCGTCGCCGACCCTGACCGACGGGATGAGCGGCAATGCGGTGACGGTCGATGGCGTGCCGATCACCGGCGCCAATGCGCCGATGGCGATTCAATCGGGCGCGCTCGCCGGCTACGCAAACCTGCGCGACAATGTCGCGCCGCAATATGGCGCGCAGCTTGACCAGCTCGCCGGCGGGTTGATCGGCGCCTTTGCCGAAAGCGACCAGACCGGCGGCGGCGCGCCGACAATGCCTGGCCTCTTCACCTTCGCCGGCGCGACCGGCGTTCCCTCGACCGCTGCGACCACCGGGCTCGCCAACGAGATCGAAATCAACGCCAATGTCGATCCCTCGCAGGGCGGCAACGTCAATCTGCTGCGCGACGGCGGCATCGCCGATCCGACCAACCCGGCCTACACCTATAATACGACCGGCGCGGCCAGCTACACCGGTCGCATCCAGCAATTGATGAGCGGGCTGACGACCGCCCAGAGCTTCGGTGGTTCGACCGGATTGCCGACGTCGGCGAGCCTGACCGATTACGCCAATGACTCGGTGAGCTGGCTGCAGGGCGCCAATCAAGCGGCGAGCAATCAGGTCGATTACCAGAATTCGCTCGTCAGCTCGGCGACGACGGCGCTTTCCAACGCGACGGGGGTCAATCTCGACACCGAAATGACCAATATGCTGAACATCGAAAACTCGTATCAGACGACCGCCAAATTGCTGACGACGGTCAATACGATGTTCACAACGCTGCTGAACGCGGTGTGACGATGGCCACTTCCTCCGTCTCAACCCTCTCTCTCGGCACGGCGATGCTTTCGAGCATGAACCGCGCGCAGAATCAGCTGACGCAGCTCACCTCCGAGGCGAGCAGCGGCCAATACGCCGATCTCGGCCTGCAACTCGGCGATCAGTCGGGCTATGAACTGTCGCTGCGCGACCAGACGGAATTTCTCAATTCGCTGACCACCGCCAACAATCTGACGGTGACCAATCTCAAGACGGCGCAGAGCGCGCTCGATTCGATCCGCACCACCGCGCAAAGCACGGTGAGTACGCTCACGTCGCTCACCGCCGGCTCGAGCAGCGCCGCTTCGACGCTCCAGAACACCGGAACCAATTCGCTGCAAGAGCTGATCGGCGACACCAACACGACGGCCAATGGCAATTATGTGTTCGGCGGCGACAATTCATCCGTTGCGCCCATGGCGGATTATTTCTCGGCGACGACTTCGGCGGCCAAGAGCGCGATCGACTCGGCTTTCCAAAGCACATTCGGATTCCTGCCGACCGACCCGCAGGCGTCCACCATCTCCGCTTCCGACATGCAGAGTTTTCTCAGCGGGCCTTTCGCCGCGCTGTTTTCAGGATCGAACTGGACCAGCAACTGGTCGTCGGCCTCCAGCACCGATGTCGCCAGCCAGATCGCGCCCGGCCAGTTCATCTCGACTTCGACCGACGCCAACCAGCCTGGCTTCCAGCAGCTCGCGGAAGGCTATGCGATGCTCACCGAACTCGGCGGCGCGTCGCTGAGCACGGGAGCGCAGCAGGCGGTCATCACCGCCGCCAGTTCGGCGATCAACCAGGGCGTCACCTCGATGACCGCGACCGAGGCCGGTCTTGGCACGGCGCAGTCGAGCGTCACCAACGCCACGGCCGACATGTCGAATCAATTGACGATTCTTCAGACTCAACTCGGCAGTCTCGACAACGTAAATGCGAATCAGATCGCCACTCAGCTCAATTCGCTGCAGACCCAGCTTGAGACCGCCTATCAGCTCACCGATCAGTTGCAAAAACTCAGTCTCGCTCAGTATCTCCCGATCTCCTGACACTGGAAACGCCGATGTTTGAATTTTCTTACAACGAAGTCATCGACGACTCGCGGCAGGTCATGCGAGCGCGCGAGCGAGGCGCCATGGACCGCGTCATCGACATGTTGCGCACGGCGCGCGACCGCGGCGCCAAGTCGCGCGAAGCGATTGAAGGTCTCTACTATCTGCGCCGGCTATGGGCGATCTTTCTCGAGGATTTGCGCAATCCCGAGAACGAGCTGCCCGAGCAACTGCGCGCCGGCATCGTCTCGATCGGCATCTGGATGAATCGGGAAATCGATCGCGTGCTGTCGGGGCAAACCAATGATTTAACACCAATGATCGAGATCAACGAGATCATTCGCGATGGGCTGAAGTGAGGGCGCAATGAACATCACCCTGCGCGCTGGCGAACGACTCTATCTCAACGGCGCCGTCATTCGCGTCGACCGCAAGGCGACGATCGAACTGCTCAACGATGTGACCTTCCTGCTCGAAAATCATGTCATGCAGGCCGATCACGCCACCACGCCGCTGCGCCAGATCTATTTCGCGATTCAGGTCATGCTGATGGATCCCAACGCCACCGCCGCCGCCTCGGGCCTGTCGCGCCGGTTGATCGAATCGGCGCTCAAGGCCTTCGAAAACCCGACTATCATCGCCGGCCTGAAGGCCATCTCGGGACAGGTGGAGCGCTCCCGCAATTTCGAGGCGCTGAAGGCGCTGCGCGCGCTGTTCCCGCTCGAAGAGAAAGAAATGTACCCCCACGGCAGACCGGAAAAAACATCGGCCGCCGCCTGAAAGGAACGACCATGAGCAGCGTCACCGCAACCAACCCCGTCGGTTCGTCGACGGCCTCGGCCGCCTCCTCGACCGCCGCCGCGACCAATTCGCTTAGTTACAATGACTTTCTCACCCTGCTGCTGGCGGAGATGAAGAACCAGGATCCGACCCAGCCGATGGACCCGAGCGCGATGGTCAGCCAATTGGCGACGGTCTCGCAAGTCGGGCAGGCGGTGCAGACCAATACGACCTTGTCCTCGATGCTGACCGAAGCCTCGCTGACCCAGGCCGAGCTGGCGGTCGGTTCGAACATGACCTCCACGGATGGCACGGTCTCGGGCCAGATTCAGTCGGTCAATGTCGACTCGTCGGGCAATGCGACCGGCAACACGGTCGGCGGCGGGACCATCACCTATTCCGACGGCGCGCTCGTTCAATGAACGAGGCGGATGCGCTCGACGTCATTCAGTCGGCGCTATGGATGGTGATCGTCGGCGCAGGGCCGGCGATCGGCGTCGCGATGATCGTCGGCGTGGCGATCGCCCTGATGCAGGCGCTCACCCAGGTCCAGGAGATGACCCTGACCTTCGTACCGAAGATCGTCGCGATCTTCCTCGTCGTGAGCCTGACGGGGTCGTTCATCGGCGCGCAATTCTATCTCTTCACCGAAAACGTCTACGGCCATATCGAGCACGGCTTCGGGCGCTAGGCCCCGCCGGGAGGTTGGCGAGGCAGCCTGAGCGGCGAGACCCGCGCAAGCTTCGCCGGTCATTGTCGCCCCGACGGGTCGCGAGAGGCCCGGCGGAGAGTCCCGAATGTCAGTTACGGCGGTGGGCAGCGAACCGACGGCCGCGCGCGGAGGCAAAGACATCGCCTTCGCCTCGGCGATCGTTCTGATCCTGTGCCTCTTCTTCCTCCCCGTTCCGGCGGTGATGATCGATCTCGGCCTCGCGCTGTCGATCGCGCTGTCGGTATTGATCCTGATGGTGGCTCTGTGGATCAACAAGCCGCTTGAATTCTCCGCCTTTCCGACCGTCCTGCTGGTCGCGACGATCCTGCGCCTGGCGCTTAACATCTCGACGACGCGCCTCATCCTTTCGCATGGCGCGCAGGGCGTCACCGCCGCCGGCTATGTGATCGCCGGTTTCGCCAGTCTGGTGATGAGCGGCGATTTCGTCATCGGCATCATCGTCTTTCTCATCCTCGTCACCATCAATTTTCTCGTCATCACCAAAGGCGCGACGCGTATCGCCGAAGTCGGCGCGCGTTTCACCCTCGACGCCATTCCCGGCAAGCAGATGGCGATCGACGCCGATCTTTCGGCCGGCCTGATCGACGAGAAGATCGCCCAGCAACGCCGCCGCGAGCTGGAGGAGGAAAGCGCCTTCTTCGGCTCGATGGACGGCGCCTCGAAATTCGTGCGCGGCGACGCGATCGCCGGCATCATCATCCTGGCGGTCAATATTTTCGGCGGCATCGTCATCGGCGTGACCCGCCACGGGCTTGGCCTCGGCGCCGCCTCCGATGTCTTCACCCGACTGTCGGTCGGCGATGGTCTCGTCTCGCAGATCCCGGCGCTCATCATTTCGCTCGCCGCCGGCCTGCTGGTCGCCAAGGGCGGCACGCGCGGCTCGACCGACAAGGCGGTCATCAATCAGCTCAGCGGCTATCCGACCGCGCTCTTGATGGCGTCTGTGCTGATGTTCGTGCTGGGCGTCGTGCCCGGCCTGCCTTTCCTACCCTTCGCGACGCTTGGCGGCCTGATGGCCTTCGTCGGCATCGCCATTCCCCGCCGCCAGGGCCGGGAGCGAGCCGCGCTCGCCACCGCCGAAGCGGCGCGCGACGAAAAGGCTCGCGCCGAGGCGCGCGGCTCGATCAAGGAGCAGTTGAAGTCGGCCGAGATCGAGCTTTGCTTCAGCAAGGAGCTGACGGCGACACTGCTCAACCAATATGACGAAATCGCCTCGCGCGTCGCCAAGATGCGGCGCAAATTCGCGCGCCAATATGGCTTCGTCGTTCCCGAAATCAAACTCACCGACGACATCAGGGCGCCGGAAAAGACCTATCAGATCCGCATCCACGGCACGGTGGTCGCCACGCAGGAACTGCGCGTGCACGAGTTTCTGGTGATCGTCGGCGAGGGACGCCGCCCCAACGTGCCGGGCGACGAAATCCGCGAGCCCGCCTTCGGCATGAAGGCGATGTCGATCTCGCAGGCCTATCTCAAGGACGTCAAACGCGAGGGCTTCAAACCGATCGATCCCGTCTCGGTGCTGCTGACGCATCTGAGCGAAGTCATTCACAACAACCTGTCGCAACTGCTGTCCTACAAGGACATGCGCGCCCTGCTCGACCGTCTGGAGCCGGAATATAAGCGTCTGGTCGACGAACTCTGCCCGTCGCAAATCTCCTATTCGAGCCTGCAGGCGGTGCTCAAACTGCTGCTCGCCGAGCGCGTGTCGATCCGCAGCCTCAGCCTGGTGCTCGAGGCCATCGCCGAGGTTGCGCCGCATATACGCCGCGCCGAGCAGATCGTCGAACATGTCCGGGTGCGCATGGCGCAGCAAATCTGCGGCGAAATCCAGGAACAAGGCGTTCTGCGCGTGCTTCGGCTCGGCAATCGCTGGGACATGGTCTTCCATCAAAGTCTGAAGCGCGACACCAAAGGCGACATCGCCGAATTCGACATCGACCCGCGCTTGATGGAGCAATTCGCCACCGAGGCCTCCGCCGCGATCCGCAAGCGGATGGAGGATCGCCACCTCTTCGCGCTGGTGACTACCGCCGAGACGCGCCCCTATGTGCACATGATCATCGAGCGCATGTTCCCGACCTTGCCGGTGCTCTCGCAGCTCGAGGTCGCGCGCGGCTTCGAGGTCAAGTCGCTCGGATCGATCTCCTAAGATGAACGCGGGCGGCGATCTCGCGCGCCTGCTCGATCCCAATCTCACCGTCGCCGTCTTCGTGCTGTTCTGCCGCATCGGCGCCTGTCTCATGCTGATGCCGGGCATCGCCAGCGCGCAGATTCCGGTGCAGGTGCGGGCGCTGGTCGCGGTGGCGGTCACGTTGTCGCTGGCGCCGCTGCTGCTCGACCAGGCGCCGCTGCGCGCGCTCAGCACCGATCCGTTGCCGGCGCTTCGCCTGATCGTGATCGAAACCACGGTCGGGGCGATGATCGGCCTGCTCGGCCGATTGCTGTTCATGGCGCTTGAGACAATGGCGGTAGGCGCGGCGACCATGCTCGGCCTCGCCAATCCATTCGGCATCGAGGTCGAGACCAACCAGGTGTTGCCGCCGCTGGCCAATCTGATCGTCTTGTCGGCGACGGCGCTGATCTTCATTACCGACGCCGACTGGGAAGTGCTGCGCGGGCTCGTCGCCTCCTATCACGCCATTCCGATGGGCGCAGATTTCGATCCGGGCTATTCGCTGCGCCAGGTGGTGGGGACGCTGGCCGAATCCTTCCGCGTCGCGCTCAGGGTCTGCTCGCCATTTTTCCTCTATGCGATCACCGTCAATCTGGCGATGGCCCTCATCAATCGGCTGACGCCGCAGGTGGCGATTTTCTATGTCGCGACGCCCTTCATTGTCGCGGGCGGCCTGGCGCTGTTCTATTTCACCGCCCGCCCGATGCTCACCGAATTCCTGGCGGCTTTCGTCGCCTGGCTGAACGCGGGATAGCCATGCGACGGCGCCTGGATTCGCTCGAGAAGATCGCGACGCTGCGCAAGCGGCTGCACGACATGGCGGTTTGGCGGCTCGCCGAACTCGAACGCCAACGCGACGCGCTCGCCCAAGACCATAAGGCGATGTGGAGCGCAATGGGCTCGGGCCTGGCCGCCTATGGCCAGACTTCCGCCGCGGCGCTGCGCCGCATCCTGCGGCTCGAACAGGAGATCGCCGCCGCCGAGACGGCCTGCGCCGATCAGTCGCGCCAGGCGCTCGATCAAGGCGTGAAGGCCAAGCTCGTCGATCGGGCGCGCGACGACCTCGAAGCCAAATATCGCGACCAGCGCGAGCGCCGCGAGCTCGCCGATCTGATCGAACAGACGCTGCACAAGCCGCCCTCAAGCTCGGCGTAAGCCAGCCGGGCGAAGGTCGGCGCAAGCCGATTCCAGGGGAGCCCCATGGCCGTCGATCCGTCCTCGGATATTGTCCTCGAAGTCGCCAAGGCGGCCGATCCCACCCGCGCCGCCGCGGTCGCCCAGCGCCTCAATGCGCTTGCCGCCGGGGCCGGCGCGGACAAGGCCGATTTCGCCCAGGCGCTTGCCGACACGGCCAGTGCGACCGCAGCCGGCGCGAGCGCCGCGGCGGCCGATCTGGGTCCGAGCGCCGCCAACGCCCGCGCCCGTTTCGCCGCAGCCGCAGCGGCCGATACTGCCGACGCCAGGGCCGAAAAGGTCAAGACCGGCTTCGAATCGGTGATGCTCAACAGTTTCGTCAGCGAGATGATGCCCAAGGACACCGAATCGGTGTTCGGCCAGGGTCTCGCCGGCGACATGTGGAAGTCCATGCTGGCCGATCAGGTCTCGCGCCAGATCGCCAAGTCCGACGCGCTCGGCATCGGCAAGCGCCTCTTCGCCACCCATCCATTGGGCGCCGGCGCCGCGCTCGAACAGCCGAGCCGCACCGACGCCGCCGCCGCCTCGGTCGCCCAGATGAGCGCCAATTCGCTCGCGCTGCCGATCAACGCCGACGTTCCCGCCGGCGCCGTGCTCTTCGCCAGAGAGAAGCGTTCGTGAGCGCCGCGTTGCAGCGCGCCGCCCCGGCGCCCCGTGTCCTGACGCCCGCCAGCGTGATCATGCCGGTCATCGAGCGCCTGTTGCGGACGCTCGACGAAGAGAACCAAACGATCCTCAAGCGCGGACCGGTCGATTACGACGCTTTCAACCGCCGCAAGAGCCAGGGCCTGCTCGAACTCAATCGCCTGACGCCAAGCCTCAAGGGCATGCGGCTCGGGCCGACCCTGGCGGCCGGACTGGCCAATCTGCAGGCGCGGCTAGAGACCAATCGCCGGCTGCTGAGCACACAGCTCACCGCAGCGCGCGCGGTGTCCGACATCATTACGAAGGCGATCCGCGACAGCCAGTCCGACGGCACCTATTCGGATCGCTACTGGATGGATGAATGATCCGCATCGTTATGATCGGCTTCTGGGCCTGCCTGACGACGCTCGCCGCCGGCTATGCGATGACCCATGTCCGCGCGATGGAGGCGCGCCCTGCGGTCGTCGCCGAAGCCTCGCAGACGCGCGCATTGAAGAAAACCAAGGAAGTCAACGTTCCCAAGATTCGCGACGGCGTCGTCAAAGGCTATATCGTCGCTCAGTTTTCTTTTGTCGTCGACAATGCGGTGGCCAGTAAATCGCCGCTGCCGCCCGACGACTTCATTGTCGACGAGGCGTTTCGCTATCTCTTCGCCGATCCGGACATCGACTTCGATCATCTCGAGACGTTCGATCTGAAGAAACTGACCGACGCCGTGATCAAGGGCGTCAATGCACGCCTCAACGCCAATGTCGTCACCGACGTCGGCATTCAGGAATTCACCTTCCTCAGCGCCGCCCAAGCGAAGAAGCGGCTCTAGGCGCCTTCGCGGCGCGGATCAGCCGCGCGCCGGCGCCGCGCCGCGTCGGCTTCGGCCCGTAACGCGCCGCGATTTCCTCGGAGCCACGCTCCTCGATCTCGTTGAAGCCGAGCGCCGCGAGCGCGGCGCGCAGCGCCGGCGGATCGAATTCGGCGCGCAGCGGCTCGCCGGCGGCGGCGACCTTGGCGGCGAGTTGGCGGCGCGCCGCGCGCGCGCTGGCGCGCTCGATCGCTTCAAGCGGGACGACATAGTCGAAAACGATCTCAGCCCCGCCTGGCAGCGCGGCGATCGCGGCGAGCGTCGCCATCACCGCCTCGTGGGTCAGATAGGCGGTGACGCCGAGCCAGATGAAGAAGGCCGGACGCGTCTTGTCGAAGCCCGCTCGCGTCAGCGTGTCGACGAAACTTTCGCGCTCGAAGTCGCAGCCGACATAGACGGCATGCGCCGGCTCGGCGATATCGGCCGCCGCCAGTCTTCGCCGCTTCTCGGCCTGGGTCGCGGGATGGTCGATTTCGAAGACGTGCAGATCGGCCTGCGGCGCGAGCCGATAGGCGAAAGTATCGAGGCCGGCGCCGAGCACGACGATCTGGCGCGTTCCGCGCGCGATCGCCGCATGGGCCGCGTCTTCGGCAAAACGGCTGCGCAAGGCGATGAAGAGCCTGAGCCCGCGGCGCAGCGGCTCGTTTCTCGCTTTGTCTATCGCCTCCTGCGCCTCGTCGCCGAGGATCGACAGCGCCAGCGGATCGGCGAAGAAGCGGCCGTCCTCCAGCACCTGATGGGCGGCCCGGTGACCGGCGGCGCCAAGCGCCGTGCGACTGAATTGACCCTCTTGCATGGGGGCGAGTTTAGCTGGATGGCGCGTCGGCGTCGACCGGCCCGTGCGCCGCGCCGCCCTTGCCTTTTGCCGCGCGCCCGCGCATAGGGCCGCACGAAATCCCTCTCGCCAAAATCCGAGCGCCTCTCCCATGGGCTTCAAATGCGGCATCGTCGGCCTGCCCAATGTCGGCAAATCGACGCTTTTCAACGCGCTGACGCAGACGGCGGCCGCCCAGGCGGCCAATTATCCCTTCTGCACAATCGAGCCCAATGTCGGCGACGTCGCAGTGCCCGATCCGCGACTGACGACGCTCGCGGCGATCGCCAGCTCCAAGGAAATCATCCCGACCCGTCTGACCTTCGTCGATATCGCCGGGCTGGTGCGCGGCGCCTCGAAGGGCGAGGGTCTCGGCAATCAGTTTCTCGCCAATATTCGCGAATGCGACGCGATCGCCCATGTCGTGCGCTGTTTCGAGGATGGGGATGTCACCCATGTCGAGGGCCGCATCGACCCGCTCTCCGACATCGCGACGATCGAAACCGAATTGATGCTCGCCGATCTCGACAGCCTCGAGCGGCGCGTCGCGACGATGGAAAAACGCGCCAAGGGCGGCGACAAGGAAGCGAAGGAATTGCTCGCTCTCGCTGAGCGCAGCCTCGCCGCCTTGCGCGAAGGTCGGCCCGCGCGCGCCGCCGGCGTCAGCCGCGAGGAGCACAAGGCGTTCCAGTCGCTCGGGCTCCTGTCGTCGAAGCCGGTGCTCTATGTCTGCAATGTCGAGGAGGCCGCCGCAGACAAGGGCAACGCACGCTCCGAGATGGTGCGCGAACTGGCGGCGAAGGAAGGCGCGGTCGCGGTCGTTGTCTCGGCGAAGATCGAAAGCGAAATCGCTGTCCTACCGGTCGACGAGCAGAAGGATTATCTCGAAGCGGTCGGATTGGCGGAGCCGGGGCTGAACCGGGTCATTCGCGCCGGTTACGACCTCCTCCATCTCGTCACCTTCTTCACCGTCGGCCCCAAGGAAGCGCGCGCCTGGACGGTCGAAAAAGGCGCCAGGGCGCCGCAGGCGGCCGGCGTCATCCATACCGATTTCGAAAAGGGCTTCATTCGCGCCGAGACCATCGCTTACGATGACTTTGTCGCCGGCAAGGGCGAAGCGGGCGCGCGCGAAGCGGGCAAGTTCCGTCTCGAAGGCAAGGACTACGCCGTCCAGGACGGCGACGTGCTGCATTTCCGCTTCGCCACTTAGGGTCGCGCCGATGATCTATTTCGAGGACTTCTCGCCGGGAGAAATCGTCGAATATGGCGATCGCGCGGTGACGGCCGAGGAAATCATCGCCTTCGCGCGCGAATTCGATCCGCAACCATTTCATCTGGGTCAGGACGAGGGAAGCGATTCTCCGGCAGGCGGCCTTACCGCCTCCGGCTGGCACGTCGCCTCGATCATGATGCGGATGAACTGCGACCAGATGCTGCTTGAATCGTCGAGCCAGGGTTCGCCGGGAATCGAGGAGATCGATTGGCCGACGCCGGTGCGTCCCGGCGACCGGCTACGCATCCGTCGCACGACGCTCGCCGCCCGCGTCTCGCGCTCGCGCCCAACGGTCGGTCTCGTCGAAGCGCGGTTCGAACTCATGAACCAGGCGGGCGACATCGTCATGACCCAGCGCGGTTCGATTTTCTTCGGCCTTCGCCCGTCCGCGGAGACGCAGCGATGACCGTCCTTTTCTACGAAGATTTCGAGATCGGTCAGAAGGCGGCGCTCGGTTCGCATAAGTTCGTCCGCGACGCGACCGTTGGTTTCGCGCGTAAATTCGACCCGCAGCCCTTCCATCTCGACGAAGCCGCTGGCGCCGCGTCGATCTTCAGTTCGCTCGCTGCTTCCGGGTGGCATACGGCCAGCGCCGCGATGCGCGCGCTGGTCGATTACCGGGAGACATTGCGGACTGAAGCGCTGGCGCGCGGCGAGACCCCGCCGCCGCGCGGTCTGGAAGCCGGCGTGCGGCAATTGCGCTGGTCGGCGCCGGTGCGGCCGGGCGACGAACTCGCCTTCAGCTTCGAGGTTGTGTCGAAGGCGGAGACGGTCGAGCCGCAATGGGGCCTGGTCGCCTGCCGCGTGACGGGAATCAACCAGGACGGCCGCGAGGCCTGTTCCTATATTCTGCTATCGCTGGTGGCGCGCCGGCCTTAAGCCGCCTGCGCCATCCGGACCGCCGCGCCGGACGCCACGAGACGGCGCAGGCTGACGCCTTCGCTCTCGGCGGTCTCGTCGGCTTCAAAACGGACGTCGATCAGCGCGTCGGCGCCGAATTCCTCGGCCTCGCGGGCTAGCGCTCGCAGCACGGCGTCGCGATCGGTCTGGGTGATTGTTCCATGAGCGGATCGCCAAATCCCCACGGCTTTGATGCGCCCGATGGTGGTGGCGGCCCGGCCGCCCTCCAGCGTGCCGGTAAAACTGACTTGCATAAAAAGACTCGTCTCTTGGTTCGCTTAGGCGCCAGTCTGCTCCGCCGACGTTTCGCTAGGCTTAACTCGGGCCAATCGCTGTGACGGAGTTGAAAACGCGGTTGACGAAAAGTGCTTTACGGTCTGGCGACAGAAGCGAGAAAGCGCGGCGCCGCTGTGGCGCCGCCCTTAAAAATTCAGCCATTTAACTTAATTTTCGTTAAGAAACGGCCTGTTGATAAAGCGCCTGGGTCCGCTCAATCCTGGGCGGGGGCTTCGGCCGCTTCCTTCTTCTCCAAATCCTCGCCGGTCTGCTGATCGACCACCCGCATCGACAGCTTGACCTTGCCGCGATCGTCGAAGCCCATCAGCTTCACCTTGACCTTGTCGCCTTCCTTGACGACGTCGGTGGTCTTGGCGACGCGGCCCTTGCCGAGCTGCGAAATATGGACGAGGCCGTCGCGCGAGCCGAAGAAATTGACGAAAGCGCCGAATTCCATCGTCTTGACCACGGTGCCGTCATAGACTTGGCCGACTTCAGGCTCGGCGGCGATGCCCTTGATCCAGTTGATCGCCGCCTTGATCTTGGCGCCGTCGCTGGAGGCGACCTTCACCGTGCCGTCGTCCTCGATGTTGATCTTGGCGCCGGTCTTCTCGACGATCTCGCGGATCACCTTGCCGCCGGTGCCGATCACTTCGCGAATCTTGTCAGTCGGGATTTTCAAAGTCTCGATGCGCGGCGCGAATTCGCCGAGCTCGGAGCGGGCGCCGGAGATCGCCTTGCCCATTTCGCCGAGGATGTGGAGACGGCCGTCGCGCGCCTGAGCGAGCGCGACCTTCATGATCTCCTCGGTGATGCCGGCGATCTTGATGTCCATCTGCAGCGAGGTGACGCCTTCGGTCGTGCCCGCCACCTTGAAGTCCATGTCGCCCAGATGATCCTCGTCGCCGAGAATGTCGGAGAGCACGGCGAAGCGGTCGCCTTCGAGGATCAGACCCATGGCGATGCCGGCGGTCGGCCGCTTGAGCGGCACGCCAGCGTCCATCAGCGCCAGCGACGAGCCGCAGACCGTCGCCATCGACGACGAGCCGTTCGACTCGGTGATCTCCGAGACGATGCGGATCGTGTAGGGGAATTCAGCGGCGGTCGGCAGCATCGGCCGGATCGCGCGCCAGGCGAGCTTGCCATGGCCGATTTCGCGACGGCCCGGCGCGCCCATGCGCCCGGTTTCGCCGACCGAATAGGGAGGAAAATTATAATGGAGCAGGAAGCGCTCCTTATAGGTCCCCTCGAGCGAGTCGACATATTGCTCGTCTTCGCCAGTGCCGAGCGTCGCGACGACCAGCGCCTGCGTCTCGCCGCGGGTGAACAGCGATGAGCCGTGGGTGCGCGGCAACACGCCGACCTGGGCGAGGATCGGCCTGACGGTCGTCAGGTCGCGCCCGTCGATGCGGCGCTTGTGATCGAGAATGTTCCAGCGCACCACCTTGGCCTGGGCGTTGTGGAACGCCTCGGCGACCGCTGCCGGCGCGAATTCCGGCGTGCCGCCTTCGGGCAGCAGCGCCGCCATCACTTTCGCCTTCACGGCGTCGACCGCCTTGTAGCGATCCTGCTTCTGAGTGATCGAATAGGCGGCGCGCAGATCGGCTTCGCCGACCGCCAGCACGGCCTTCTCGACCGCCGACTTGTCGGCGGCGGCGAGGTCGCGCGGCTCCTTGGCGGCCTTCTCGGCGAGGCGGATGATTGCCTGGATCACCGGCTGGAACGAGGCGTGGCCGGCCATCACCGCCTTCAGCATCGTCTCCTCGGAGAGCTCCTTGGCTTCCGATTCCACCATCAGCACCGCCTCGCCCGTGCCGGCGACGACGAGGTCGAGCGTCGATTCCTTCATCTCTTCGATGGTCGGATTGGCTTTGATTTCGCCGTTGATGACGCCGACGCGGGCGCCGCCGATCGGGCCCATGAAGGGAACGCCCGAGAGCGTCAGCGCGGCGGAGGCGGCGATCATGCCGAGAATGTCGGGATCGTTCTCCATGTCATGGCTGAGCACGGTGACGATGACCTGCGTGTCGCAGCGGAAATCGTCGGGGAAGAGCGGCCGGACTGGCCGGTCGATCAGGCGGGAGGTCAGCGTTTCGCGGTCGGACATGCGTCCTTCGCGCTTGAGATAGCCGCCCGGAATGCGTCCGGCGGCGAAGGTCTTCTCCTGATAGTGGACGGTGAGGGGAAAGAAATCCTGGCCGGGCTTGGGCGCCTTGGCGGCGACGACGGTGGCGAGCACGGTGGTGTCGCCCCAGCTCGCCCAGACCGCGCCATCGGCCTGGCGGGCGACGCGGCCCGTCTCAAGGACCAGGGTGCGGCCGCCGAAGTCCAGTTCCTCGTGTTGAATGTCGAACATCGTATCATCCTTTTCAAAGTGGAAAGGATGCGCATCCGCTTGAACTTCAGGGCGGGTCCGAAAGTCCGTCATCGGCAAGACGGCGAGGGGCTGGCCTTACGCGCCAGCCCTTTGCGATCCTGCCGCAGGGCGTTTTTCGTGAAAACGCCCAACCTGTAACGGGCGACCGGGCATTGCGAGAACGCCCGTCTCGTATCCGACTGTGACGCGCGGCTTACGCGATCCTTTTGCAGTCTCCAGACGGCGACCCCATGCCGCCGCCCAGAATGTCGGTCGGCCTCAGCGGCGAATGCCGAGACGCTCAATCAATGTCTTGTAGCGGGCCTCGTCGGACTTCTTGACGTAGTCGAGCAGCGTACGGCGCTGCGACACCATCTTGAGAAGTCCGCGGCGGGAATGATTGTCTTTCACATGGGTTTTGAAATGACCCGTCAGGTTGGAGATGCGCTCGGTGAGGATCGCAACCTGAACTTCCGGCGAACCCGTGTCGCCAGCATTTAAGGCATATTCGCGAATCAGCGCGGCCTTGCGCGCGGCGTCAATCGACATCGATCTGTCCTTATCGCTTGCGGCGGACGTTAGGTCCGCCAGGGGATCTTTCGGCCGAGCCGGGATGTCGTCCAGGTCGGTCGCTTGAGCCGGCGCGCCTAGGCGTCGGGTGGGCGGCTTATACAGGAAAATCTTGGCCGCGCCAGTCAAATCACCGCCGCGCCGAGGTTCAACCGCCCACCCTGATCTTGAATCCAACCCGGAAAAGCCGGGGCAAGCATGATTTGCCTTGTCTTGATGGTAAATTGGGTGAGGGGACGTCTACCCCTCGATTGCCTCCCCCGCCATGGGGGGTTACAGCAGCCGCGCCCGAAATAGGATGACCGATAATGCGAGTTTCCAAACGCGCGCCCGACGAATTGCGCCAGGTGCGTTTCGAGCGCGGCGTCGCGCGTTACGCGGAAGGCTCGTGCCTGGTGCGTTGCGGCGAGACCCACGTGCTCTGCGCCGCCTCGCTCGAGGATAAGCCGCCGCCGTGGCTGCGCGGCCAGGGGCGCGGCTGGATCACCGCCGAATATTCCATGCTGCCGCGCGCCACCTCGACCCGAACAAAGCGCGAGGCGCAAGCGGGCAAGATTTCCGGACGCACGCACGAGATCCAGCGGCTGATCGGCCGCAGCCTACGCGCCGTCGTCGATCTGCCGAAGCTCGGCGAACGCCAGATCACGCTCGATTGCGACGTGTTGCAGGCCGACGGCGGCACGCGCACCGCGTCGATCACCGGCGCCTGGATCGCCTTGCATGATTGTCTCAAATGGATGGTTCAGCGCTCGATCCTGCGCGACAATCCGCTGAAAGATCACGTCGCCGCCGTCTCCTGCGGAATCGTCAAAGGCGCGCCGGTGCTCGATCTCGATTACGCCGAGGATTCGACCGCCGAGACCGACGCCAATTTCGTCATGACCGGCTCGGGCGGCCTCGTCGAAGTGCAGGGCTCGGCCGAAGGCGCGCCCTTCTCCGAGGCCGATCTGACGACGATGTTGGCGCTGGCCCGCGCCGGCGTCGCCCAGCTCGTCGCGCTGCAGAAGGCGACGATCGCTTGATGAAAAAACAAACGTCGCGTTTCCATGCTGCATCGCCAATGGCGGCGGGACTCACCCCGTCGAGGATGAAACTAGGGGTCAAAGCCTCCGTAGAGGCTCGGCCTATATCCCACGGGACGTTCTGACCCGTGGCTGACGAAATACACCCAACTGACGCGATGCATAAGATCGGCGCGGCCTGTTGCGATCCCCTGTGGATACAGCACCGGACGCTGGCGGGTGGACACGATAAGACGATCGACAACGCGACCGCCACCTTCATTAAATTCAGGGATCACAATTTCATTTGCACCTGCGCTCACGTTGTCGAAGCTGCGAAAGGTGATTTGGTACCAGCCTTAATGGTTGGCCAACTTGTTTTGAACGTCGCGTCCTATCACGTCGACAACGTTTACCGACACAACTTCCGCTTTCCCGATCGTACGGAATTCGATATCGCGATCGCACCTCTGGATGCGTCTTATTGGAATCTTCTTCAGACCAAAAAAGCCAAGACCGCAATTGATCTTGACGCTTGGGAGGAGCCAGAATGGCTCACAACCGACACCTTTGTTGCCGTAGGTTATTTCAACGAACACAAGTATAATCATGAAGGTAAAGTCGCCACACCGTTGGGCCTCGTCGCCGCCGAGGCGGCTTCGTCGATGGGTGCGGAACTGCCTAAATTCGCGCTTTCATCGCGTCTGAACACCCCTCACGGATACTATTTCAGCGGCATGAGTGGCGGCCCGATATTTCTGCCGGTCTCGGCGGACAAAATGCTTCCGGTTGGGATTGTCTTTGAGGGCGGCCCAAGTTCGGGCCGACATAAAGCTAGATCGACATTGATCGATCCTACTGACATCCTCATTCGAGCCTATACTTTAACGCCGCTGATATTCGAAGATTGGCTTTCCAGGACTGGCTTGCTTCCGCCAACCCAGCACGCTCCGACATAAGCTGGAGGCCGGTAAGCGGTGTAGATTTCGTCGACCGATCTGAAGCCTACAAGTTGGCTGTTGCGGTGCCTGCGAAAGGTGTTCGCCGAGACTCGAGAGTCGGTATGAGAACCTACTATGTCGATGAGACAGGCTTCACCGGAGAAGATTTGCTCGCAGCCGACCAGCCGATCTTCGCGCAAGCTACGAACGACTTCTCGGATGATGAGGCGCATCAACTCATCAAATCGACGTTCGGCGGAGTGCGTAGTGCTGAACTGAAATATAATCGATTAGCGCGCGACGGTCGCCATCACGACAAGATCGTCGAACTTGTCCGCGCCCTTGCTGCCGATCCGCTTCGCGCCGGGGTCTGGGTCGCTCACAAAGAATACGCCTTGATGACGCTTATTGTCGATTGGTGGATGGAGCCGCTTGCTCACATCTGCGGCCTAAATCTCTATAAAGATGGGGCAAACCACGGCATGGCGAACATGCTGTTCTGTTGTTTGGAGGGATTTTGGTCTGCGTCTTTTCGGCGAAAGTTGCTTTCGCATTTCCAACGCATGTTCCGCTCAAGAACGCTGGAGCGGTACAATGAATGCAGGACATTCGTCGAAAAGGAAAACGCGCAGATAGACGAAAGTCGAAATGAGATTCTGCGGTACTTCTCGTTGTCATTCACGGTGTTAGGCCATCGCCATGTCGAGAACGTTCCGGCGCGTGTTCTCGACATTGCTCTTCCTGGGCTAATTCAGCTCGGTCACCACTGGAACGAGCGACACAGCGGCCCATGGGAGCTTGTCCACGATCAATCGTCGAACATAGCGAAGCAAAAATGGATGTGGGATGTCTATTCATCCGCCGACATGGCTCCGGCTCGGTTTGAACATCCTGGTGTCGTTGCTCAGTTCCCAATGAACGTAGTCCGTACCCGTTTCGGTGATTCGGCCCGAGAAGAGCAACTTCAAATCTGTGACATCTTGGCGGGAGCATGCTCATCGTTCTGTCGGCTCGACAGAAGCAGCCCCGGTGACCTGCTCTATAGAGAGAGGCTAAGCGAGGCGGGTATTGAGAAACTCACTTTGGGCGGTCTTTGGCCGAGCACGGATGTGACGCCAGAAAGTCTTGGTCGGAAAGGGTGGGACGGAAACGTCGCCATCGAGTGGATAGCAGAGCAAATGAGAGTTAGGGATCCGCCCCCCAGATCCTGATTACTGAATTGCTTCGCTTCGCTCGCAATGACGCGGTTTGCGGGTGAGCTCTTGACCCTTACGGGTTCGTCGCCCAATGGCGCAGAATATGGTGAGCGATCGCCATCGCATTGGGCGCGGTCAGGCCCTCCGGATGGCGCTTCTCGAGCATCGCAAGCGCTTCCTCGCGCGAAAACCAGCGCGCGTCCTCGAGCTCGACCCCGTCGATCGCGATGTCGCTTTTGGCGGCGCGGGCGAGACAGCCGATCATCAGCGAGGAGGGGAAGGGCCAGGGTTGCGAGGCGAGATAAGAAACCTCGTCGATGATGACGCCGGCTTCCTCAAGGATCTCGCGTCGCACCGCCTCTTCGATTGTCTCGCCCGGCTCGACGAAGCCGGCGAGGCAGGAATACATGCC